>NTJV01000001.1 GCA_002457235.1 Puniceicoccaceae bacterium MED-G32
ATGATACAATTGAATCACATATTGAATCTTTTTTATTGAATCCGCTTTTGCATAGAGAAGACTCACCAAAAGATTTAGACGGATTGATGATCGTGATTCAGGGTAACCAATCTTTAGAGTTATCGATTATTCATAAGGTAGCTTCTCTCATTGCTGAAAATTTTAATTTTAAAAAGGATATTTTAATTTCGGCCTACATAGATGACTCCTTAATCAATTCACTTAAAATTAGTGTTTTTGGGAAAGCTGAAATTGATCAAATCGTTAATCCTAAAGATCTTAAGGATGACTTATTTTCAGATGATGAATCCAGATCGGAAAAAATATTGGATAAGAAAAAATCGCCTAATCTCTTAAAAGTGCACCGCTCTAAGCTAGGTAAAAAAAGAGAAAAAGAAGTCGATGACCAAAAAGAGTTTGCATTTATTGACAAAGAAGAAGACCGAGGTTATTTTGTAGACTCTAGCATAACACTGTACAAGGGCATCAATTTAGATCGTCCTACTTACCTAAGAAAAGGTATTAAAGTAAAATTTAAATAGATAATAATATAACTGAAATGATGAAGCCCTATTTTTTGATCGTTTTATGTTTGTCCATCTCTAGCGTGCAAGCAGTACAAGGAAGTTTTATAAGTGCGCTAGTTGAAGACAGCTCAGAAAAGCATACTTTATATCATGTAAAAATACTTGATTCAGAAATTGATGAAATCGAATCGGGCAAAAAATATAATTTTCGAGTCGGGCTAGGTGACCAATCCGACCAATATGTCGGTCGAGAAATTCATGCCAATGCAGTTTATTATTCAAATCGATGGCATTTAGAATCTATCTTTCCAATTACTGGTGTTGGATCAAAAGCATATAATGATTTGAACGAAAAATTTCATCGTATGGTTAAGCCAATGAGTCGGAGAAATTTTGTTCAAGAAGAAGATTATATTATAGCATTTTCTGGAATTAACCAAGAGGGAGATTTTTTTCAGTTTAAAGATTTTTTGGGTAAAGTTGTGGTCATTAATTTTATTTTTACACGTTGTCAGGCAATGGAAATGTGTCCTGCTTCAACAATGCGCATGTCTTTGCTTCAAGATAAAGCTAGAGAAATGGGCTTAGATGGTTTGCACTTACTTTCAATTACATTTGATCCTGAATATGATTCACCAGGGATTTTAAAGCAGTATGCCAATTCTTATGACATTGAATTTGATACTTTTACCTTAATGACGGCAAAGCCTCTCTGGGTAGAGGACCTAATGCGATATTTTGGAATCATTACGATGGAACAAGATGGCACAATTAATCACACTATGGCTACCTTGCTCATCGACCAAAAAGGTCGTATACATTATAGGAAAGAGGGTTCCGTTTGGAAAGTGGATGATTTTTTAACTAGGGCTCAAGAACTATTAAAAAAATAAGATGAAAATTTTAATAAATAGACGCAGACAAAGCGTGTTGGCAATCACGGGTATTTTTATTGTACTTTATTTTGTGATGCGATTTTTGCCTGATTCGGAGTGTGGTTTTTTACATTATGAAGAAGTAGTTAATGAAAATGGCGAAGTTGAATATTGCGCGACAAATAGTGCAGGATTTATTGATCTAGTTCAATTGGATTACCCCGTTGAATTGCCGATGAAATGGAACTCAGAAACAAATGAAGGTGAGCTTTCATTACAGTTAGATGGGGGACGTTTTCTTTTACCGCATGAACTCGCGTTTACGCATACGAAACAGATGCATTTGTTGTTTATTGATGAAAGCTTAGAGGATTATCATCATATCCATCCACAGTCTGAAGATATGGGAAGAGTATATCGCTTTGACTTTAGTCCTAAAAATGGAGGAAAATATACAGCTTATGCAGAAGTAGTACCGAAGCGTACCCGTAGACAATTAATTGCAACTAATGTTTTAGATGTAGATGGTACTGTGGAGGAGAAAGACTTTTATCGTAAAACGAATGACATACAAAACTCGCTTCGCTTTAAATTAGAACAGGTTCCAGAAAAGTTGAAAGTTAATCAAGATTATCGTTTTAAGTTAAAAGTTCGTGATGTTGAGGGCAATAAAGTGCCTTTAGAAACCATAATGGGTGCTAAAGCACATATGGTAGCATTTGATGCCGAACAACGAGGCTTTGCACATATGCATCCAATCGAAGATATATTGGTTGAAGCAAATGAGGTGGACGATTTGAGTTTTCTATTTAATGTGCCCCGAAAAGGTTGGTATCGTTTATTTGCACAAGTCCAAAAAAATGGAGAATCTATTTATGCACGTTTTGACCTTGAGGTGAGCAATTAACTATTAGCCGATTTATTTGGCAGTGAATCCTATCAATTGAATCTTATATTTTTCTGCAGCTTTCAAAACCTCAGCTTTATCAATTATTATTACTGAGTTTTTTTCTAATACGGCTGTTTTTATTTTTAGATTTTGCAAGAGCTCTAAAGTTTGTAGACCAAAAACTGGAATATCAAAGCGACAATCTTGGTTTTTCTTTATCGTTTTAAAGAAAATCAAGTTATTCAATTTTAAATCGCCTACGCGTTTAAGCATTTTATTGGTACCTTCAAATGCTTCTACAGCTATGACAGTTTTATCTTTTATGACTATACCTTGCCCGATGTTTAATTGAGCAATATTTTTAGCCATATTTATCCCAAATTCCAAAATATCAGATGAAGGTTTTTTCTTAGTTAAGGTCATTAAGCCTTCTGAGGCAAGATGGTCATCTAAAAACGATCGTGCATCCAGCACATTACATCCTTGATTATTAATTTCTTCAACAATCGATCCAAAAATAGTTTCCGCATTTAACTCTTTGAGTTTAGCCAACATTGATATTAATTTTATATCTGGGTTTAAGTCTTTAAAGAGTCGAGTAGGCTTTATTTGTCCTGCCATAATCACATATTTGCTCTCTAACGATTTTAAAGTTTTAAGTAATTGATTTACTTTTCCTAAATCCAGAGAAACATGGTCTTCATCAGGGAATAAATTAATTAGCGAATCCTGTGTTTCGCCTCTAATTGAAATTAATTTGAGGGGAATGCCCTTATTTTTAATAATTTCAGTTAATAGTGCAGGGTAGCGGCCTTTACCTGCAATTAAGGTAATGGCTTCTCGGTTATAACCTGTAGGTAAGAATTTTGAGTCCATTAGTCTTTTGAGTCTTTAAATTCAAGTTTTTGAAATGATCTTGGTCGAATGAAGTTTTGATTATAAAAATCTTTTATGCTAATCAACTTAGCTTTAGCAGCACTTTGAGAAGATCTTTCTTCTGGGGTAAAGATAACACGATTATTTTCAACAGAAATAGAATCCTTTAATAAGTTCCATTGGGAAGGGGCCTCGGATAAATCTGCATCATAATTATCGATTGAATTTTTCAAATTATAAGAATCGATCACATAATAACTTGGGGCATTTATGTGTTTGATTGAATTATTTGATTTTAAACTAATGTTTCCCTCATAGAGTGCAATGTGTAATATATTGTAGCGATATGATATAACGGCTATTGCTGAATATAATTCTAACTTGCTATCTGGTAGATGAATTTCAAAAATCGACAAAGGAGAAATAATATTTGATTTAACGACTATTGTACCTTCATCAAGAGTGCTCTTGAAATTGGATATTGAGGGCTCGCGATCAAAACGGACGTCTCTATCTGTAAATGTGTCCTGTTGGAAAGATTGAATACTGAATTGTGTACTTTCTAATATACCAAATGTTGTGTTATTGGATAGTTTGAAGAATACATAATCACGATCTCCGGTGCTGATTAAGGTATCAGAGTTGAGGATAATCGAATCGTGAAGACGAATAGAATGAGTGGTCGTACTATTTTTAAAATTAATAGAATTTCCCGCTACACTTGTAATAAAAGCTGTGCCAAATCTTTGATTTTTGATAGCAGGAGCGGCTTCAAGATTCATTATGAATAATGAATTAATTAAACAATACGAAAAGACTAGTTTCACTTGGGAGATCATTTCCTATTTCACCACAAAATTTACAATTTTATTGGGCACATAAATTTCTTTAACGAGAGTCTTGCCGGACAATTGGGACTGAACACGTTCACTTGCTTTGGCTTTATTGAAAGCATCTTCTTTTGTATGGTCTTTAGGCAATAAGGCATCACCTCGGTGCTTCCCATTCACTTGGAAAATTATCTTTACGGTGGAAGCGACTAATTTTTCTTTATTTGCTTGTGGCCATGATTGCTCACTAATCGATGATTCGTGGCCTAAAAGCGACCAAAGTTCTTCAGCTATATGCGGAGCCAGTGGTGCAATCAGTTGAAGGAATGTTTCGATAACTGATTGAGGAATAGATTCCGATTTAGAGAGTTGATTAATCAAGATCATCAATTGGGAGATAGCGGTATTAAATCCTAGATTCTCGTAATCGTTCGTGACTTTTTCTATGGTTTGATGGAGTAACCGCTCGGATTCGTCGTCAAGTGGTTTTGAATTAGAAGCATCAATAATCGGATTGAGGGTATTGTCGTTATCGATAATAACGATACGCCAGAGTTTTCTCAAGAATCGAGCAACCCCCTCGATACCTTTTGTATTCCAAGGTTTCATTGCTTCGAGAGGTCCGAGGAACATAAGGTAGAGTCTTAAGGTATCTGCTCCGTAGGCATCAATTATGACTTCAGGGTTTACTACATTTCCCCTGCTTTTTGACATTTTTTCACCATCTTCTCCCAAAATGATACCTTGGTGAAAAAGCTTTTTAAAAGGTTCGGGTTCTGAGACAATTCCAATTTCAAAAAGAACATGATGCCAGAATCTAGCATAGAGTAAATGAAGGACAGCGTGTTCAGCTCCACCTATATAGAGGTCGGGTGCTTTCCAATAAGATTCAATTTCTGGATCGATCAGTTGCTCAAAATTTTTTGGATCCATGTAGCGCAAATAATACCAACAGGATCCTGCCCACTGTGGCATGGTATTTGTCTCGCGCGTACCACAAACGGTATTTTCATTAGGCTCTGTGAACGTTTCTCCAGTTTCTTTATGAAAATGAACGTTAAGCCATTGCTCAGCTTTTGAAAGTGGGCTTTGTCCATCAGGTGATGGCTTATAACTTTCAATGGATGGCAATTCTAAGGGAAGAGAATCATTTGGAAGCACAACGGCATATCGCTTTTCGCCATGAATTTGTGAATGTATGTCGGTAGCTTCGGGTTTGAAGGCATCATTGACTTTTTGATAATCTTCAAAACTTAGCCAGATAATTGGGAAAGGTTCACCCCAGTAGCGTTGTCTTGAAAATAACCAATCACGTAATTTGTAGTTCACTTCAACAGAGCCTGCATTTTCGGTTTCCAAAAATTGGATGATTGCTTTTTTAGCCGACTCGGAGTCCATACCATTGTATTTCTCTGAGTTGATAAGGTTACCCGATTGAGTAAAAGCCTGAGTTAGCTGACCAGTTTCGTTTTTATCGGCAGAGCCCCCGTCATCAATGACCTGAATGATTTCAATCCCGTATGTATTTGCAAATTCAAAGTCGCGTTCATCATGAGCAGGCACAGCCATAATGGCACCTGTTCCATAAGAAACTAATACATAATCAGCTATCCATATTGGAATACGTTTTTGATTTACGGGATTAATTGCATATGCACCTAAGGAAACGCCGCTTTTTTCTTTATTTAATTCGGCACGTTCTAGATCCGATTTAGTTTTTGCTTTAGCAATATAAGCATTAACTGTGTCCTGTTGATTTTGATGAGTGATTTTTGCAACTAAAGGATGTTCTGGAGCTAAGACTACATAGCTTGCTCCGAATAGTGTATCAGGACGAGTGGTGAAAACATCAATCCTTTCATCGGGATTGTCTTCAATGGCAAAGGATACTTTTGCCCCTTCTGAACGGCCGATCCAATTAGCTTGAAGTCGTTTAGTTGAATCTGGCCAATCTAAATTATCGAGTCCTTTTAAAAGTTTATCAGCAAATTTGGTTATATGAAGTACCCATTGACGGATAGGTCGACGTTCAACAGGGAAGTTGCCTCGTTCAGACCGAGCACCTTCATTAGTTTGAAGCACTTCTTCATTTGCCAATACAGTACCGAGATCAGGACAAAACCAAACAGGTTTTTCTTCAACATACGCTAGACCTTTTCTGAATAACTGGATGAATATCCATTGGGTCCACTTAAAATAGTTAGGATCTGTAGTGTTAATTTCCCTTTCCCAATCATAGCATAGTCCAATTTGTTTCAATTGTTGTTTGAAATTCTCAACATTTGTTTGGGTGGTTTCTTTTGGATGTTTGCCCGTTTTGATTGCGTATTGTTCAGTCGGTAAACCAAAAGCATCCCATCCCATTGGGTGAAGTACGTTATAACCCTGAGACTTTCTAAAGCGTTTGTAGGCATCACTCGCCGTATAGCCTTCAGGGTGCCCTATATGAAGACCCGCACCGGAAGGATAGGGAAACATGTCTAAAATATAGAATTTGGGTCGACTATCAAAATCAATTGCCTTGAAGGTCTTATTATCAGACCAATATTTTTGCCACTTGGGCTCTATTTTTGAAAAGTTATATTCGGAATTTTGCATTTCAATAATTTAACATTTTTGAAAAAGAAGTATTTAGAGTTGTCTTCGTGATTTCGTCAACGTTTCGCTTGAGTTCATAGTTGCATCAGCATATATTTAACGTCAATAGTTTCTCTATATTATTTATGCGAAGTATTTTGCTCAGTTTAAAGCGAGTGGGTCATTTTTTCTTGTTGATTGTATTTATCAGCCACAATTGCTCTGCTATCGAATCTTCTCCTATAAAGAAAAATGGAAATCTTTTAGGTAAGGATAAATTTCAGCAAAAAAAGCACGTCTCATCGGATAAATTTTTACAATTTGAAAAAAAATCAAATTCTAGGGATTTTGATAAAAAATTCTCACGAAAGGAAATTCGTTTAGAGACTTGGGATAAGCATTTTTCAGATATTGGACAAAAGAAGATTTTTTCTGATAAATCAAATTCTAGTTTTAATAAATCCTTGGATAAAAATATCCGTAAGATGAAGAATATAGAGATTAACGAATCGAATTGGAGTCAACACTTAGCTAAAATTCGCAAAGATGCAGGAATAAACCTATCCCAAGAGTCCCATATACTAGATAATAAAGAATCCTATAATTTAGTTTTACAAAATATGGGTTATTTTGAGGAGATGGCCGAAAAGATGGATTTAAAATCAATCAACCGTTATCAATTTAGAAGTAATCGTCCAGAAGGTGACATCCCTGTAGATAATGTTGCGGAGAATGCGGAAAGCATGAATTAATATTTGCGTTTTATTAAAGATTTTAGTTTTAAATCTTCTCAATTCATTATTGTTAGCTAAATTAACATATCTAATTTTCCTATGAATAAAATCCAATTCTTTCTTATCTGTATTCTATCGCTTTCTTTTGGGCAGTCTTTAGTCCATGCGGGTGGCGCTGTTGAAAAAAAGTCTTATGCTTTTCCTACGGAACTTTCTCAATATCAATTGATAGAAGAAGAGTATTCTAAGGAAAATGCGAGCGACTCAAAAGAATTAACATTATTAGAACGTTTGAAATTACGTGCGTTGGTTGATCCCATCAACATCATTGCTACTCTCTTATTTTTTGGGGCGATTCTGCATACTTTTGCTGCAGGATATTTTATGAAATTGTCTCATAAGCTAGAGGACTCGCATAAAGCTAAGTTTTCAGGACAGGAGTCATTTTATGTAGATGGGAAACATCCGGTAAACTTTAAAGCAAAATTATTTCACTTTTTAGGAGAAGTAGAGGCTATATTTGGGATTTGGGTTTTGCCATTGCTAATCGCAATTACGGTTTTTCATGGATGGGATGTGGCAACTTATTACATCGATTCACGCAATTTTACTGAACCTTTATTTGTGGTTGTAATTATGGCTATTGCGGCATCGCGTCCTATTATTATCTTTTCAGAAAAAGCACTCAGCTTCTTTGCTCAATTTGGTAAAGGATCGATTTCTGCTTGGTGGCTTTCAATTCTTATTGTAGCACCTTTGTTGGGGTCTTTCATCACTGAACCTGCGGCAATGACAATAGCAGCGATGCTTTTAGGACAACAATTTTATCATCATGACCCTTCTAATACTTTTAAGTATGCAACATTAGGTCTCCTTTTTGTAAACATTTCAGTTGGCGGTACTTTGACTCATTTTGCCGCACCACCTGTTTTGATGGTGGCGAGTAAATGGGGTTGGGATGTGCCATTTATGTTCAGTAATTTTGGCTGGCGCGCTACTTTAGGAATTATCATTGCAACAGCACTTTACTATGTCTTGTTCAAAAAAGAGTTCAAAGAATTAGAAGCAAAATGCCAAAAACAATCAGGAGAAGTTGAAACTGCTAATGTTGTATCGGCTCCAGTTTGGGTGATTGTGATTCACTTACTATTTTTAGTCTGGACAGTGTTTACTTTACATCATCCTGCATTATTTATCGGTGGATTCTTAACCTTTATTGCTTTTACAATCGCTACGGATCATCACCAAAATGCGATCAGCTTAAAATCACCGCTTTTAGTTGGATTCTTCTTGGCTGGGTTGGTCACACATGGTGGCTTGCAAGGCTGGTGGATTGAGCCTGTGCTTTCGATGCTTTCTGAACAAATGTTGTTTTTTGGTTCAACAATTTTGACAGCTTTTAATGATAATGCGGCGATTACTTTCTTAGCTTCCCAAGTACCTGCTTTTGATCTAAACTATGCTAAAGATATAGAATTAGCTAAATCGTTACAATATGCAGTTGTTGCAGGGGCAGTAACGGGAGGCGGTTTAACTGTTATTGCGAATGCACCAAATCCCGCTGGGCAGAGTCTTCTTAATCGTTTCTTCAAAGGTGGTATTTCTCCTTTGAATCTATTTTTAGCGGCTCTTTTGCCAACTTTGATTATGGTGGTTGTCTTTATAATTATTCCATAGGCCCGTCTAATGATTAGGCATTTATTATGGATAAAGCTCAAATCATAGGCATCCTCAAAGATATTTCAGTCTTTCTTGAGTTGAAGGGAGAGAATAGTTTTAAAATTCGGGCTTATCAAAGTGGTGCTCGTGCATTGGAGCGTTTAGAAGATAATTTTGATAATATCGTTAAAGAAGGTAAAATCGCTTCATTACAAGGAATTGGGCAGGCCTTAGCTTTAAAAATTGAGACCTTGTATCATGAAAGTCACTTACCTTTTTATGATAATTTGAAGGCTTCAATTGCTCCTGGCTTAATTGAGTTTCTTGATATCCCTGGTCTTGGAGGAAAAAAAGTTAAACACATTCATGATGCACTCGGTATAGAGACAATCGAGGCACTAAAAGAAGCCTGTGAATCAGGAACAATTGAGGCATTGGATGGTTTTGGGGCGAAATCAGCGGAAAAAATTCTTTCAGGAATTGCGAATCGGGAAGCTTACGGAAAAAGGCATTTGTGGTGGAGTGTTCAAGAATTTGTTCAAGAAATTGTTTCAGGATTGGAAGCCCATGCTTTAGTAAAACGAGCATCCGTTGCAGGTAGCTTTCGCAGGCGTTTAGAAACCGTGGGAGACTTAGACTTTATCGTAGCTTCTGATACACCAGAGCCAATTATGGATTGGTTTACAGAAATTGAGGGTGTGAAAGAAATAACGGCTAAAGGAGAAACGAAATCGAGTGTGCGTTTTGAAAACGGAATCCAAGCGGATCTAAGGATCGTGACTGAGAAGGAGTTTGTCTTTGCATTACATCATTTCACTGGCTCAAAAGACCATAATGTAATGATGCGTCAACGAGCTTTGTCTAGAGGCTATCGTCTGAGCGAGTGGGGTATTTTTGACAAGGATTCAGGAGAGAATATTCCAATAGAAGAGGTCAATCTTATTCAAACGGAAGCAGATTTATTCAAATTTTTTGATTTAGAGATGATTGAGCCAGAGTTGAGAGAGGGCTTAGGTGAAATTTTAGCAGCAGAAAATAAAAAGTTACCTAGACTCATTGAGAGTAATGAGATCAAAGGAGTTTTCCATAATCATACCACACTTTCTGATGGAATGAATACTTTAGATGAAATGGTTGAACAGGCAGAATCACTTGGATGGTCTTACCTTGGTTTTGCCGATCATTCCAAATCGAGTGTTCAAGCCAATGGATTAAATGAAGAGAGAGTACATAAGATGATTGAGCAGATACAATCTTTCAATGAATCAGGAAGCTCTTCAGTGACTGCTTTTTCAGGCATAGAGTGCGATATCTTAAAGGATGGGACTTTAGATTTGGATGAATCCGTTTTAGGCCAATTGGATTACGTTGTTGCATCGGTTCATTCAAGTTTCAGCCAGTCAGAAGAAGAAATGACGCAGAGAGTGATTCGAGCTATTGAAAGCCCTTCGGTAACTATGTTAGGACATCCTACAGGCAGGCTATTATTACGACGGGAAGGCTATCAAATAAATATTTCTAAAGTTATTGATGCTGCCATAGCAAATAAGGTGATTATAGAAATTAATGCAAATCCTCAGCGTTTGGATATGGATTGGCGTTTTTGGAAGCAGGCTGTTCAACGTGGATTAATGTGTTCAATCAATCCAGATGCCCATTCGATTAAGAATTTGGGCTACTACGAAGCGGGGGTAAATATAGCTAGAAAGGGATGGGTTGAGGCGAATAGCCTTTTAAATACGAGAGATACTGATGGCATAAAGCGTTGGTTCTCAAAAAGATTATGATAATCTAAGGAAAAACTTTCTCTTGAAATTTGTAGAATTTTAAGTTTCTATAATAACCCTTTCGTGTAACCCCAGCGAATCTTAGTGAGTCTTTTGGCTCAAAATATATTAGATTTTATGAATGCTGACACGATTATCACCTTTGCATTAGGGCTTATTCTTGGTATTGGGCTTCTTATGATTTTTACTAGTCGACAGACCCGATTATTAAAGAAGAATCTTAAAAAAGATGCAGAAATCAGTATTAAGGAAAAGTCCTTAGTACTTAATGAAAAATTAGCGAAACAAGAATTAGATATTCAAAGTAAAGAAAGTGAATTAGAACGAAAAATAAATACTTCGAATCAATTGGAAAAAGAGTTAGAGAAAAAAGTAGAGAATTTTAGTTTACAGGAAAATGAACTGCTAAAAGAGCAAAAGTCTTTAGATGAAGCAAAATATAACGCAAAGAAGTTAGAGCGTTTTTATCGATTAAAGTTACACCAAATTACACAAATGAGCCAAAAAGAGGCGAGGCAACTTCTTTTACAGGCCACTGAGAAAGATTGTGAAGCAGAAATTCAATTGATTCGTAGAGAGAAATTAGGGCGTTCAGAATCTGACATAAATGCTGAAGCTCGTAGATTGTTGCTAGCAAGTATGCAGAGGTTGTCGAGCCAAGCTATGAATGATGCTACAGCGACATTAGTTCAAATTCCTAATGAAGAATTTAAAGGACGAATTATTGGAAAAGAAGGACGGAATATACGAACCTTTGAACATGCTACAGGGACTACCCTAATGATGGATGAGTCTCCAGATTCGGTTCTAGTTTCATCATTTGATCCTGTGCGCAGAGAAATTGCTCGCATAGCTCTTGAAGCTTTAGTGCGGGATGGGCGTATTCATCCAGCAAATATTGAGGAAACTGTAAAATCGTCTGAAGATGCTATTTTATCTAGCATGGTGGAGGTTGCTGAGAAAGCGATACTTCAACTGAGATTGAATGATGTCTCACATGATGTTTTAACCACTTTAGGGCGTTTGAATTACCGACTATCGAATAATCAAAATACTTTGGAACATTCGATAGAAGTGTCTAATTTTTGCGCTTTGCTTGCTGCAGAACTGGGTTATGATGTAAATGTGGCAAAACGAGCTGGTTTATATCACGATATCGGAAAGGCATTAACTGAAGAGGGGCATGAAAGTCATGCGATAGCAGGTGCTAATTTTATGAAGAAACATGGTGAAAACGATTTAGTGGTAAATGCAATTGCAGCCCATCACAAAGAAGTTGAGCCAGAAAGTGTTTATGCCAGTTTAGTAATGATTGCAGATTCTATCTCTGCGACTCGACCAGGTGTGAGAACCTCTTCTGTTGACGGATTCTATCAGCGAGTAAAATCGATTGAGCAGATTGCTAAAGAGCAGCAAGGGGTAGAGGATGCCTATGCTATACAAGCGGGCAAAGAACTACGTGTGATTGTCAAACCAGAGATTGTTGATGACTCTGGTTGTCGGCAAATTGCTCGAAGAATACGTTCTCGAATTGAAAATGAATTGTCTTATCCTGGAGTTATTGAAGTTACTGTTATACGTGAGCAACGTTTTAATGAAACAGCTGTATAATGAAATTTAAATTAATCTACATCTATCTTTTATTTGTACCTCTCTTATTTTCTACCAATAATCTAAAGCTTGTTCTACATTCAGGTGAGATTTTGATTGGTCAGTCGAATTCAAGCATTACAGAAGACGTTTACCTTATTAATTCAGATATTTTAGGTGAAATAAGTATATCGAAGGATAAGGTAAAATCATTTGATGTACTTACAAATGTTGGAAACAAAGAGTCTGAAAAAGTGGAATTAAGCGAACCTGCTAATTATACTACAGCCAAACAAAAAAATGAAATTAAAAACATTAAGAAAGGGCCTCAGGCTCATTTGATTTCAGATTTATATGGGAAAGTGAAATTATTAGATGCACCAAAATCGTGGAGTGGAAATTTGCGAATTGGAATGAATTTATCATTTGGTGATAGGGAATACACCCATACCTATCTGCGGGGAAAGTTAAAAGTTCAAGAACGGGATAGTCCTCATCTTTTTCAACTATCTGGAGAATATAATTTTCGTGAAACAGAACAAATTGATGGGAGTCAATATGTGTCTCAGGATCGTTATCATTTAAATTTTATTTATCGATGGTTCTATTCTGATCGATGGTTTTTTCAGAATGCATCCAGTTATCGTACCGATAAATTAAAGGGTATTAATAATGAATTACAAAATATATTGGGCTTTGGTTATCGTAGTACCTTCTTTGATACCTTAGAGTTTTTGATTGGTTCTGGGGTTGGTTTTCAAGATCGCTCAATCGTTGGGCTTGTCGAAGAATCCCCTGTAGTCATCAATGTATTCCAAGAATTGAATTGGAAACCAACAAAACGAATGAAATTAAACCAAACGCTTTATTTTTTCCAAAATCCTGATGAAATAGACATCTATAATTATGAATTTATTTTAGCTGTTAATTATCGCTTCACTGATTTGCTAGGTTTTGAAATGCGATATTTTATTGATTTTGATAGCGGCATTACGGAAAGTATTAAAAAGGACTCTCGCTTCCAAAACGCTTTGATTTTTTACTTTTAGGTATGATAAAGATGGTTCTAGCTACAGGTAATGAGCATAAGGCTGAAGAATTTGAAGATTTATTTGCCGGTAGTAAATTCAAGGTGTTTTCTGCAGCTAAATTTGGTGGAATGCCTAAGGTCATAGAAAATGGAAAGACTTTTCAATCGAATGCTTACCTTAAAGCATTTGCATTATCTAAACAGCTAAAGAAGAAGCATTGGGTAATTGCAGATGATTCTGGATTGGAAGTCGATTACTTAGACGGTGCACCTGGCATTTATTCTGCTCGTTATGCCGGAACTAAAGCTAGTGATTCAGATAATTTAGATAAGTTACTTGCGGATTTAGACGGCGTTTCAAAATCAAAAAGACAGGCAAGATTTCGGTGTGTATTATGTCTTATCGATAAAGATGCTGGTACTTACTATTTTGAGGGTACCTGCGAAGGAAGCATTAATTTAAAGCCAAAAGGGAAGTCTGGATTTGGCTATGATCCAATTTTTATACCAGATGGATATAAAACTTCGTTCGCTGAGTTGGGTGAATCAATTAAATCTCAACTGAGTCATAGGGCAAAAGCGGTTATCTGCTGTAAGAAGTTTTTTAAAAAGAAGTTTTAGTTCTTAGCCAATTCTATTGAGCGTTTTTTCGCACTCAAGACGGCAGCTTCAATTAATGCCCTAAAATCGTTTTCACTTAATGTATTGAGTGCGGCTTCTGTTGTTCCACCTGGAGAGGTCACAGCGTTTCTAAGGTCTTCAGGGGAAGATTCACTTTTTTTGAGAAGTTTTGCTGAACCAAGGACTGTTTCTATAGCGAGAGTTTTTGCTAAATTGCCATCTAGTCCTACTTTAGTACCTGCATCTATCAGTGCTGAAATAAACTCAAAAACATAGGCGGGTCCGCTGCCAGAAAGTGCGGTAATCGCGTCAATTTGTGACTCACTAACTGAGTGTACTGTGCCTAGTGCACCTAAAATACGTTCTATCAATTGCAATTCTTCCGTTTCAAGAGGGTTTAAGGTAGCATATGCGGTAGAGCCACACCCGATTTGTCCAGGAGTATTAGGCATACTTCGTATAATATTTTTTACTCTCGGAAAAGATTCACTCAAGCGTCTTATCGGAGTACCCGCTAAAATGGAAATTAACGTAATATGTGCAGCTTGTTCTAAGATACTGGAATTAATTTGATCTAATTGTTGTGGCTTGCAGGCTAAAACTAGTGTTTCAACTTCTGGAACTAATGGAAGGAGTGAATCTACTGCGGTGATACCACTTTCTTGAGCTAAAATGGTTGCTGTGTCATCGTCACCAGATGTGCAAACGATTTCATCGGATGTGTAGACTTTCTTTTGAATTAAGCCTTTTACAATTGCAGTTGCCATTCTACCTGCTCCGATGAATGCAATTTTCTTTTTCATAGTGATCCCTCTACTTTCTTAAGAAGCATTTGATTTAATTTATATTCGTCAATGACTTTAGTTTGGCTGATGAGATCATGTCCCCATTGTTTACTCTTATGAAAACGTTTAGTCAGTGCTGCTACTAGAAAAAGAAGAGGAAAGAAATAAAACAAGAGAACGGTTTTTGAAATTGCTCGAATGCCCGCATGAAAAATGGGTATCGAATCTCTAGGAGTGAGTGTTATGGTTTTAAGATTAAATATCTTCTTACCCATCGAACTACCTTTGAAAAGGGTATCACAAAGCACAAAATAGAGGATAAAAATAATTGAAAAAGATTCGGTAATGAGCAGGAGAATCGATTGTGCTGAATCATTTAGGATGGGAGCAGCTGTTGTACTGTTAGTTTCTGCCCAAGCTATATAAGCTTCAAGCCAATCATTAAGTGCTTCTAATGAAAAAGAGGGATTCAATGGAAGGATGACCTGCAAGATAATTAAGGTCGCTAGCAACACTACCAGAATGTAATCCAAAAGAAAAGCGAGTCCCCTAAAGGCTATCGAAGGCTCAGGGAGATTGTCTGAATCTAGGCTGATGATAAATGCTTTTTTATTATCTCCCTTATTATGACTGTCTTGATCCAATTCTGGCATATTTAATCTGAATGCTAAATTATGAATTCATCGCTTTAAATGCTTTGAGTGTATTTTGCATAAGCATCGCTACAGTCATAGGGCCGACCCCGCCAGGGACGGGGGTGATGTGTTCACATAAAGGTGAAACTGTATCAAAATCTACGTCTCCAACTAGGCGAGTACCAGATTTTTTTGTAGCATCGGGTATTCTATTGATCCCAACATCAATTATTGAAGCTCCAGGTTTGACCATATCTTTAGTAACAAAGTGTGCTTTCCCTATGGCAGCAATCAATATGTCAGCTTGTCTAGTGATATCAGCAAGGTTTTGTGTTCGAGAATGACATACAGTAACCGTTGCATTTCCCGGTGTCCCTTTGCGAACCATCAATAATGTTGCTGGCTTCCCCACAATCTGACTACGACCCAGTACAACGACATGTTTGCCTTCAGTTTCAATTTGACTTCGTTTTATCAATTCTACGATTCCAGCTGGGGTGCATGCAACAAACCCAGAAGCATCTTCTTGACAGAGTTTTCCAATGTTAAGCGTATGAAATCCATCCACATCTTTTTGAGGGTCAACTTGATTAAAAGTCGCGGTTTCATCAATATGCGTTGGTAAGGGAGCTTGAATCAAAATTCCGTTTACGGTATCATTTGCATTATACGTCTTAATGACGGCAAAAAGTTCTTCTTGAGTGATTGATTCCGGCAGAACAGTCAATTCAGCATGGATGCCGATGGCTTCAGCCGTTTTTTGTTTCTTGCGAACATAAGATATTGAGGCAGGGTCTTCGCCAACTCGAATAAAAGCTACGGTAGGCTTGTCTTTGCCGAGTTGACCAACTTCTTTCTTTAAGTCTTCAATGATATCTTTAGCGATTTTGTTTCCGTCGATTATATTCATGATGTCTGTTCTAATTTTTTGCGAAGTTGCTTATCCTAGCAAGCGTTCAATGTCTTTTTTGCTTAATATTTTTATTCCGCCTTTAGCTATGTTCTTAAGCTGTATTTTCCCGATTTGAATTCGAACCAATTTTTTTACATAATAACGGTGAGCTTCAAATAAGCGTCTTATTTCTCTTTTTTTCCCATGCGAAAGGTGCACTTCTAATTTTCTTTGATCACCTTCTTTACCGGTAGGCGCAGGAATGATTTTATCGGCTTTTAAAAAATCACCTTCAAATTCAATACCTTCTAGGAGCTTGGGGATGTCGTTTGGCTTAAGATCTTTGTTTAAAGTGACTCGGTATCGTTTAATGATATTAGCTGAAGGATGAGTGAGTTGATTAGCTAAAGCACCGTCATTGGTTATGACAAGCATACCCTCGCTATCTTTATCGAGACGGCCCGCACAAAAGAGCCGTTTTTTTTGTAAATCAGAGGGGAGTAGATCAAATACGGTTTGTGTCGCAAATGGGTCGCTATTACTACAAATGATTCCTTTTGGCTTGTTTAAGATTAGGGTGATAGGAGTCTCTTTAGCTTTAAGTATCGGTTTATTATTTACAAAAATAGCATCTGTTGTGAGTGCTTTTGTGCCAAGTTCTATAGTTTTTCCGTTGACCCTTACTTTGCCTGCTTCAATTAGCTTTTCTGCTTCTCTTCGTGAACATATTCCTGCGTTGGCTATTATTTTTTGGACTCTCTCTGGTTCTATGGAATTCATATATATGCTTGATAATGATGAAATAAGGTTTGTTAAGGGAAATTTTGTTTTTCTAGCTTGCACTAGAAGCTAATTATTTGTCTATTCATTTTTTCATAAATTATATTTTTTAACTATGTCAGATCTCGAAGAGAAAAAAATTGCATTAGTAACAGGAGCAGGACGAGGTATAGGAAAAGCAATCGCTTTGACTTTGGCCGAAGAAGGCTACCACATCATTTGTGTGAGTCGCTCGGAATCTTCATGTGGTGCAGTTGCAAAGGAAATTGAGTCTAGTGGTGGTTCCGCAGAAGCTCATGCTTTAGATGTGTCTGATGCCTCTTCCGTTGAAAAGGCTTGTGAAGCTCTTCTAGAAAAACATGGTTTAATTAATATTTTAGTCAATAATGCTGGAATTACTAAGGACAATCTGGTCTTCAGAATGGGCGAAGAAGATTGGGATGCGGTTCTGAATACAAATTTAAAAAGTGTTTTTACATTCGCAAAGCATCTTGCTCGTCCAATGACACGTAAGCGCTGGGGGCGAATTATTAATATTGCTTCTGTGATTGGGCTTATTGGAAATGCAGGTCAGGCAAATTATTCTGCTGCAAAAGCAGGAATCATAGGGCTTTCAAAGAGTTTAGCTAAGGAATTTGCTGCCAGAAATGTTACAGTTAATGTGGTCGCACCTGGCTTTATTGAGACGGATATGACTAGTATTTTGAGCGAAGAGCAAAAAACATCTATTTTAGGAGTGATCCCAATGAAGCGTATGGGTAAAGCTTCAGATATTGCAAATATTACAACATTTTTAGCATCTGATAAATCGGATTATATCACTGGACAGGTTTTTACTGTTGACGGTGGTATGGTGATGTGATGAAAAAACTAACAATAAATTATAACTTATGGCTGAGCAAACTATAGAAGAAAGAGTTCGATCAATTATTGTTGATCAACTAAACGTAAATGAAGAACAAGTAACCTTAGAGGCATCATTTATTGATGACCTAGGTTGTGATTCACTCGATAATGTAGAATTAATCATGGCTTTTGAAGAAGCCTTTAGCGATGAAATTGATGGCGAAATTCCTGAAGCAGATGCTGAAAAGCTCACTACAGTAGGGGATGTTGTTAAATATATTTCAGAAAAATCTGAATAAAGGTCCAAGGACCGCTTTAGTTACTAGTTTCAATGTCTAAAGATACCACTGCACCTAGAGTTGTTGTTACGGGATTAGGAACAATTAATTCTCATGGTATCGGTATAGAAAAACTTTGGGACGGTGTTTTATCAGGGGTAAGCGGTATTCGTAAGATTGAGTCTTTTGATGTTAGTGAATTAACATCGAAGGTAGGAGCTGAGGTCTTAGAATTTGAGGTCTCTGATTTTATGGATGTCAAAGAGGCTCGCAGAAATGATCGTTTTACTCATTTCGCAGTAGGGAGTTCTCGCCTTGCTGTTAAAGACGCGGGCATCGATCTTGAGGCTCTCGATGCTGAGCGTTTTGGAATTTATATTGGCTCAGGTATTGGTGGACTACAAACCATCCACGATCAGACAGCCCGCCTTATTGAAAGAGGTCCACGTAAGGTGTCACCTTTTATGATTCCTTCATTAATCGGAAATATTGCTAGTGGAGTAGTAGCCATTGAACTTGGTGCTAAAGGGCCTAATTTTGGGATTGTAAGTGCCTGTTCTTCTGCAACTCATTCAATCGGTGAAGCCTATTATGCGATTCGTAACGGGAATGCAGATGTTATGATAGCAGGAGGTAGTGAAGCAGCGGTTTGTCAATTAGGCTATGCTGGTTTCTGTTCGATGAAAGCTATGAGTACTAAATATAACGAAACACCTGAACTAGCCAGTCGTCCATTTGAAATGGGGCGCGATGGATTTGTTATGGGTGAAGGTGCTGGAGTCTTGATTCTGGAAACCTTAGAACATGCACAAGCTAGAGGTGCGAGAATTTATTGTGAAATTGGGGCTTATGATGCTAGCTGTGATGCATTTCATATTACTTCTCCTGATCCAGAAGGCAAAGCATTAGGAAAATCTTTGAAAGCAGTTGTCAAAAAATCAGGGCTTACTAATGAATCTATTGATTACATTAATGCGCATGGAACATCTACTCCGTACAATGATAAATTTGAAACTGCGGCTATTAAAGAGGCCTTTGGTGAGCATGCTAAGGATATTTTAATCAGTTCAACAAAATCAATGACTGGGCATTTGCTTGGAGCTGCTGGAGGTATTGAATCAGCGATTTGTGCTAAAGTGATTCATGAAGGTAAGGTACCTCCAACGATCAATTTAATAGAACCTGATCCTGATTGTGATTTGGATTATGTTCCAAACCAAATGCGCGAAGCCAAGGTGGATGTAGCGATATGCAATAATTCTGGGTTTGGCGGTCATAACGCAGTTCTTTTATTTCAAAAATTATCTTAATTTGAGTCAGTTTAATCTTTAAATTTAAACTTTAAGATTTATTCTTAGAATATGCGTTTTTTCTTCAAGCTACTGAGTGGAGCTGCATTTGGGATTGCTGTACTCCCTTACATCGTTATCCCGAAATTACCAATGCCAGAGGGCTGTAATTTGTTAAGTCCTTATTTTAGTTATACTGATGTTGATTTGTTGGTGGATCGAACTTATCACGATGAAGCAACAGGAGAAAATATATTAGAACATGAGATTTTAGAGACGATTATCCAAGAGGTGGAATCGGCAGAGACATTTCTCATTATAGATTTCTTTTTGTGGAATGAGTGGCAAGGACGGTTTGCTGAAAATGATGGGCAAGAGCTTACACCTCTAGGGAACAATTTAGCTGAGGCAATTATTGAAAAGCGTAAAACGAATCCCGAAATGCCTATTTTAATCGTTACTGATCCAATTAATCGGCTCTATGGAGGTAATGACCCACAGTTTTTTCAAGCATTTGAAGAGTTAGGGATACCTGTTGTTTATACCGATTTATATAAACTACCTGATTCTAATAAAATCTATTCTAAACAAGTACGCTTTTGGTCTAAGTTTTACAACCTAGGCTCTAACAATAACCAGTTCCGGATCTTTCCGAATGTCGTTGAATCAAAAGCGGAACGCTTATCCTTTTCACAGTTTTTTAAAGCCTTACATTTAAAAGCAAATCACCGAAAAATTGTGATTTCTGGCTATAGAAATAGTCCATCAAAAATGATAATCGGAAGTTTCAATCCATCCGATGCAAGTTCATTTAACTCAAACTTATCCGTTTCTGTTTCGGGACCTGTTGCCGATTATGCTGCTCGTTCAGAGATTGCTATTGCCGAATGGTCTGCCCTCAAACCAGAAAATTTAGTAGGTAAACGTTTTGCATTAGAAGATGCATTTAGGCGAATGGATAAAGCTCTTCTTCCTCAAAATCATTTTAATCAATATTCCAGCCGAAAAACGGGTATTCGTTTTATAAGTGAAGGTGCTACTTACCAAGTGATATCTAATTTATTTGAGGATGCTAAAAAAGGTACAGAAATTGATATAGCGATGTTTTATTTGTCAGATCGTAAAATCATTAAGGCCATAAAGTCTGCGGCAAAAAGAGGTGCTAAAATCCGTTTACTGCTCGATCAAAATAAAAATGCATTTGGCTTTAAGAAGTTAGGTGTGCCAAATCGAAGTGTTGCTGATGAATTGATGCAAATGGATGAAGTCGATTCGATTCAAATTCATTGGGCTTCAGAGAAATCTCGAGGGCAGTATCACTCTAAGGCTATTCGTATTTATGACGACAAACGGGATATTCTTTTCCTTGGTTCTTCTAATTTAACCCATAGATCGATTAATAACTTTAATTTAGAAGCCAATGTTTTGTTTAATGATGTTATTACTATTAACAACGAATTCGACCTCTACTTTGAGAGTGTTTGGGATAATTCTTTAGGGTTTGAGGAAAGCTTAGAATATAAAGCACTCAAAAATCCTAAATGGATTCAGTATCTTCGATTATTTTTTTATCGAGTACAAGAATGGACACAGTTTTCTACTTACTAGATTTTTTCCGGATATAGCGTCCTGGTTGTTTGTTCTGCTTTTGCCTTTTAATGAAATTAGGCAACAACTGTGTTTCAATAAAATGATTGGCATTAGCCAAGCCTTCGTTTTCGAAGAGAATCCCAATTTCGCATTCAATTCTTGTTGGCTCTCCAAAATGGGATAAAAATTCATTAGAAGTCATAGCCTGAAATACTTTTGCTCTTTCTTTACTAGAAATATTGGTTTGCTCTAAAATCCATCGTCGAGCGAATAAGGCTAGTACGGCATCGCCAACCCAGGCAAAGTTTCTTTTTTCTTCAAGTGTCATGGATTTATTAATGAGCTTCTAACCAATTATTGCCAATGCCTATATCTATTTCAAGTGGGCAGTTTAAATCGATGGCGTGCACCATTTCTGTTTTGAGTATTTCTTTTAGTGGAGATTCTTCATCGGGGTGTAAATCAAAAATAAGTTCATCGTGTACTTGTAGTAGCATTTTTGAATGTAGTTTTGCATCTGTCATTTTTTTCGAAATACGAATCATAGCAATCTTGATTAAATCAGCAGCAGTTCCTTGGATAGGCATATTGATAGCGTTTCTTTCTGATGCAGCACGAATACTGCCATTGGATGAGTTGATATCTCTAAGGTAGCGTCTGCGGCCGAGTAGGGTGGTCACATAACCATCTTTACGAGCCTTTTCTACTTGTTGCTTAATGTAGTTTTGAATCGTGGGGAATTGCTCAAAGTAATTATCAATGATCGCTTGTGCTTCTGTTCGCGAAATCGTACCAAGTCTTTGTGCTAAGCCAAAAGCGGAAATACCATATGGGATGCCAAAGTTAACCATTTTTGCCGTACTGCGTTGTTCACGACTCACATCGTTTAAAGGTATTTCAAATATTTTTGCGGCAGTAGAGGCATGAATATCTTGTTTATCATTGAAAGCTTGAATCATACTCGAGTCTTCAGAAAGTGCGGCAAGGATTCGGAGTTCAATTTGAGAGTAATCGGCACTCAAAATTTTCCAATCAGTCTGTCGTGGAATGAATGCTTTACGTATTTTTTTCCCGTTTGCTGAACGAATAGGAATGTTTTGTAAATTAGGATTGTTGGAGCTGAGTCGACCTGTTGAAGTTTGCACCTGCCCAAAGTTTGTGTGAATATGTTGGGTTTTCGTGTTAATTGTATGAGGTAGCGCATCAATATAAGTACTGACCAATTTGTTAAGTTGTCTATATTCTAACAGAGCAGCAGCGATTCTGTGCTTGGTGGCTAAACTAGAGAGTGTTTGTTCGTTCGTTGCATATTGGCCGGTTTTAGTTTTCTTGGGCTTTTCAGATAGTTTAAGAACTTCAAAAAGTATGACTCCGAGTTGTTTAGGTGAATTCAGGTTAAATTCTTGTCTTGCAGTTTCATAAATTTCACTGCGAAGTTTCTCGATTTCAATAGATAAGGTATCCCCAATATTTTTCAGAGTCTTTACACAAATATTAATGCCTTCTTTTTCCATGGCAATGAGTACAGGCAGAAGAGGCATTTCAATGTTATAAAAGACTTCAGATTGTCCCAATGATTCCAATTGCGGTTCAAGTAATTGCCATAATTGAAAAGTAATGTCGGCATCTTCAATGGCGTAATTAGTGAGTTTATCAATTTCGATGGATTCGTAATCAATAGGCTCTCCTTTTTTTGCATTAGGAGCCAGTTCAGAGAAAGGTATGGTCTTATATTGAAGGAGGTTTTCCGCTAGGATATCCAAATTGTGCCTTTGCTCAGGTTCAATAAGGGAATGGGCAATCAATGTGTCATAACATGTGCCTTTGATGGGACAGCCGTGATTCTCCAATATAGAGATATCATACTTTAAATTATGACCAATTTTTGTGGTAGCCTCGTTGCCAAATATCTCTCTGAGAAAATCCTTGTCTTCTTCCTTGTAGGGCAAGAACCAGCCTTTGTTAGTTTGGGTGACAAAGGCAATCCCTTTAAGTTGAGCATTATGTGTATCTAAAGAGTCGGTTTCTGTATCGAAAGCGAATATTTGGCTAGCTTTGATTGATTCCACTAAAGCCTCTTTTTCACCTTGGGTTTTTATCAAAATATACTGGGCAGGTATATCCTTTAGAGTTTTAAAGCTGTGTGTGCTTTCTGGAAGAAGCTCGGTTTGGAGAGACGTTGATTTAGAATCATTTTCTGACTCCGATTGGAGAGAGAAATTTTCTTCAGAGTCTTTTCCAATCTGAAAGTTTTCGCCGAATAATCGACGTCCGAGTGTTCGGAATTCTAATTCAGAAAAAAGACTTTCCAATTGCTCCTTAGAGGGATCATTTAAAGTGTAGTCGTCCCAATTATATATCACGGGAACTTGCTTGTTAATAATGGCTAATTCCTTGGAGAGTTTAGCTTGATCAGAGTGACTCTCTAATTGTTCTTTTTGCTTACCTTTGAGTTCATGGGTATGCTCGAGTAAATTTTCAATATTTCCATAGCTTGCTAGTAATTTAGCGGCTGTTTTAGGTCCGATTCCAGGGACTCCTGGTATATTATCTGATACGTCACCACATAGACCTAACATATCAATAACTTGTTCTGTCTCTCGAATATCCCATTTTTCAAGTATTTCAGGGATTCCCCAAACTTCCGCACCATCTCCTTTTCTTGAGGGACGATACATTTTGACCTTTTCCGTTACTAGTTGGCCAAAGTCTTTATCTGGAGTGACCATATAAATGGAGTCAAAGCCTTCATTTTCTGCTTTATGTGCGAGCGTGCCAATAATGTCATCGGCTTCATAGCCGTCCATTTTGATGATAGGTATATTAAATCCTTGAGCGATAGTTTCGATGTAAGGAAGGGCAATACTCAAATCCTCAGGCATGGCTTCTCTATTTGCTTTGTATTCTGGATGAAGTTCATGTCGTGCGGTGGGTGCGGAGGTATCAAAGGCAATGGCTAAGTGAGTCGGTTTTTGCTTTTGAATTAAATCAATTAATGTTGCGGTAAAGCCATAAGCAGCCGAGGTATTCATACCTTTTGAATTAAAAATCGGACTGCGTATCAAGGCGAAGTGGGCTCGATAGGCAAGTGCCATGCCGTCCAATAAAAATAATTTTTTCATAAGTGGGAGTTTTTTCTTAATGTAAGGAATTATGCTTTGCTAAAAGGGATTTTAGATAAATTAAGCCATCGGTTTCGTTATCAAAAATTCCATCTAGTTGAGCTTCGAAGCATTCTTTGAGTAGGGTCTTAAATAGTGGACTAGGTTTTAAATTTTCGGAGATTAAATGTCTACCCAATATAATTGGTTTTGGAGCACTTGCCTTCAATTCTAATTGAAGGGATCGTTCAGCTAACCATTCGCTTACGGGATCTTCCGTGACTTTAATGGGAGGTCTTCCTAATTGATCTGCCTTAAATACCCTGATTAATCGGTCGATTCGCTTCACTTTATTGGCTAATCGTCTAATGGCGGAATCACCAGAGTGATTTGTGTATAAATTATGAGGACGCATATGTTCAGAAACCAGTGGTAGTACTTCATCAAAGACTTTTTTTTGCTCAGTCATCCTTGCTAGAAATGACTTTGCTACAGCGACACCTTCAACATCATGTTGTGGGCTTCGAATTTTGCCGTCATCGCATTGAACGGTGGTTGTGGCTTTACCCATATCATGACAAAGGACGGCTAAGCCGACTATTAAGTCTTCCCAATCTTCTCCGATTCTATTTTGGGCAAATGCATTCATGCAATGTTTGGTATGTTCCCATACTGTTCCTTCTGGGTGCCATTCAGGATCTTGCTCACATTGGGTTAGTGCAGATAATTCAGGAAAATAAGACAGCCACTGACAATCTTCTAAAAACTGTAGTCCGAGGGAGATTGTTTCACCTTTAAGCAATAGTTTTTTCCATTCTTCCCAAATACGCTCTTTGGGAATTTCATAAGGCGTTAGAGATTGGCATAGCTTCAAAGTCTGGGAGTCAACCGAGAGTTTAAAGCGAGCGATAAATTGCATAGCTCTTAAGACTCTTAACGGATCTTCGCTAAATGCAGGGGAAATATGCCGTAAGTGTTTATTGGATAGATCATCGATGCCATTGTAGGGATCATAAAGCATTTCTTTGTTAAGATCGTAGCTTATGGCATTTATAGTAAAGTCTCTGCGCAGGGCTGCATCTTTTGGGTGCATGAAAGGATCTCCAGAAATTTTAAAATCAGTATGCTTAAGTCCAGTTTTGGATTCTTTTCTAGGTAGACTGATGTCAATAGAATAGCCTTTTAATAGATAAACGCCAAAATTTTTTCCAACGGTATCAATTTTAAAATTTTTGGATAAAATTGATTCAATAGTTTCCGGAGGCAGTTTGTATATTTCAATATCGATATCTTTGGGAGCGATTCCAAGAAGACTATCACGAACACAGCCACCGACTAAATAAATTTCAGCACCGTGTTTTTTAAATAATTGAGTGATTTGCTCTACGGCCGATTTCTGTTGATCTGAAAATTGTTCTAAAAGCTTCACAATTGATTAGCGTACAGTCGGATCACCCCAATTTAATTTATCTCTAACAATCGAAAAATGTGTATTGGCTTGGTTGTGAATGAGAGGAAATTTTTCTTTGGCGAGTTGAATACTGATCGAGCTTAAGGATTTTTTTTTGAAATATTTTTTGCCATCGATCGAGACTAATGGTTCTGCTGGTAAATCATCAAATAAGACTTCTATAGGTGTTTTTGAATCAAAGATCACAGAACGGTTTCCAAGGGTATGCGGACAAATGGGTGTCATTGCGATAGCTTCTACATTTGGGCTTATGATAGGTCCACCAGCGGAAAGATTATAAGCGGTAGATCCAGTGGGTGTAGCAAAGATAAGTCCATCGCAATGGTATTCAGAAATAAGTCTTTGTTCTGATTTTACTTTTAAGCGAATTAATCCTCGATTTTCGCTTTCTTTGATGACTAGGTCATTCAAAGCAAATGCAGTTTCGCCCGTATTTGACTGACAAAAAAGAATAGAGCGTTCTTCGACTGAATAATCTCCTTCAAGAATGGAGGAAAAATCTTCGATTAATTGATTTGGCGTGTAAGTAGCGAGAAAGCCGAGTTTTCCAATATTAATACCCAGAACTTTTGTTTGACAATGAATAGAGGCATCTAGAACCCCAAGCAAGGTGCCATCGCCACCGATAACACAACATAAATCAATGTTCTTTAAGCAATCTATCTCTAAAGGGTATTGGGTAATAAACTGAGTTTTCTTTCCTTGAGCCTGTGCAATATCAGCTAGTGCTTCAGCGGTGGACTGAGCGTTTGGTTTTGATAAGTTAATTACAAATGCTATGCTTTGTATAGGAGTCATTTTAAATACAACAGTGTCAGTTATTGTTCTGTTGTGACAATACATGTTTTTGTCAAACCAACAAGAAATTCTTTATTTCCATCTGTGCCTTTAATAGGTGAATCAATATGCCCAATAATTTTTGAATTAGGTAGTGAATTTTTGCAAAAGCTGAGGAGATCTTCTAAAACCCTTTGGTGTATTTTTGGGTTTTTTATAATTCCTTTTCCTTCATCAACTTCATGTTTTTCGGCTTCAAATTGAGGTTTTATTAATGCGATAAGAATACCATTTTCGCCCAATACTGTCCATACAGCAGGTAGAATTTTTTTTAAAGATATGAAGGATAGATCCATAACGATTCTTGGATATTCATCATGTGGTAAGTCGCTAGCTTTTAAATAGCGGGCATTTAACTTCTCTATATTGGTGACTCTGCAATCTTGAATTAATTTATTATGCAGCTGTGCTCGTCCGACATCAATACACGTGACGTGCTTAGCCCCATTTTGCAAACAGCAATCCGTGAACCCACCTGTAGATGCTCCTACATCTAAGACCAAACAATCTTGCATGGATATTGAAAACTGTAGAATGAAGCCTTCAAGTTTTTCTCCACCGCGACTGACAAAGCGAGGTGGTTCTATAATTCGAATAGGAGCGTCACACTGTACCATCTGGCCAGGTTTATCCAGCCTTTGAGTTTCTTGCATGACTTTTCCTGCGAGAATCAAAGCTTTGGCCTTAGAGCGTGAGTCTACTAAATTGTTGTCGACTAACCACTCATCTAATCGAAGTTTTTTCTTTTTTGTCACTATTTTAGAGTTCGGATGTATTGAATAGGATGGAGTCTTTATCTCGACTTGGTGCTTGCTATATTTAGGTAAATTTTAATTCATAAGACTCCATAACTTAGTTTTATGAAGAGACCAATAGATACATTGATTTGTGTGAATAAGGCAAACAAAGATTTAGCTGAAGCCTATGCTAAAATTTTAAACATTACTTTCTGTGAAACTGAGTTAGGCGATGAATTGTCTAATAAGGCTTTTGCAAAAAGTTTATCGAATATAACATCAAAAGACTGCATTATGCTTATGGATGAAGCAGGGCTGCATTTACAAATGTTGCATCCATCTGTCTTTAAAATACAGGTGAATTTTCTTTCATCACAAATGGAATACAGACGCATAAAGGGTGGTGGAAGAAATCAATTAATTGCTAAGGCAGTAGGACTGAAATCAAATGTATCTCCAGTTGTTTTAGATGGGACTGCTGGTTTAGGTAAGGATGCTTTTGTTTTAGCCAGTTTAGGTTGCCATGTCTACATGGCTGAGCGGAATCCTTGGGTTCGTCTACTTTTAGAAGATGGCTTAAGGAGGGCATCTATTATTGCGGAAAATAATCCTGATTTAAAATCTATTCTAGAGCGTTTAAAACTGCTTGGAAGTGATGCTATTGAGTTATTTAAATCTCAGCATATGGAATCAGTGGGGATTATTTATTTAGATCCGATGTTCCCTCATCCAGAGAAAAGAGCTCTTGTAAAAAAAGATATGCAAATGTTGCAGTTTCTTGTCGGTGAAGATGAAGATGCTGAAGATTTACTTAACAGTGCCTTATCGACAAAGGTAGAAAGAATAGTAGTGAAACGACCACGAACAGATCAGGCGATAGCTTCTAAGCAAGTAAGTTATGTATTAGAGGGGAAGCGAAATCGATATGATATCTATTTACAATCGGGTGAAAGTAGAATTTAAATAATTTATAATTAGGAATACACATAACGTGTAATAATAATTGAATAAATAACATAACAGAGATAGTTAAAAATAATGGATTCAAGATACTTAAAATTAGCAGATGTGCTGACTCAACACTCGATTGATCTTAAAAAGGGTGAGAGGGTCTTGATCGATGTATATGATATTCCTGAAGCGATGGTTATAGCTTTGATCCGTTCAGTGAGGTCAAAAGGTGGCATCCCTTATGTGAATTTGAATAATGGTCGAATTCAGAGAGAGTTGGTTAACCATTTGGACGATGGACAATTTGACCGGCAATCTGCATGGCAATTACAACAGATGAAAGGAATGGATGGCTACATTGCCATTCGTGGTTCAGATAATATTTACGAAATGTCTGATGTGGATGCCAAGAACATGGTGGCTTTTTCTCGATCGATGAAAGCTACATTAGATCATAGGGTGAATAAAACAAAGTGGGTGATACTACGTTGGCCCACTGCGTCTATGGCTCAACAGGCATTAATGAGTTCAGAAAGTTTTGCAGATTTCTTTTTTCAAGTTTGTACCTTTGATTATAAGAAAATGAAAAAGGGAATGCTACGATTAGAAAATTTGATGTCCAAGACGGACAAAGTGGAAATCAAAGGATCAGGAGTAGACTTAAGCTTTTCGATTAAAGGGATTGGTGCGGTTGCTTGTGGTGGGAGTAAAAATATCCCCGATGGTGAAGTCTTTTCGTGCCCAGTTAAAAATTCTGTAGAAGGAACAATCTCTTATAATGCACCAACGGTATATCGAGGAATTTCTTTTGATAATATTGCTCTAACTTTCAAAAAAGGTAAAATAGTGGATGCAAGGGCGAACAATACAATAGCCCTAAATGAGATTTTAGATTCTGATCGTGGGGCACGATTTATTGGAGAATTTGCTATTGGTTTCAATCCATTGATAAAAGAACCGATGCGTGATATTTTATTTGATGAAAAAATATCTGGCTCGTTTCATTTCACCCCAGGTCAAGCTTATGAGGAAGCAGACAACGGGAACCGCTCGCAGGTACATTGGGATATGGTACATATTCAAAGACCTGAATATGGTGGTGGGTCTATTTATTTTGATGGAAAACTTATCCGCAAAGATGGCTTATTTGTTAAAAAAGATCTGCTCTGTCTAAATCCAGATCAGTTATTAGCTTAATCGATGCGAATTCTTATATAAGAGTGCCGTATGCACAATTTTATAAGCCCGATGCTATAGCTTCTTTTTGAATTTCAGTAAGTGTCTCAATTCCTTGTTTTCCTAAACTAATTAATGCATTGAGTTGTTCTTCTGAGTAAGTCGCTTCTTCGCCAGAACTTTGCACTTCAACATATTTGCCTGAACCAGTCATTACAATATTTGCATCCACTTCAGCATCTTTATCTTCAAGATAATCTAAGTCTAAGATAGGGGTGTCTTTAAAAATACCTGCAGATACGGCTGCGACTGAATCTTTAAATGGATCTTTCTCTAATACCTTTTTTGCTATGAGTTTTTGTATGGCAATTTGTGCAGCAATATAAGCACCAGTGATTGAGGCAGTACGTGTGCCACCATCTGCTTGAAGTACATCACAATCAATCCACATGGTCTTTGCACCTAATACTTTTAGGTCGATAACAGCACGAAGTGAACGACCAATCAGTCTTTGAATCTCAATAGTGCGACCATCTGTTTTACCGCGCGAGCTATCCCTTTGTTTACGGTCTAGTGTACTATAAGGAAGCATAGAGTATTCAGCAGTCATCCATCCTCCTTCAACGCCTTGTGCTCGCATCCAATTAGGTACTTTATTATCGATTGTGCAGGCACAAATGACTTGGGTATTTCCGAATGCAAATAAGACAGACCCTAAAGCATGTGGTGCGATTCCTGTAGTATAGTGTATCGGTCTTAGTGCATTTAAGGCACGATCATTTGTGCGTTGAAGAGATTCGTTTGAATTCATATTTTATGATTAATTGGTTTGCCTAAATTTTATCGGGTCGATTATTTTGACAACTTATTTTAAATTTTGGCAACCCTCAATAATGGAAGTTTCTAATACAAATAATTCTTGGAAGATTGCAGCTTTTTACCATTTTACCAAATTTCCAGATTATGAATCATGGGCGGATCGTCTTGTAGAGCATGGTTTATCTGTAGGGTTGCGTGGTACCATTATACTTGCCGAAGAGGGAATTAATTCAACTTGTTCAGGTTCAGTTGAAGCGATTGATCGCACGATAGAATTAATTCGTTCAGATGAACGCTTTAAATCAATGGAAGTGAAATATTCTTATGCTGACTTTTGCCCATTTCCAAAATTTAAAGTTAAGAAAAAACCTGAGATTGTCACTTTTCGTCAGTCTGGAGCAGATCCGCGAACTACAGTTGGTGAATATTTAGATCCTAAAGACTGGAATGATTTAATCAGTGACCCAGATGTGATTACAATAGATACAAGAAATGATTATGAAGTGAAAGTTGGGCAATTCAAAGGGGCGATAAATCCTAAAACAGATGACTTCACTGATTTTGCTCAATTTGTAGATAAACAATTAATTGAGCACAGAGATAAAAAAATTGCTATGTATTGTACAGGAGGAATTCGTTGTGAGCGTTCCACCGCATATTTAAAAGAAAAGGGGTTCAAAGATGTGTATCATCTGAAAGGGGGTATTTTGAAATACTTAGAAACGATGCCAAAGAAGGAGAGTTTATGGGAAGGAGATTGTTTTGTTTTTGATTATCGAGTAGCTGTGAATCACGATCTCAAGCCAGCATTGTGGAAAATTGATCCCACGACTAATTTACCTGAACCAATGAATCCTTTAGAAATTGATAAAATAGCTGAAAGAAGGAGGAGCGGTGCTATTTTTAAAAAGCCTTATACATTCTAAGATATTGGTTGCATAAAATTACCAAATTTATTTTGATGAGTGGTTTATGAAATTATTCCCCAACTATCGATGTCTGGTCGGCTATACCCTTGTAGAGGTCTTGGTTGTACTTGCCGTGATTGTTATTTTGGCGGGAATTACTTTTGGTACTGCAGCAGGTATCCAGTCAGCTCGAATGAAGTCGATTGCTAAAGCGGAAATTTCGCTTATTTCAAAGTCTTTATCTCGTTTTCATGCAAAGCATGGGGATTACCCGATTACCCAAGGTATAGAAAATAATGCGGTAACCTTGTCCAAGGCTTTATTAGGGTGGAAAGTTTTTCAAGGAAACCCTGTTCAAATGGTTGATCTAAAAGAGGCACCATCAGATGGAATACGTCCTTTTATTGAGCTTTCTAAGCTTCTTTATGAAGGAGATTTGCCTTATTCAGATAAAATAATTCCAAGTAATGTACGACTTATTGACCCTTGGGGAAATGCCTATGTTTATGCTTACAAAGAATCAGAGGAATGGGATAATTTTTCATTTGTACTTTACTCGAAAGGTTCTGACGGAGCGGATGTTAAATTAGAAGCAGATGGGGTACTCAGCACTAGTTTTAAAAATTTAAACAAAAATATGGATAATATTTATTTAGAAGATTGATTGAATTATGAATAAAAAAACTCAAAAAGGATTTACGCTTGTAGAATTATTAATGGTTTTAGCAGTGGTCGGCTTATTAGCCAGTATACTCATTCCTACAGCCGGAAGTATCCGAGAAAGTGCCTTGAAAACTTTGTGTAAGGCACAGCTATCTCAGTATATTAATGCCATCGTACAATTTAAAAGCCAGTATGGTTATTACCCTTTTGCACGTGGTAACAAAGATTATGTAATCGATTTATCGGATCCTGAAGTATCACAAGAATTTATTGAGATCATGTCGGGTCGTGATGCTAAGTCTGGAAAGTCAAAAAGTACGGGTGGAAATCGAAAACGCATGTCTTTTCATGATTTTTCCGAAAATGAATTTTATATATTAGAGGATGATTTGTACTCTCTAACCCAATTAGCTGATCGTTTTAATAATACAAATATTCGTATAATGATTGATGGTGATGGAGATGGGTTTATTTACCCTAGACCCTCCATGATTGCCCCTACAAGACCTAGAGCAAAAATTAGAGCAAGTATTACAGCATGGGTTGAGTCTGATGACTTGGATAAGTTTCCCGCCTATTCTTTATGGGAAAATTAGCCACTTATATTTAAGAAGGTTTTAAAGACATTACAGTATGGAGAATCGTCACAAAGGATATACTTTAATAGAATTACTCGTTGTTCTCGGGTTAATGACTATCGCTTTCTCCTTTGTTATTGTTAATACCGTTAATGATGAGGGTATGTCCTTAAAATCGTCTCAACGTATTCTCTCTGCTGTTGCTCAAGGGGTAAGAGGTCAAGCAATCATGAATCAGTCCCCCGCACGTTTGATTATTTATGCGGATCAGGGTCAAGATAGTGATCAGAATAAATACCTTCGATTTTTTGGTATCGTTACTCAGGATCCCAAAAATCCAAAGAAATGGATTGCTGGTACTGAGGGAACCTACTTGCCTAAGGGTATTTATTTTATGCCTGAACTGAGTCAAAGAGCTAATGGGCGAGGTAGGCAAGTTGGTAAAATGCATTTAGAATATCCACGGATTCGCTCAAAGTTTAATGACCCTAGATACGGTGAAGAATACTATTATTATGAATTTAATGCGAATGGAACTATGGCAGCAAAGTTTGTGAACACTTGGCTAATTTTTGGAGCGGGTACATTGGAGCCTAAAGGGAATCGTCAGTTAGATGTTTCTTTCGACAATCCTTCTCAAGAGAGACTAAAATCTGGATTAATCTTCAGAAAAGTAGGCTCTACTACCTTGGTCACAGATTTTGATCAAATTGATCGTGCCACCCAAAAAAGTGTACGTTAATAAAATTGGAGATAATAAAAATGTTTAAAAGAAAGCAGAAAAAGGGGTTTAGCTTAATTGAAACAGTATTATCGATTAGTATTTTTTTGGTGATCATTTTAGTTCTGTTGGCTATGCTTGGCCCAGTTTTATCCTCAGTGGATGAAGTCAAAGAAGCAGATGAAATTTCAACCATAGTAGAATCGCTTAACAGTTTCCTTCAGGCTAATTCAAGTTTAGCAGTCAATGGGTCTAATTTTGATTTAATTTATGAAGCAGTCAAATCTCGTGGTTTTGCCACCATTTATGTATTCCGTTCTTATGTTTCTAAAAATTCTCCTAACATTCAATTATCGATTGGCTTTTCACCGAAAGAAACCACATCTAGCATTCGGATGGAAAGAAGTGCGAAAATATATGATTTCCAAAATGCGGCTGGCCCAATATATCGGGCAATTTTAACCAATGGTCCCCAGATGCCTAAGCAGTATTATCGTGATAGGGGCAGATCAGCTAAGCCTCGTTACTATCTCACGACTGACAGATACGCGTTTAAAAATAATTATCTTCCCTTAGAAATTTCTTTATTTTCAAATGATCACGGTTTGGAATTTTTAGATAGTATTCAACTCAAGGATATCTTAGAGAAAAAACCTATTGTAACTTATTTCACTGTAATAAATCGATAAGACCCATGCCCTATGAAATCTAAAGGATTCACATTGATCGAAATCTTGGTAACCACTACGATAATGGTTTTGTTAGCGGGGTTTGCGATCCAAATAACAGGACAAGTAATCAATGTTTGGAGTCGTAGTTCTGCAAAATTAGCTACCGTGGCAGAAGCCCGTGTAGCTATGGATGTAATTGCAAATGATCTAGAAGGGATTGTCTTGAGAAATGATGGATACGAATGGTTTCGAGCAGAAAATGATTTTTTAAAAGAACCGGCGAATACCCTATCAACAGCACTAAGGTTTTTTAGTGTGATTAAAGATAAGACAATAGACTCTGAGGGTAGGACAATACCCGGAGATATCTCAGCGATAGCTTATAATCTGCATTACGTGAATCCCATAGATGGTTCAAATCAAGGTAAAAAATCCTTTGTTTTATACCGCATGGAAGTCGATCCAGAAAAGACTTATAATCTCCTATTAGATCCTTCTAACCGTGAATTTTTGCCCAATAAGAGAAGTTCAATATGGGGACAAGGGAATGTGATTAAGGGGAAAAATGGCGGTAATTATCTCGCGATGAATATCGTCAAATTTGAGATTGATTTTCATGTTGAAGATGACGGCGATCGCACAACACCTACCTTATATTTTGAGAGAAGTAAAAAAAATCCAAGGCGATCAGTGATTTATGGAGGAAAGTCTGCAACGATTGGTCCACAGGCCAAATTAGAACATTATCAAAGAGCCTTAGCCTACGCGGATATTAAATTAACTGTTCTTTCTGATGAAGGTGCTGAAATTATGCGGAATGTTGAACAGCGATCTATGACATCTGAAGAAGTGATTCGCTTACACGGTGAAGAGTTTATCCGTAGGGTACACTTTCCTGTTAAGCCGTTTTAGGAGTATAGTTTTTAATTACCTTTGCTAGAGACTTATTTTCAGGTGCACCACCCATAGCGAAATTAGCTTTTCCGCCACCTCGGCCACCGAGCGTTTCGCAAATTTCTTTTACGATGCTACCAGCATTATAGCCTTGTGCAACAGCCTCTTGTGATAGGGCTGCACAAATTTGTGTTTTCCCATTAGTATTTGAAGCCAGTACAACTAAGCCTGAATCGAGTTTAGATAAGATTTGGTTGCCTAAGTTTCTCAAGTCATTGCTGTCGGATACTATGACACAGCTATGAAGATAAGAAACCTTGTCTCCTATGATTTCTACGCTTTCTGCAAGTTTATCCACTTGCTCGGAGAGTGCTTTTTGATGAAAGCGTTTAAGTTCTTTCTCTAATTGTTTTTTAGAATCTATAAGGGCATCCACTCGATTTGCTAATTCTTCTGAGTTACAATTAAACTTATTCGCTAATGCATCGACTTGAGTAAAACGTTCTTCGGCTAAAGTATAAGCAGTTTCTCCACAAATGGCTTCGATTCTTCGTGTGCCCGCCGCAATGCCTGATTCTGAAATAATTTTAACAAGGCCAATTTCTCCAGTCGCTTGAACATGAGTCCCTCCGCAAAGCTCTTTAGAGAAACCTCCAATATCCACAACTCTGACTTGATCTCCGTATTTTTCTCCAAAGACTGCTACCACATCTTCTGGCTTATCTTTGTAGGCTACTTCGTATGTTTCAACGAATGAATTTTTCATAACTTTTTCGTTGATCGATTGTTCGATGGCTTGAAGTGTTTTTGAATCAATCGCTTCAAAGTGAGAAAAATCAAAACGCAAACGATTTTCTGTAACACTAGAGCCTGCTTGTTGGATATGTGTACCTAAAGTTGATCGTAAAGCCCAGTTGAGCAGGTGGGTTGCACTGTGGTGTCTTTGTATGGCTTGCCTACGCTCGAGATTGATATTTAGCGAGACGGTGCCCTTAAGTGTTTCTTGAGTCTCTACAAGGTGGAGGTAGATGCCATTTTTAACTTGGGTATCAATTACGGAATAAGCCGTTCCGTCATTCGTGGTTAAGGTACCTGTATCACCTATTTGTCCCCCCATCTCACCATAGAAAATCGTTTGATCCAGGATTATTGCAGAAGTATTTTCATCAACTGATTCAATGGAGATTATTTCTGCTGAAAATACTTCACTATTGAGATCAAAGCCTTTGAAATCTGTTTTTGTCAGATTGCTATCTTCCGCAGTTAAAACGATTTCTTTTTTCTGGGATGAGCGTGCTCGTTCTTTTTGTTGATTCATACACGAATCAAAGCCCGATTTATCAATTGAAAGTTTTCTTTCTTCCGCAATCAAAGCTGTGAGATCAAAAGGGAATCCATAAGTATCGTACAAAGAAAATGCTTCTTCACCTGTGATAGAGCCTTTTGCACTCATTTTATCAAAGAGTTGTAATCCACGTTCTAGAGTTTTGTTGAAAGCGGATTCTTCATTGGCAATGACTTTTTCAATGGTAGTTTTTTGGTCTACTAATTCTGGATAAGCAGTACCCATTTGCTTGATTAAAGTCTTAGACAATTCAGTAAAAAATCCTGAGGGCAAATTGAGCTTTCGACCAAATAATATAGCACGTCTGAGGATGCGTCTTAGGACATAGTTTCGCCCCTCGTTACTTGGAATAATACCATCAGCAATAGAAAAACTTAAAGTTCTAATATGGTCAGCAATCACACGAAAGGCACAATCGTTGGATTCTGTTTCATTTTTAAAGGTGCGGCTTTCTGGCATTGTATAGCCATATTTATGAGAACACATACTTTCTATGGCCTCAAATATCGCTTTGAATAAATCACTGTTATAATTACTAGGGGGATTTGAAAAATCCGTAAATTGTTGGGTTGTTGCCATTATGCCGGCAATACGCTCAAAGCCCATCCCAGTGTCTACGTGCCTAGCCGGTAGAGCTTGATATGTTCCATCTACAGCGGCGTTTAATTGGATAAAAACAAGATTCCAAATTTCAATACACCAAGGAGAATTCTTGTTAATAAGTGAACCTTGAGTATCACCTTCAGGAGTTAAATCTACATGCAATTCGGAGCAGGGGCCGCAAGGTCCAGTTTCTCCCATCATCCAAAAATTATCTTTTTTATTGCCGTAATGAATATGGGTTTTCGGATCGAGTCCTTCTTTCTTAAAAATAGCTTCCCAATAATCGTAAGCTTCTTGGTCAAATTCTGAAGGGTCGTTGACATCGGGTTTGTAGACAGTGGCATAAAGTCGTTCTTTGGGAAATCCCCATACCTCCGTTAATAATTCCCAAGACCATTCAATAGCTTCTTTTTTAAAATAATCTCCAATGGACCAATTACCAAGCATCTCAAAAAAAGTGTGGTGATAGGTATCAAAGCCAACATCGTCCAAATCATTATGTTTTCCGCCAGCTCGAATGCATTTTTGTGAATTTGCAATTCTCGAGTAAGGCGGACTTGTTTCATTTAAGAAGTAAGGCACAAATTGATTCATGCCTGCATTGGTGAAAAGCAGATTAGGAGAGGTAGGCATTAACGAAGCAGACGCAACAACGGTGTGTTTTTTTGCTTCAAAAAAATCAAGAAAAGATTGTCTAATAGCTTCCGATTGCATGGTTATCAAAAATTATTACATAGCCTTTAAAATAGCATCGCCCATTGCTTTAGTAGATATCGCTTGATTGCCAAATGCAATATCACCTGTACGAGACCCGGAAGTCACTGCGGATTTCACTGCGTTCTCAATTGCATTGGCAGCATCATTCTCGCCAAAGCTATAACGAAGCATCATTGCTCCAGATAAAATTTGTGCGCATGGGTTAGCAATACCTTGTCCTGCAATATCTGGGGCTGTTCCACCAGAGGGTTCATAAAGTCCAAAGGGAAGTTCTAAGCTATTTTTACTAGCACCAAGGCTGGCCGAGGCTAGCATGCCAAGTGAGCCACAAATCACGCCCATTTCATCCGATAAAATATCTCCAAACATATTTTCTGTAAACAAGACATCAAATTGATTTGGGTCTCTAGCTAATTGCATAGCAGCATTGTCCACATACATGTGGCTAAGTTCAATATCTGGAGCGTGTTTTGCAAAATATTCAGTGACAACTTTTCGCCACAAAACAGAAGTTTCTAGGACATTGGCTTTGTCTACAGAGCAAACTTTTTTCTGACGGCTTTTTGCTGCATCGATAGCCACTTGTGCTATGCGTTCAATCTCGCTCGTTTTGTACACCATAGTATCAATGGCAACAGTTTCACCATTTTCTTCGTAAGTTGACTTAGGCTGTCCAAAATAGATTCCTCCAGTGAGTTCACGAATACAAACAATATCAATGCCGTTAGGGATACGATTTGTTTTGAGAGGCGATGCTTCGGAAAGTTCACTATAGAGAAGACCTGGTCGTACATTTGCATACAGTGAGAAAGCTTTACGAATAGGCAATAGGGCAGCTCGTTCGGGTTGTTCTTTTGGCGGTAACGATTCCCATTTTGGCCCACCTACAGAACCAAATAAAATTGCATCAGATGCTTGGCATATACGATGTGTGCTCTCTGGAAAGGCAGTTCCATGATTATCTATGGCGATTCCTCCAATGTCCGCTTCTTCATATTCTAATGAAAAGTTATAGCGTTCACCCGTGGCTTTTAAGATGTCTAGAGCTACGTCCATGACTTCAGGTCCAATTCCATCACCGGGAAGAACTGCAAATTTTAATGATTTCATAATATAGGGTTTTTTCTTATTTCAAAATGATCAGCCTGAATAGCAAGTCATTAAAGCATCGGCAATCTTTGATGGGTTTTTTGCAATCTTAACCCCAGCTTCTTCCATTGCTTGAAATTTAGCCTCTGCCGTTCCTGCTCCACTTTCTGAAATAATAGCACCTGCATGACCCATTGTGCGACCTTTAGGGGCAGAAGCACCTGCGATGAAGCCTGCGATAGGTTTAGAAACATGTTCTTTAATATATTGGCAGGCTTCCTCTTCTGCACTGCCGCCTATTTCACCGATCATGATAATTGCATCCGTGTCAGGATCTTCATTGAATAATTGTACCGCATCTTTTTGTGAGGTCCCGTTAATCGGATCACCTCCAATACCAATACAAGTACTTTGTCCGAGACCTTTTTGTGTCAGTTGCCAAACTGCTTCGTAGGTAAGTGTCCCAGAACGAGAGACAACACCCACTCGACCTTCTTTATGAATGTAGCCTGGCATAATTCCTATTTTACAGTGACCTGGAGTGATAATGCCAGGACAATTCGGCCCTATCAGACGAGTTTTTACTGAGCTTTGATTAAGCTTATGGCGAACTTCTGCCATATCCTGTACGGGAATACCTTCTGTAATGCAGACAATTAGCTCAATACCTGCATCAATAGATTCTAAAATGGAATCAGCGGCAAAAGGGGGTGGAACATAGATAACCGAGGTATTGGCACCGTACTGATTAACCGCCTCATTCACCGTATTGCAAATAGGAACAGTGTTTTCCCATTTTAAACCTCCTTTACCAGGAGTGACTCCAGCTACAACATTAGTTCCGTATTCTACACATTGTTGCGTGTGAAAAGTCCCTGCATTTCCCGTGATACCTTGCACTACAAGGCGTGTATTTTTATCCACTAATATACTCATAAAGTTTTATTCAATTTAAATAGGTTTCTTACGCAGAAACTTTTTGGGTGATGATTTCAGCCGCTTCAGCAAGACTATCTGCAGAGGTTAATTCGAGTCCGCTTTCTTTTAAAATGACTTTACCTGCTTCGACATTAGTCCCTTCGAGTCGAACGACTAGAGGAACCGACAAGGATACATTTTTCGCTGCAGATACAATTCCTCGAGCAATAATATCGCATTTCATAATACCTCCGAAAATATTTACTAAGATCCCTTTCACATTAGGGTCAGAAAGAATGATTTTGAAAGCTGCCGTTACTTGTTCCTCGTTGGCACCTCCGCCAACATCGAGGAAATTTGCTGGCTCACCTCCATAGGACTTGATGATGTCCATAGTAGCCATAGCTAAACCAGCTCCATTTACCATACAGGCGATATTGCCCTCTAGAGCAATGTAGTTAAGATTATAAGCAGAAGCTTCGACCTCTTTAGGATCTTCTTCATTAGTATCTCTTAGTTCGGCGATATCAGGATTTTTATAAAGTGCGTTGCTATCAAAACTCACTTTTGCATCGAGTGCTACTAAGGAGCCCTCTTGGTTTGTGACCAAGGGATTGATCTCAATAAGTTCGGCATTCTTCTCAATAGCCATTTGATATAAGCCGTTAAGGATTTTCGAGAGTTCCTTCACCTGATTACCGCTAAAGCCTAGTTTGAATGCGATTGAGCGGCAGTGGTGTGGTTTGAGTCCCATATCTAAAGAGACAGGCACACGGATAATCTTTTCTGGGTTTTTTTCAGCAACGGCCTCAATGTCTATTCCACCTTCGGTTGAAGCGATAATAACCGTTTGTGCGGATTCTCTATCTAGAACAACTGCTAAATAGTATTCGTGCTCAATAGTACTTCCTTCAGTAAGGTATAAGGTTTGTACCTTACGTCCTTGAGGGCTAGTTTGCTTTGTCACTAGGTGATTGCCTAACATTGCTAAGGCAGCAGATTTAGCCTTTTCAGGTGAGTCACAGAGTTGAACGCCTCCTTTGTATCCATCGGTGAATGTGCCTTTGCCTCGGCCACCTGCATGAATTTGTGCTTTCACTACAATTAAACTCTCTGGGTCTAATTGGGCAATGGCGGAATCAATACTTGCTTCATCATTTGCAGAAATCCCTTTGGGAATCGGGACTTTAAATTGATCGAGGAGTGCTTTTGCTTGGTATTCGTGTATATTCATACTGAGTTCTATGAGTTTTTTATATTTTCTCTAGAGTAAGAATTTGGAATGTCAAATAGCCTGCTAAAGTGCAAACATTTTAATCTTTTTCTTCAATTTTTTTGTTTGGTTTATACCTATAAAAAAAGCCCTTAGTCAATTTAAGGGCTTTTCGTGAAATATTTTTTCTTAATTACGCTATAAAGCTTATTTCTTTTTCGCTTCTTCGCGTTCTTTTACTTCTTTGATCACTGTTTCAGCCACATTTTTTGGAGTGGCGGAGTAGTGTGAGAATTCCATCGAGAATTGACCACGACCTGATGTCATTGTTCTAAGGTGGCCGATATAGCCAAACATTTCACTCAGTGGGGCATCCGCTTTAATTCGAATGCCTGTTGCGTTTGGCTCTTGGCTTTTGATCATACCTCTGCGGCGATTTAAATCTCCGATCACATCACCCATGCTTTCTTCTCCACAGAAAACGTCGAGTTTCATGATTGGCTCTAAAATATCTGGTTTTCCTTTTGGAATAGATTGACGGTAGGCTGCTTTAGAAGCGATTTCAAATGCGACTGCAGATGAGTCAACAGCGTGGAAGGCACCATCTTCAAGGGTAACTTTGATATCCACAGTTGGGTATCCAGCAAGTACACCTTTCTCAAGAGATTTTTTAAATCCTTTTTCAACTGCAGGCCAAAATTCTCTTGGAACATTTCCTCCGACCACTTTGGACTCGAATTCAAAGCCTGAACCTGACTCTAATGGCTCGATTGAGTAATCAATTTTCGCAAACTGACCAGAACCACCAGACTGTTTTTTATGGGTGTAAGAATCATTAATAGGCATAGTGATGGTTTCACGGTAGGCCACTTGTGGTTTCCCGATTTCAGCTTCTACGCCGTAAGTTCTTTTAAGAATATCAACTTTAATGTCTAGGTGAAGCTCACCCATTCCCTTAAGAATGGTCTCTCCAGAATCTTCGTCTGTCTCAACTTGGAAAGAAGGGTCTTCAGCAACCATTTTACCAATTGCCGTTCCTAGCTTCTCAGCTTGTCCTTTATCCTTTGGTTTTACCGCAATCGAAATAACTGGTTCAGGGAACACCATAGGCTCAAGCGTAGCCGGTTTGTTCGGATCACTGAGAGTGTGTCCAGTTTGAACTGATTTCATTCCTAAAAGTGCAACGATATCTCCTGCTTGAGCTGAATCAACTTCACTCCGATCATCTGCATGCATTTCAATAATACGACCAATTCGTTCTGTTTTACCAGTGAATGTATTCAGTACACTCATACCTTTTGAAATTTTTCCTGAATAAATTCGAGTGAAAGTCAGAGCACCGTATTTGTCGTCCATAATTTTAAACGCAAGGGCTCTCAAAGGTTTGTTAGGATCGACCTCTGCAAATTCGCCCGTTTCATTTCCTTCAGGGTCAACTTCAGGCTGTGGATTCACTTCGGTAGGATTCGGCAAGTAATCAACAACTGCATCGAGGATGAGTTGAACACCTTTATTTTTGAAAGAAGATCCACAATAGGTTGGGAAAAAGGCTAATTCTCTCGTTCCTTTTCGGATACATTGTTTAAGCACTTCAAGACTTGGCTCTTCACCATTTAGGTAAGACTCCATAGCAACGTCATCTTGCTCAACTGCTGTTTCAATGAGTTTTTCACGCCATTCGGCTGCCTTATCGGCCATGTCCGCCGGAATATCCTTAATTTCATAATTTTCTGGATTTCCACTATCATCCCAAACCCACGCCTTTTGGGTTAATAAATCAACAACACCTGCAAGTTCGCTTTCTTCTCCGATTGGTAAAACCATAACAAGTGGGGTAGCACCGAGTACTTTTTTCACTTGTTCAACAACCTTGTAAAAGTCAGCTCCGATTCTGTCCAATTTATTAACATAAATCAAACGAGCCACTTTAGATTCATTTGCATAGCGCCAATTGGTTTCGGATTGAGGTTCTACTCCTCCAGATCCACAGAATACACCAACGCCACCGTCCAAGACTTTTAGTGAACGATATACTTCAACAGTGAAGTCAACGTGCCCAGGAGTATCAATAATGTTAAAGCGGTGAGGCTCAAATTGGTTATTGCTTCCGTTCCAGAAACAAGTTGTAGCAGCAGATTGGATAGTAATACCTCGTTCTTGCTCTTGCTCCATGAAGTCAGTTGTGGCAGCACCGTCATGAACTTCCCCTAGCTTATGAATCTTGCCAGTAAGTTTTAGAAATCGTTCAGTTGTTGTCGTTTTACCTGCATCAACGTGGGCGAAGATACCGATATTTCTGTAATTATTTAGATCTGTCATTGTGTTTTAGAAAATTGATAAGCAGAATTGAATTGTTTCGTTTTGAGTAATTTTTTTAAAAATTCAACACTATTTGTAAAAAATTAAACGGCGTAGAGTAGAGCCTCTTGTTACTTCTGCAAGCTAGTAAACCTAATTTTTTCCATTTTTAGAATAGGATGGATTTTTTACAATTCTTGTACAGAATGAGGAAACTATAATATGAATCAAGATAAAGATACAGGATTACCCTTGGTGGCAGTTGCTGGAGGCAGTGGTTTTGTTGGCACGCATTTAAGAAAAAAATTGGCTACAGGCTTTCGATTTCGAGCACTTACAAGAAGTAGCACGATTGCCCAAGAGAGCCCAGATAATCTATCTACGGAATGGGTGAACTGTGACTTGTATTCATTACCTAAGGTCACTGAAGCTTTAAAAGGCTGTAAGTATGGCATTTATTTAGTTCATTCGATGGCCCCTTCCAGTCGCCTTAGGCAAGGGCATTTTAAAGACCTAGATTTATTATTAGCAGATAATTTTATTCGTGCAGCCGAAGAAGCCGGCTTAGAGCATGTAATTTATTTAAGTGGCATTATGCCCAATGAATCGGAAAAGCAATTATCGTCTCATTTAAAAAGCCGTTTGGAAGTCGAATCTGTTTTGCGTAGCCGTTCGGTAAAAGTTACTGTTTTGCGTGCAGGTATTATATTTGGGCCTGGTGGCTCTTCCTTTTCTATCTTAATTAACTTAGTACGTCGTTTGCCGATAATGATTTTTCCTGCTTGGACGCATTCTATGACACAGTCAATTGATATAAATGATGTCTGTCGTGCTTTTCGTTTATGCTTTGAAAGTTCGATTTATAAAGGTGGAACCTTCGATTTAAGTGGTCACAAGCCAATGAGTTATAAGCAGTTGGTGAAGCGTGTGGCACAAAAACTCGGACGATCCTTTCTCTCCATTTCAATTCCCTTTAATTTCTTTTTCTTTGCTAAACATTGGTTGTCTATATTAGGCGGTGTGCCTCTTGCCCTAGCAGAACCGCTTCAAAAAAGCTTGATTCATGATTTGAGATCAGAGCCTAATGCTCTATCTGAGGCTTTAAAAGATGGACTTACTAGTTTTGATCGTTCGTTTGATCTTTCGGTGTATGGAGATGGTAGTCCTAAGCCAAATCCTCGTAGTAAGACACAAAAGAAAGATACCAAAGAATTACAGAAACAGTGTCGGGTACGTTCGGTTCAGCGGATGCCTCTTCCTTTAGGTTGGAACTCTCAACAGGTTGCTAGAGAATACAGTGAATGGTTAACTCGAAAATTCGTTCGTGTGATTTCAGCAAAAATTAACGATGATGGGCGAATTTCTTTTTATCTTATAGGTCGCTTGTTGTTATTAGAGTTAACCCCAACGCCGTATAGTGTTTCCAATTTAAAACGTAGTGCTTTTTATATTTCTGATGGATGCTTAATGAAAAAAGTTGAGCCTCAAGGGCGTTTTGAATTTCGCCTATTTCCTGAAAATAATTGTTTAATTGCAGCCATTCATGGTTATGCCCCAATTTTACCTTGGTGGATTTATTCTTGTACTCAAGCCATCCTGCATCTGAGTGTGATGCAATCTTTCTCTCGACACTTGAGACGCCATAATACGACTCTAATGCAATAGAGGATTATTTGGTTTTTGTATTGTTTTTTTCATTTGCTTAATCATTTTCTGAATTTTACTTCTTATAGTTATGGCTAAAAATCTCGTCGAAATATATGATACAACATTAAGAGATGGTTCTCAAGGAGAGGGCATTTCATTCACAGTGGCTGCAAAGTTAAGAATTGCAGAAAAGCTGGATCAATTTGGTGTGGATTATATTGAGGGGGGTTGGCCTGGTTCCAACCCACGTGACATGGCATTTTTTGAAGAAGCAAAGCAATTAGATTTAAAACATGCAAAATTAGTAGCATTTGGTTCAACACGTAGAGCAAATTTATCTGCAGCTGAAGATGCTCAATTGAAACTGCTTCTAGAAGCGGATACTCCAGTTGTGACTATTTTTGGCAAGTCTTGGCTTTTGCATGTTACAGAAATTTTGCGTACGACTCAGGAAGAGAATTTGCAGATGATTGAGGATTCCGTCCGTTTTTTAACAGAAAATGGAAAAGAGGTCATTTATGATGCCGAGCATTTCTTCGATGGTTATTTAGACAATAACGAATATGCTATTGATACTTTAAAAGCAGCTCAAAGAGGTGGTGCAATCAATCTAAGTCTTTGTGATACAAATGGTGGTCGCTTAGTTTCTGAGGTCCAAGAGATTGTCTCGGCCGTCAAAACGGAATTGAAAGATATTCCGATTGGTGTCCATTGTCACAATGATTCTGGGCTTGGTGTAGCGGTATCTTTAGCTGGAATTCAGTCAGGTGCTCAATTAGTACAAGGTACGATTAATGGTATAGGCGAACGTAATGGTAATGCAAATTTGACAGCGATTATTCCTAATTTGATTTTAAAGATGGATCGCAATTTGAATTGTGCATCGAACTTAGAAGATCTAAGGGGTTTATCTCTATTTGTTGATGAGATGTCTAATCAGTCATCAGACCCAAAAGCACCCTTTGTTGGCTTGAGTTCATTTGCTCATAAGGGTGGGGTGCATGCTGATGCTGCGGCAAAAGTTAAGCATAGCTACGAACACATAAAGCCAGAATTGGTAGGGAACAAAACACGTGTTTTAGTTTCGGATATGTCTGGGCGGAGTAGTATCATGATGAAGGCGAAAGAGATCGGACTGGATATTGATTCCCGTTCTCCAGAATTAAAAGAATTTCTGAATAGCTTAAAAGAGATGGAGTTCAAAGGATATGAATATGAAGCGGCTGACGCATCATTGAAATTGCTCCTTAATAAGTATATTAAAGGAGAGCCTAAAGCAATTGAGCTGATTGGTTATCGAGTGATGGTCAGCGATCAGGTGGATTTAGGCCGTATTGTTTCGGAAGCTTCAGTACAGGTTAAGGTAGGTGATAAAGTGCACCATACAGCCGCAGAAGCGAGCGGGCCAGTTGATGCTTTAAGCGAAGCTTTGAATAAAGCAATTGCTCCAGTTTTTCCGCAAATCAATGATGTTCGTCTGCTTGATTTTAAGGTGCGTATTCTTGAAAATAAGCATGGGACAGATGCAATCATTCGAGTACATATTGAATCAACAGACGGAAATTCAATATGGGGTACTGTGGGTGCAAGCGATAATATCATTGCCGCCGCCTGGGAAGCTTTGCTCGATTCAGTTGAGTACAAGATACAGCTAGACAGCTCTAAAAGTAATTAAATAATTTCTATTCAATTTATTACAATTGAGCAGACTCAGTAGACTGGCGGATTTTTTCTTTCATCGCCGTCTTATTGTCTTCTTCTAGGCACACATCACAGCACTCAGAATCATTTGAGTTTTCTTCATTTTTAATGAGTTCCCGACACATCTCATGAGTGTCAATGACTTGAGTGTTATATTTACCGCAAAACAAACAGCACTTTACGTGCATTTTAATGAATACGCGTTTCCAAGTTGGAAGATCTTGATAGTTCTTTTTATTGAGTGCGCTAGAGACCTGTTTACAAGTGAACATTATATTTAAAATTTATCTTAGTCTTTATTAATCCAGTTTTCATTGAGAAGAACCTTAAGCTGTTCTCTCGCCCTATGTAATATGACCCATAGATAGTTCGGAGAAATATCCATTTCCTTACAAATTTCTTCAGTTGTTTGATCTTCAAGCATTTTTAAAATAAAGGCTTGTTTTAGCGGTTCTTTTAATTGATCAATGCATTTTCTGAAAACGACCCAAAATTCTTTATTATCAAACTGTTTACGTGGGTTAAATTCCCAAGGATCAGGATTGGTTGTAGCAATACCACTATATTTAAACCAAAAGCTTTCCATGAGTGCCTCATCTTCTTTATCAATATCTACAGTCTGTGCTTTGATTGATTTCCGAATTTGGTCGATGATTTTATTGCGCATGATGCCTCGAAGCCAATATTTGATATCCAGTCGACCATCAAATCGATCCAGCGCTTTAATCCCTGCTAAAAAAGTATCTTGAACACAATCTGCGGCAACTTCTGGATTCTTCAGTCGAGACATGGCATATCGATAAAGATAATCACCATACAAATCAACCCACTGTGATGGAGGTGTGATGTTTGGGTTACCCTTATCGAGATTTGTCATTTTGCTAAGATTGTTTTACTTATAGTTTGGGTCAACACTACATTGTTTTAATGTATAAATTCCCAAGTTATATTAAACAAATTGTTATTCTTTAACTTGTGAAGATCGGTTCACAAAAGTCTAAGCCCCAAGAAATGGTGAATATACGCTATAAGTAAAGTTTTACCAGTTAACAATTCATGCATTTGAAAATAAAGACGAAAATTGGTTTTAAGGCTGTTTGAAGATTGCAAGTTCTTTATGTGCAACACAAGATGATGTTTCAATGATTTACGAAGGTTCAACCACAGGATCTGAAGTCGGCTTGTCGCCGATGAAGTCTTTGCCCGCTTGTTCCTAAAGTAGTTTAACATTATGTCTAAACACAGAAAAAGATCTCTTCTATTTAGGAAATATTCTAGTTGGTTCTCTTCTCGAATTTATATTTTCGTGTTTTTTTTGGTCGAGCGATTATCACTGAAGCATGCCTACCAGTTGGGTCGATTCTTTGGCAGTTTATTTTTTTACTTATCAAGTCATCGTAGAAAAATTGTTGAAGAAAATGTACGAACTTTGAAAGCTTGGGCAACAAAGCGGAATCTTAATAATGCACTATTAGATCAAGAAGACAGTGTAATTGCCAAAAAGATTTATCAGTCAAATGCAGGAAACTTCCTTTATTCATTTTCAATGATGAATAAACCTATTACGACAGTTAAAAAATATCTTAAAATAAAAAACTGTGAATTATTGGAAAAAGCTTATGAAAAAAATAAAGGGGTAATTATGCTTTTTTCCCATACTGGCCCTTGGGAATTGACTGTCATGATGTCAGAATTAATGCCACCC
>NTJV01000010.1 GCA_002457235.1 Puniceicoccaceae bacterium MED-G32
TTAAATGAAACCGCGACACAGCCCACGCAGGCTAAATCGGATCAACCTTTTTCTAAGGATTTAGTATGGGATGCCTTAAAACAATGTTTTGATCCTGAAATTCCTTTAAACATTGTTGATTTGGGTTTGATTTATGATTTGAGAATTTCTGAGCCGAGTGCATCAGGCGCTTATCAGGTCTATGTACAGATGACTCTAACTGCACAGGGTTGCGGAATGGGGCCTGTGATTGCGGAAGATGCAAAAAAACAAATTGAGTTGATTCCAGAAGTCGAATCAGCCGAGGTGTCGATTATTTGGGAACCACCATGGAACCCTCATATGATATCAGAGCTAGGCCGTAAACAATTAGGTTTAGAATAGGCTCTATTGAATTATCGTTTAAACCGTCTCTTTAGCCCTTGGATTGGTGTAAGAGGTTTTTGTGGTGATTCTATTTGTTTACCCTTAATTGGGTTTCCTTGATATATTCCTCCAGAGAGAATTGCATAGAAGCTTCCAACTCGTACTTTACTCTTTAGTTTTAAGGGTATGGCTGGACTGTGTTCGCTAAGATAGAGAACGACATTTGCATCTGGACTTTTCTTAAATACACCACGCAAACGTTGTGGGTCTATGTCTATAACTTCGGTCCGAAATTCTCCGAGTTGGGTTTTAATTGTTTCTGATCGTAGGTAGGATGATCGAATAGAAATTATTTGCCCTCCATCGCTTACATCTTGTTGAAAAACCGGGTCTATCTGAAAATCATTTTGGCATATTGCGACAATCAAACTTAGCGGATCCTGTAAATCTTTAGTGATTTCGATTGGCTGCAATAGAGTCTCATCTTTTTCTTCAGTAATTTGATTTAATTGATAATTAAAACGGACTATGGAATCACTTTGTTTGCCTCCTTCATTGGAATTTTTTGTATAGATTGAAGGTTTAATCTGGTCGTTTGATATTATTAGTGAACTCACGATATGGCTTTCTATTGGATAAATCGCGCTGACTAGTTCATTACTTTTAACACTAAACCGTACCTCGTATTTTTTATCGGTGCTTTTTGGTATCTCAATATCGTGGAAACTTAATTGAGCAGAACCTATTTTTAAAAAGCTCCAATAAATGTCATAATCAAAGTGACTGTTTTTTTGAAAAAGGGAGACATTTTCCGTTTCAGCTAAGCTTACATGAAAAGGCATCAATCCTGCTAAGATTAAGCATATTAAATGAAAAGACTGTTTAATCTTTCGTTGATTCATTGTTAAAACAGTATATTAGTATTAAAAAAAATGAAAAAAAGACAATCTGTTTACGAAAAAGCGTTAGAAATAAATTTAGATCCCAGTATTTACGGAGTTTTTGCTGAAATTGGAGCAGGGCAAGAGACGGCAAATTGGTTCTTTCGAGTTTCGGCTTCTGCGGGTACCGTGGCAAAAACCATATCTGCTTATGATATGATTATGAGTGACGCTCTCTATGGAAAAACTGAGCGTTATGTGTCTCAAGATCGACTTAAGTCTATGTTAGAATATGAGTATGATCTGCTAGTCCAACGCTTAGCTAAATCAATGGGTGAAACTACCACGTTTTTTGCTTTTTGTAATACAGTACGAGCAAGGGGTTACAACGATGATGGAGAATGTTATGGCTGGCTAGGCATTCGATATCAATTGAAGCTAAATGATAAACCGTGTGAAATTCGTATTCATGTTCGTTTACTCGATAAAGATAACAGAGATCAAATGGAGGCATTGGGCATCATTGGTGTAAATTTAATTTATGCCGCATTTAAATATAAGGATGATTTGAAATTATTTGTTGAATCATTAGTCGATGGATTGAGCTCAAGTCGAGTTGAGATTGATTTACTTCGCTTCGAAGAAGAGGGGTTTAAGTATGTTGATAACCGCTTATGCGCTTTGCAGCTTGTACAAAGTGGGCTTACCGAAGCGACCGTTTTTGATACCAAAGGTCAAGTCGTTCAGCCAATGGGAATTTTATACAAGAAGCCAATACTTTTACTTAGAGGTAGCTTCAACCCTATCTTGAAATTACATTTAGACATGTTGGCTCAATCAAAGCGGGTTTTTCAGACTGAGCTGTCTCAAGAATTATCGAAAGACCTTGTTGAAATTTGTGAAATCAGTACCAATAATTTATTACGTGATGGCTCTATGGATCATGGAGAATTTCTTGACAGAGCCGATGCGATTCAAGCCTTAGGCAAGACGGTATTAATATCTCGAAGTGCTGAATTTTATCGTTTAACCACTTATCTAAGTCATTGTACAAGCCAACCGATAGCCATTGTTTTAAGTATTGGTTTATTGAATGAGTTATTTAAAGAAAAATGGTCCCAAGATTTAGAAGGCGGGATGCTTGAATCTTTTGGCCGATTATTTAAAAATAAAGTGAATCTGTATGTTTACCCTTGGCATAACTTTAAAAGTGGTGAATTGGTAACTGCGGATAATTTTAAGGCACCTGAAAGCTGGGAATTGTTTTATCGTCATCTGAAAAACAATAAGCGAATTTGTCCAGTAGGCACAGGAGATCCGACTTTACTTGCAAAGACGAGTCGTGCTGTGATGAAGCAAATTATGAATAAAGATCCAGACTGGAAGAACTGGGTGCCGAAAGAAGCACTTAAAATTATTGAGCGACAGTTTTCACAAACTTTATAGAGATTTTATCTTACTAAGCTTATTTTAATAAACGTCTCTAAGGTAGCGCTTCTCCGTTTTCATATTTTTAACATATGCGACAGCATCTTCTTCAGAAATGCTTCCTTGTTCTTGCACGATTCGATGCAAAGCTTTATCGACATCATGGGCCATACGACTGGCATCTCCACATACGTAAAAATATGCACCTGATTCGAGCCATGAGAATAGCTCTCTAGCATTGGCAAGCATCTTGTCTTGTACGTAGACTTTTTCTTTTTGGTCACGGGAAAACGCTAAATCAATTTTACTGAGCAAGCCTTCTTTTTGATAAGTCTGCCATTCTGCTTGGTAGAGAAAATCTGTAATAAAATGTTGATCACCAAAGAAGAGCCAGTTTTTCCCTTTAGCACCAAGGGCTTTTCGCTCTTGCATGAAAGCTCTAAATGGAGCGATGCCTGTTCCTGGTCCTACCATAATAATGGGTGCATCTGTATTTTTAGGGAGCTTGAAGTTTTTATTTGGTGTGACAAACACATCTGCGGTTGCATCTAAATCTAAGCGATCTGCAAGATAGGATGAACAAACGCCTTCACGCTTTCTTCCGTGCGTTTCATAGCGTACAACAGCCACGGTTAGGTGAACAGAATCGGGATGGGCTTTTTGACTAGAAGCGATCGAATATAAGCGGGGTGGTAATTTTCTCAATAAATCAACGAGTGATTGAGGGTTTAATTCTTTTGCAGGATAATCAACTAATACATCAATTAAGTCTCTTCCATTGATGTAACTTTGAATGTTTGATTTGTCTTCATCCTCTAATAAATCTGCTAAGGCTTGGTTGTTAGCAATTCCATTGTATCGAGTCAAAAAAGGAATGGATAGAGTTGTGATATCCAGTATGGATTTAAATGCTTCAGCTAAGCTATACGTTTCCTCTTTGATTGATACGGAAGTACTAGGATCGAATTGAGTAGTTTCCAATAAAGCGTTTACTAGTTCATCAGAATTTTTTGGCTGAACGGCTAATGAATCACCTGCCTCATAGGTGAGACCGGTATCGCTTAAATCAAATTCCAGGTGCATGGTTTCCTTTGCCGAACCAGTGCCGTTTAAATTAATACGTTCTGAAAGATCGGATTGGCATGGGTTTTTGCGCGAATATTTAACAGCAGTTTGGGTCTGTGTACTTGCCGTATTACTACTAGTATCTACTGTTAGTACACTTGAAAAAGCCTTGAGTGCTCCGTCAGACCATTCTGCAAATTCGTCATCAAAATCCACATCACAATCTTTTCTTTGGAATAGGCGGTTGCCTCCTAAATTCTCTAGGCGACTATCAAAATCTTTTCCAATCTTACAAAAGTGTTCATAACTTGTATCTCCTAGAGCGAGTACTGAGAAGTTGATTGGATCCAATTTGGGTGCAGCATCAGACATGAATGCTTCATAAAATTCAATCGCAGTTTCCGGGGGATCACCTTCGCCCCATGTACTGACGATCACAAGCAAGTTGTCTACTTTTTTAAGAGTAGCTAATGAAATATCAGCCATGTTGCTGATTTTAGCTTTGAAGCCTAATTTGTTAGCTTTTTCTGCAGTTTGTTCAGCCAAGGATTCTGCATTGCCTGATTCAGTGCCGTACAAGACCATTAGCTCAGAAGCTTTATTGGCTGTTTTCTTTGCAAGTGCATTCAAATGTTCACGCAACCAATTAATTTCATCGATTTGCATTTCAGAAAACAAAGATGCTAGTTTTTCCGATATCGCTGGGGTTAAGGGTGTGTTCTTTGGAAAATTGTCGGACATTTTAGACAGTTTATCGTGTTAATAGTTGAAATTTCGCTTTATCTGATTCTCTTAAAGACTTGCTTATTTGTTAATTTATTTTAATTTTATTACTTCTTAACTGACAAACAAATAAATAGAGTCAAGTCGTAGCATCAAATAAGTGTTTTAAGAAATAGTCGCAGAGAGTAAAACTTTTTATGATATCAGATAGTCAATCACCGGAAAAATTGCATAAGAATGAGTCGATTAAGTCGGCGAGTGAGTTTCTTCGTGGAACCATTCTCGAAGGCTTGTCAGAATCAGTAACGGGTTCTATATCTGCTGAAGATCAGCAGCTAACTAAATTTCATGGTATTTACCAACAGGATAATCGTGATAATCGTGCAGAAAGAAGGCGAAAGAAGTTAGATAAAGCCTACACCTTTATGGCTCGTATCTGCTTACCAGGTGGTATTTGTACTCCTGAGCAATGGATCGCTGTCAATGACTTAGCCAATTTTTGTGAATTTGATACATTGAAAATTACGACACGCCAAGCACTTCAGCTTCACGGCATACTGAAAAGTAATCTAAAAAACACCATTCGCACAGTGAATGACGCATTGTTAACAACATTAGCTGCTTGTGGCGATGTGAATCGAAATGTTATGAGCAACCCTAACCCTCCAGAAAGTAGGGTTTTTACCGAGGTACAAGCTATAGCTGAAGCAGTGGATACACATTTAAAACCAAGGACTTCTGCTTATGCTGAAATATGGTTAGATGGAGAGAAAGTTGTGTCTCATGGGGATTCTGAAATCGAGCCACTCTATGGAAAAACCTATCTGCCAAGAAAATTTAAAATAGCTTTCGCTATACCACCCCATAATGATGTAGATGTCTTTGCTCATTGCTTAGGCTTTATTGCAATTATTAAAGATGATCAATTATTAGGTTTTAATGTAACCGTAGGCGGTGGCATGGGAATGACACATGGCAATGAGGAGACGTTTCCTCGATTGGCGGATGTGATTGCATTTTGTACACCCGATCAAGTAATCGATGTCTCAGAAAAAATCGTATCCATACAAAGAGATTTCGGTGATCGGACTAATCGTGCACATGCTCGATTTAAATACACTGTGGAAGATCGTGGTAAAGATGCAATTTTACAAGAATTAGAAACACGATTGGGATATAAATTAGAAGCCCCCAAAGCCTATAAGTTTGAAAGCAATAGTGACCGTTATGGTTGGGTTCAAGATTTTGAGGGTTTATGGAACGTGGGACTCTATATCGAAGGGGGACGTGTATTGGATAATGACAAACTTAAAATCAAAACAGGTCTAAAAGAAATTGCCAAAATTCATAAGGGAGATTTTCGCTTAACTGCTAATCAAAACATCATCATTGGAAGAATAGCCGACAAAGACAAAGCGGAAATACAGGCTTTAATTGAAGAATATGGACTTGATGGTTATGAGAAATTTTCGGGTATTCGAAAAAATCAAATTTCTTGTGTCGCGCTTCCTACTTGTGGTTTAGCACTTGCTGAATCTGAACGTTATTTGCCTACTTTAGTGACTGAAATCGAAGGCTTGCTGGAAGAACTAGGCTTATACAATGAGCCAATTATCATACGATCTACCGGCTGTCCAAATGGTTGTGGCCGTCCTTACTTAGGTGAGATTGGATTAGTTGGAAAGGTGCCAGGGAAGTATAATTTATACCTTGGAGCTGGTTTTGATGGTGAACGTTTAAATAAGTTATATAAAAATTCAGTAACTCACGAACAGATTATTGAGTGTTTAAAACCTATTTTTATTGATTATGCAAAAAACCGCCAAGCTAACGAACGCTTCGGAGATTTTACTATCAGATCTGGTTATGTAAATGCGACCAACCATGGTAATGCTTTTCATAGCGATTTGAAAGAAATTCAGTATCAAGAAAAGGTTCAGCAGTAGGTTTGTTTCGCATTTACTGAAATCAGTTTATTTTCTTCAACTAAGTAAGCTGTCAGTTTACCTCCATAGACGCAACCTGTGTCTAGGCATAAGGTGTTTCTTTTTTTAAAAATCCTTCTTCTTGGTGTATGTCCATAAATGACAAATGTGAGCTCTTTCCAATAGTTTACCCATAATTTAGACTTTGAGCGATGTGTGCGTTTTTCTGGTAAACCTTCCTTTGTAATTACCTGTACATTCGTTACAGTATCTAAACTTTGAGAGTGCCAAGGTTCATTAGGAACGAATCCTCCATGCACAAAAAGAGTATCCAATGCACCTTCATAAATAAACTTTGGAAGATGTTTTAAAAATTTCCAATCTGACTTGTTTAATTGCTTATAGGTATGATGGTAATGACTATTGAGGTATTTTAGACGTTTTTCTTTTTTAGCTGAAAGCAATCTCATTTCATGATTACCCATTATAGCTTGTATGTCATATGCTTTGGCGAGACGAATAGCCTCATGGCTATCTGGACCTTTATTGATTAAATCTCCAAGTTGTATGATGCGGTCGGATTTTTGCGGTTTGAGTTTTTTCAATAATTTCTCAAGTTCTCTTGCGCAACCGTGTACATCTCCAATAGCAATGGTTCTTCCCATAGTCTTTTAATGTTTAAATTAGGTATTTACTGCAATAAATTTCTAGCAAGAGTGAGTAAAAGCTTGAAAATTATGGAACATGAAAGACATTTTATAGAATGTTTCACTGGGAAATAAAAGATTTTGGAAAGCTATCATCAATTTCAGGTAAGGCTTTTGAAGATGGAGATAAAGTTCTCTGTATTGTCTTAAAAGATATAAGGAATAACGAAATGATTCGTTGCGATCTTCTCGAAGTAGAATTTTCAGAATGGAAACAAACAGAAGATACAATAATTCTTGGGAAATGGTCTCGAGTTTTTGCCGAAGAGGCTAAAGCTTTAACTCAGGAAGAAAGAAAGCATTCAGCTGAAAGCTTCTTTTTTTCTCTTTTCGACTCTAGTGAGACAAATGAAGAGCAAGAAGAACTCGGCTTGCTTAAGTATCTATTTGCTGTGAGTTTGGAGAGAAAGCGTGTACTGAAATCGCAATCAATCAAAGCTGAAGCAGAGTCACAAATCTTCGTCCACGTAAAAACAAAACGAGAGTTTGCTGTACCAGTAGTGATTCCAAACCTTGAAAGTGTTTCAAAAGTAGAGGCTATTATCGGTGATCTTTTATTCTAATCTAAAAAAAAATTCTGCAAGCATGAGGGTGCTTCAAATATTCTTTTTCTTTTTAACACTCAGTTGCAATTGTTACGGGTTGATATGGCCTACGCCGAATCCTGCCTTTGCTAACGGCAAATCAATAGAAGATTTTGTTCAGGCAACAGGCTCGGGTAATCCATCGTCTGGTTTATATGGACTTGTTCGTAACAAAGGTAAAAAATTTCACGAAGGATTGGATTTATGCGGGATTAAGTTCGACACAAAAAAAGTAGTCTTAGATTCAATTTTTGCGGTGCTTCCTGGTAAGGTAGTTCACATCAATGAGGATTCTAGTAAAAGTCGTTATGGGATATATGTTGTTTTATTGCATAAAGAAGGAGGGTTCAATTTTTATTCATTATATGCGCATTTGGATTCAATTGATCATAAACTTCGCTTAAATCATTCTATAAGAGAAGGCGCTCGATTAGGGCGGATGGGAAATAGTTCTGGTGGCTATACGATTCCTAAAAGCAGGGCTCATTTACATTTTGAAATTGGAATCCAATTGTCCGATAATTTTCAATCATGGTTTAAATCCCAATCTTATGAAACAAAGAATTGGCATAAGAATTGGAATGGCATGAATTTACTCGGTGTGGATCCACTCGACTTCTATCGCTCAATCCGCAAAAACCAATCGGTGGATTTTAAATCTTACCTTGAATCCTTGCCCCATATTCTTGCAATTAAAGTGCGAAGTAATGCTATGCCATTCTTTATCCAAAATAATCCATGTTTTTTAGAAGCTAATGGTTTGTCGAAATCAGATATTGCAGGATGGGAAGTTACTTTTGCAAGGTTTGGTATTCCGATACATTGGAAAGCACTTGGAGAGTCCGAATTAAGTTTGCCGGATGGGGTGGATATAAAATTGACTCGTTACAACCCAGATTATGATTTTGGGGTAGAGCCTGTATTATTTGTAAAGAATGGTACAAAAATCATTCCCTCAAATATACTTCTTTCGAATATCGAAAAATTGTTTTTTTAGTTATTTGATTTTGTTCAGCTCTCCGTCTGAAATTATAGTATCTGCGCCTAAACTGTTGAGCTTATGTATAAGCTTAGGGTTTAACTTTTTTAAATAGGCTTGCAGTTTTATGGGTGATTTTTTGTCAGAGGCAAGTTGTGTAATTTGATGGCATGTTTCAGAAAATGAGGCTCCATATGAACTGAGAAAGGCATCAACTTTCGATTGAATAGATGTGTTAAGAGCAAACTTTAGATGCTTAGGCTCTAGAATAGAGCCCTCTAAAGCGATAGTTAAATCTAATGATATCTTTTGACAGATCTTTGCTAATTTTTGAATTTCTTCAGCAATTACATTTTTTTCACCAGCACGAAGAGCTGAATAATTAATATAGACAGTAACAGCATCAGCACCTAGCTGTGCTACTTCATTAATTTCGGCTATCTTTGACTTCAAGGTTGAGCGACCATGAGGGTATGCAATTACTGCATCTAGCTTGATCGAGGTATGATTTAGAAGATTTGCGCAGAATGGAATACTTGTCGGAAATACTAAAACAGATAATAAATCATGAGCAATTGCGGCATCGCATAAGGAGCAAATGTCACCATTGCTTGAAAATAAGTTTAAATTCGAGGATACTATATGATTAAAATTTAGGGGTATTTTCGTCATTAACTAACTAACTATAGTAACCCTCTAGGAGCAGTAATCAACAATATGTTAGTTAATTTTTTTCTCAATGTCATTCCAGTTTAGCTCGAAAAATATGATTTTACCTAATGGGTTAGTTAGAGGTTCTTCGCATCGAAAGAGTAGGGACGGTAATTTTTCTAAAGATGAAGCATGCTCTTTTTCTGAATTAAACAAAAAGTCTTTGATCGAGCTTTGAGCAATTTGTTCCCAGAAAACAGATTGCTTAGGACTTTTTGAATAGCCACCTCTGGTTCTTAATTGATCGATTAAATCCAACGTGAATTTTTCCACATAGTTGATTTTTAACCAATCTGGAATACTTAGTATTCGGTAAAAATTTTTTCCAAAAGATTCGATAGTAAAGCCGTAATCATTAAGTTGATTTAAGTGAGATTCGAGAGTTGTGGCAGCTAACGGTTCTAATTCTATCTGTATTGGGATGATTAAATCTTGTTTGCTTGGCCTACTTTTGCTGACTTGCGCTAAGACTTCTTCATAACGGATTCTCTGTTTCGCTCGTAAAATATTAAGCAGTACAATTCCTTCTGGAGTTTGGTACACGGCATACTTTTCTTTAAGTGTATGTAAATAGACCCAATTAACTTTAATATTTGTATTTGAGCTAGGGGTCTGTTTATCAATGGGACTTTCTCTATCAAGAGCTTTTAAGGTTGGAGAGGGTTCTAGACCGTAATTCTTAATTACTTGGCTTGGTTGTTGCAAAGAATCATTAGCAACGGAGACTGTATCTTCTGATTTTTCTTGATGTTGATTGGTGGCAATTATTGGAGTAGGTGAGGGCTCAGGAATTTCCGATGACGGATTGTTTTGCTTTTGAATCCTATGTGGATTGGATGCTTCTAATTTTGCATGTATTGCTTGAAGTGTAAATTGTCGCACACTTGCTTCATCTCGAAAGCGTATTTCTTTTTTTGTTGGGTGAATGTTTACATCAACATCCTTGGGATCAATGGTTAAAAATAAAAAGACAACAGGGAAACGTCCTTTCGGTATTTGGCCCATATAAGCATCGAGTACCGCATAAGATAATGTACGATTATCTACAGGACGATTATTAACAAAGAAAATCATTTCTCTGCGAGTGGATCGATCGATTCCCACCTTTGCTATCAAGCCATTTATTTTAAGATTCGAATTTTTATCTTCTGCCGATATCGGCAACAAGTCTTTGGCAATATTGCGATTCCATATTTCGCTGATTCGATCATTGAGACTGCTACATGAAGCCGATTTTAAAATAATTTTTCCTGTATCGATAAGTTCAAAAGCGATATGCGGATGCGCTAAGGCGAAGAGGCGTACCGCAAAATATATATGGGCGGATTCGGTGTTTTCGGTTTTAAGGAATTTTCTCCTAGCAGGTACTCCGGTGAACAAATTTTTTACGTCTATAATAGTTCCGTGCGGCATACCGCAGGCTTTTTGACTTAATAACTTTCCTGCAGTTACGTTGATTTCAATTCCTTCGATGGAATTTTTTGTACGAGTTTTTAGGGTGAATTGTGAAACAGAAGCGATCGAAGGTAGAGCTTCACCTCTAAAGCCAAAACTGGTAATCTCATTGAGGTCATTGGCTTCTCTTAATTTGCTAGTCGCATGGCGTTCTAAAGAAAGTAGTGCCTCATCTTCATCCATGCCAATTCCATTATCGGAAATTTTTATCAAGGACTTGCCACCATTATTGATTTCAATTGAAATCCTTGTCGCTTTTGCATCAATACTATTTTCAATCAACTCCTTGATAACCGCTACAGGTCTTTCAATAACTTCTCCAGCTGCAATTTGATTCGCAACACGATCACTGAGAATTTTTATTCTAGGCATAGTTTTATTGATTATTTTAGCTTGTATATTGATTGTAGTGTATCAATGCAATAGACATATTTCTTTTTTCTATTTTTATTAAACCTTCTTATGAAAAATTCTCTTTCCAATGAAGCAAGCCTGTATCTAAGGCAACATGCTAATAATCCAGTTCATTGGTTTAGTTGGGGTAAAGAACCTTTTGAATTAGCTAAGGAGAAAGATAAACCTATTTTGATTTCAATTGGTTACTCCTCATGCCATTGGTGCCATGTTATGGCTCATGAGTGTTTTGAGGATTCGTATATCGCAGATATTATGAACAAGCACTTTATATGTATTAAAGTGGATCGAGAAGAAAGGCCTGATGTGGATCAAGTGTATATGGAGGCAGTACAAATGATTATTCAGAGAGGGGGCTGGCCTTTAAATGTGTTTTGTTTGCCAGACGGTCGTCCATTTTTTGGTGGCACTTATTTTCCGCCAGAAGATCGAGGTAATGGTTTAGTTCCTTGGCCACAGCTCTTGGTTCGTATTTCTGATTTCTATCAAAAATCTCGTGATGAATTAACAGAAAATGCTGAGGCGATACGGGATAATCTATTGGCAAGCAGTGCTTCAAGTAATGGAAGTAAGGATTTTAATTTTTCTGATTTAAATCTTGCTGCTCAAGGAATATGCGGAAATCACGATGACCAATATGGTGGCTTTGGGCAGGCTCCTAAGTTTCCTCAAGCGATGGTGCTGAATTTCTTGATGTCGATGCGAGATCATAAAGAAACGAGTAAGGATTTAGGAGAGCGAATCGATTTTGTTGTAGGCCAAACTTTGAAGGCAATGGCACATGGAGGACTTTTTGACCAGCTTGGTGGTGGGTTTTCCCGTTACAGTGTCGATGCTCATTGGCTAGTACCGCATTTTGAAAAAATGCTCTATGATAATGCCTTGCTTTTAGAGAGCTATCTTCGGGGCTATTTATTAAATAAAGAGCCTTTGTATCGATCGGTTATTGAAGAAACAGTGGATTGGCTGGATCGAGATTTATTGTTGGATTGTGGGCTTTATGCTTCTGCTTTGGATGCAGATGTGGATGGAGAAGAAGGTAAGTCCTATGTTTGGGATCTTGAGACAGTAGAACAAATCTTAGGACCATCTTTAGGCAAAGTGTTTTCTTTAGCCTATGGGGTATCTCAAAGTGGCAATTTTGAAGGCGATATGTCAGTCTTAGCATTACAAGATGGCGATTTTACAGTGCGTGATGATTTGAAAGATGCACGAAAAGTATTACTGAAATTTCGAGAAGAAAATCGTAATTTACCTCCTCGAGACAATAAAGTAGTAACTGCTTGGAATTGTCTTTTGGCTTCAGCCTTAGCGGAAGCAGGGTTTTATCTGAATCGTAAGGACTGGGTGGCAAAGGCTCGGCACATTGTTGATTTTATTGATTCTAATTTGACGGCAACTTTTACAGGGTGCTTTTCATTGAGTTCAGTTTATTATGAGGATTCAAACAAACGAGTCCCTGGGTTTTTGCATGATTATGCCTGTTATGCTCAAGCTTTATTGGCCGTTGCGGGGAAAGTAGATTGGATTGAGGCAGGTGCTTCTTCAAATTATATGAATAAAGCAAAGGCTTGTTATAAGTATATTGATTCGTATTTTGGCGATACAGATGCTTCTGGCTTTTATTATACTTCGAAAGATGAAGAGGCGCCAATTGTCCGAAGGAAAGAGTGGTTTGATAATGCAACCCCTTCGGGTAATGCCATGGTCCTACATGTTGTTTCGCAGTTATATGCTTTAACTGGTGAAAGCGACTATGAATCCGTTTTAATTAAAGAGCGCTCCTTTTATTCTCAGGGAGCTAGGCAGCATGCGAGTGCAATTGCTTGTAGTTTAGAGGCTATAGCTGAGGCTGATTCAATTGCGGTCATTAAAACCAACAGTGAAGAAACTATCGATTCCGTAAGACAAATATTGCTTAAGTACCCTTGGCGAAGACTCTTTGTGGTTTTTGATCCTGAAGTTGATTTTCAATTGTGTTTAGGAAAAACATGTTTTCCCGCGGGTAGATCTTTAGAGGAAAGCTTAGCTAATTATTCTCAAAGTATTTGATTGTGAATATTTTGGAATGTCTATAAATGGTAATTAGATTCAATATTATATAATGAGTAAAAATAAACAGCAAGCTACCTGGGGCGGACGTTTTGATAATAAGCCTTCTGATTTAATGTTACAAATAGGGGAGTCAGTCTCTTTTGACTGCCGATTGGCTTTATATGATATTGAATGCAGTCGTGCACACGCTTCGATGTTGGAAAAAGTTGGTATTTTAAATGAGTCAGAATTGAAATCAATTTTGGCCGGTTTAGATACTGTTGAAAAAGCGATTGAATCACAGAATTTTGAATGGCGTTCTGATCTGGAAGATGTTCATATGAATATTGAACAAGCCTTGGTTGAAGTTTCGCCAGAGGCACTTAAATTACACACTGCGAGAAGCCGTAATGATCAAGTCGCTACAGATATGCGCCTTTGGTTTAAAGATGCTTGTGTATCAGTTATAGCAGATATTGAGTCATTGGTGCAAAGCTGTTTGGAATTTTCTGAAGCGAATGCGGAAGTAATTATTCCTGGATATACGCATTTGCAGAGAGCTCAGCCGGTTCCTATCGCACATCATTTATTAGCGTACGTAGAAATGTTGGTAAGGGATATGAATCGTTTTTCAAATGTATGGGATTCAGCCAATATTTGTCCTTTAGGTTCTGGTGCAATTGCAGGAAGTACTTTGCCCATTGATCGTTTATTTGTAGCTGAGAAATTGGGCTTTGTCGATGATGAGGGTTGTCCTATCATTACCCAAAATAGCATGGATGCAGTGAGCGATCGTGACTTATTTATTGATTTTGCTAATGCTTGTGCGGTAACTGGAATGCACTTATCTCGCTTATCTGAAGATTTCATATTATGGAGTAGTTCAGAGTTTGGGTTTGTTCGTTTGCCTGATGCTTTTACAACAGGTTCTAGCTTAATGCCTCAAAAGAAAAATCCTGATGGTTTTGAATTAATAAGGGGTAAGTCAGCCCGCCTCATCGGAAATACCCAAACTTTATTTTCCATGATGAAAGGCCTGCCATTGACTTATAATCGTGATATGCAGGAAGACAAAATGCCTGTTTTTGATTCTTATGACCAGTTAACTCTTATGCTTAAGGTTGCAGCCGCAACACTTTCTGACGTTACAGTTAATGAATCCCGTTGTGCTAAATCGGTTTCAGATCCTTTATTGTTAGCCACAGATGTAGTTGATTATTTAGTACTGAAAGGAGTTCCTTTTAGGGATGCTCATCACATTGTTGGTGCTTTAGTTAAATTATCTGAATCCCTAGAGCTACCTTTAGACGAATTGCCTTATGATAAAGTGAAAGTCATTGATGAGCGGATTGATAAAAATTGGTTATCTGTTTTCTCATTGGAAACTGCTTTAAAATCTAGGAAGCAGATTGGTATGCCTAGTATGGAACAGATTGCTTCTCAAATATCCGCTTTAAAAGGACGTTTCACAAATAGTTAAACACTCTAGTTTTTTAACACCTATTCATAAAGAGCAGGTGTTTTTGATTTCGCAATTGGGTCGGGCGACTAGGCCAGCTATAGGCTCAAGTGGATAAATCTTCTCTGAATTACCCTCATTGATTAAGTAATGATCGCAAATGGTGTCTAGCTCGGCTTTACTTTTGCAACGTCTCGCTTGATAGAGAAACTGTCCTTCGCTATCGATACTTATGCCAATAAAGTTAAGGAATTTCTTTAGATAATTAATTCTAAATCGCTCCTCTTGATTGGATTCATCCGATAATTGATAAAGATCATCGATATAACCACGAACATCCTTGAAAGTTGGAGAAAAGATAGGCTTTCCGGTGAGATACTCTTCTATTTGCCTAAATATCCATGGGTTACGAATACAAGATCGGCCAATCATCACTCCTCGACATTGTGTTTCTTTAAGAACCTTTTCTGAGCTTTTAAATGAAGTAATGTTCCCGTTGGCAAGGACTGGGCAATTTGCAATTTTTGCGGCTTCTTGAATGTATTCGTATTGAACTTCACTCTTGTAGCCACCTTTGACGGTTCGAGCGTGTAAGCTGAGCATTTCAACTTTATGGGAATTGATAAGTTCAAGGATTTCGTGAAAATGTTGATCGCTTTCAAATCCAATTCGCATTTTAACAGTGAAAAAAGTTTGGACTGAGTTTTTCAGACATTTGAAAATTTGATCGATTTTTGCGGGATCCCTCAATAAGCCGCCACCTACGTTTTTTTTATAAACTTTTGGGGCAGGACATCCCATATTTAGGTCAATTCCAGTGACAGGAAGTTCTCTTTCAAATATTGTTGCAACGGTTCTTTCTAGATCGGGTAAACTTTCACCGATTAATTGTGCGAAGATCGGTTTACCTGTATTGTGATAGAGGATAGAGTCCACAATATGTTTTTCTAGAGTCGAGTGACTGTGTACTCGAAAATATTCCGTGAATAATAGATCTGGAGCACCGTATTTCCCGAGTAATTGAATGAATCCAAGAGTTGTAACATCCTGCATCGGGGCAAGTGCGGTCCATGGACGTGGAATGCCTATGTGTTTTTCTAAATTAATAGTTAGTAAATCTTAGGGTTTAACGTTGATGATTTTTTGGTAGATTTCGCTCATGTCATCAACTTTATTAATTACGTAGCTACTCGCATATATGGGCTTATCTGTAAGCAAAGCTAATATTATTGAGTCACTGGGTCGTGAATCTAGCTCAACTATTTTGTGCCCAATTTCATTTTCCATTGAGATTACTAATCGCGCAAAATAGGTACCATTATCAACATCATTGATAATGACTCGCTCTATTTCAGCACCGAGTCCATCAAGCATATTGGTGATTAGATTATGGCTGAGTGGTCTCTCATGTTCGACTTTATTAATCGCCATCTGCATTGTTTCCCCGATTTCTTTATCAACATAAAGGACAAATATTTTCTGCTTACCCCTCAAAAACACTGCCGATCCATTTGTGGTAGGAATGATAGCTTTGATGGATATAGGAAGGATATTTGTTTTCATTTTTATCTAACTAAGTAGAATATTGTACACAGAACTTACTGATTGCCGACTAAATATCAATTTTCTTATTGTGTAATTTACGATTTATTAGAATTTTATTTGTTTTATTATGGAAGGGCAAAAACAACTCATGAATAATCTTTATTTAATTGGATTTATGGGTGTTGGGAAATCGCATTTTGGTCGACTAGTTTCAGAAGCTTTGAGTTATCAATTTTTTGATACAGACCATGTTATTGAAAACAATGAGCAAACTACAATTTCTGAAATCTTTAAAAATCAAGGAGAAGAGTGCTTTCGAAAACTTGAACGAGATTTAATTGAATCCGGCTTGCCTAATGAAGCTTGTGTCGTTGCTTGCGGGGGGGGATTAGCCATCCAAGAGGGCATGATGAGCGTATTAAAGACAAAAGGAGTGGTTATCTCATTATTTGCTTCCAAAGAGACAATTTTAGAGAGAACAAGTACAAATAAGAACCGGCCTTTATTGAATGTGGTTAATCCTGAACAACAGATCGATCAAATGATGAATGCACGAGCACCGAAATATTTAGAGGCAGATGCAAGTATTGCCACAGATGGTCGTATGCCTGTCGATATAATGAATCATATTATCAGAACCTATAAAACGATTAACAAAGTTAAGTCTTCATAGTCTTGTGCTTACTGCCAGTATTTCTCAACTGCCGTATTAAAGATTTCTGGTGGGCGAACGACTTTGTTCATTTTATTGATAAATGTGTGCTCTGTTTGGCCTCTTGCTATAAGGTCTTTTTTATGTGAGATAGTATAATCAAATCTAAATCGAACTTTGGGCTTATCTCGTAGCATGATTCCTATATCTAAAGATTGATTAAAAGATGCTGGCTTAAGATATTTAATACTTGCAGATAATACCGGAATGTAGAATCCAGACGCTTCGAATTGTTCATAAGGGATTTTTAGATGGTTCAGTAGCTCAATACGACATTCTTCAAACCAAATAAGGTGGTTACTGTGATGGACTCTTTGCATCGCATCAGTTTCAACATAACGTACTTTTATAGAATGATTGAATGATAGCATTTTATGAAATAGATTTGACGAATATTTTAAATCAAAAGTATTAAAGTGCATTTATTCTTGAAGCAAATAATTTAATTTTAAGTAATTTTATATGAAACAAACAGACAGAATTGTTATTTTTATCATCGGTTTTACCATAGGGACATTTTTGGTTTCTATTTATTTTGAAAATAAATCGCTGAAAAAGGAACAAGCGGAGGAAAAAGTATTAGATGCATGGTCACAATTAGATGACGACGTCCCAAAGTTGCCTAATTCCCTTCCAGATGTATTTTTAAAAGGTACTTTAATCGCTTCGGGCACCTTAATCAATGAGAATGGAGAAGAGGAAAAAATTTGGATTATGGAATTCAAATCTAGCTACCCATTTGTTCGAATAGTTGAAAATATTTCTCAGGAAACACTTGAGGTGATGGCTGCCGATCAGATTTTGATACATTTGAAAGAAGGAATCGATGTGACTGATGTTCAGCCTATGCTTAAGGCCTTAGACCTTAATGTGAGAATGTTTAACCGAGATAAGAATATTATAGTTATTAGTGTACTTAACCGAGAATTAGATGCAATTCCTCAAACTATTGCCGCTCTACGCGCTTGGGAGGAATTGTTTGATTCGGCCTCTCCAGATTTTATTCAGGTAAAATAATTTTTCAAAATAGAGATTCTGAATTGACCCGGAAATCACTATTTTGTTGATTACACACTTTTTTACATCACTTAATAGAATTTATGAATATTGAACAAAAAGATATTTCGCCGACTAGGAAGGCAATTTTAGTACATTTCACAGCTGAGGAAGTTTCGGCTGAGGAGGACGCTGTATTGTCTGAATTCATTCAATTTGCAAAAATACCAGGGTTTCGCCCTGGGAAAGCAAACCCTAATATGGTTCGAAAGCAATATGCTAATGAAATTAACAAGGAGCTAAAACAGCGTCTTGCGCAAAAGGCCCACGAAGAAGGGTTGGGAGATTCTGAATTCCGCATTTACAGTATTGTTGAAGTTGAAACAGGTGAGATAATCGCTGATGAAAAAGTGACAATCAATTTTTCAGTAGATATCATACCAAAGTTTGAGCTTCCTGAATACGAGGGCGTGAATGTCAAAAGTGCTTCTACTGAAGCAGACGATAAAGAAATCGATCAGATGATTGGTTATATCTTAGGTCAAAGAGCCGAATTTAAGCCAGTTAATAAGGTAATCGAAAAAGGTAATTATGTACAATGTGCTTACACCGGAAAGATTGGTGATACTTTAATCGAGGAAATTGCACCCAATGAGGCTATGTACGGAACTCAAAAATCAACATGGGAAGAAGCGGGCGCTGAAAATGCACCAGGAGTACCTGCTATTGTTGAAGGGTTAATTGGTATGCAGAAAGATGAAACCAAAGAAGTTGAGATGGATTTCCCTGCAGATTTCAAAGTCGAAGCTTTAGCAGGAAAAAAAGCAAGCTATGAAATTAAGGTAACTGATATTCGTGAAAAAATTCTTCCAGAAATGGATGAAGCATTTTTCGAAAGTATGCAGGTTAAAGATGAAGAAGCATTTCGTGATCAAATTAAGGGTACGATTGAACAAAGAAAAGAAAACGAAATAGCAAACGGGAATCGTCAGCAAATTGTTGATCACTTAATACAATTTGTCACTGTACCTTTACCTGAAAGCGGTATCCATTCCGAAAGAGAATCTATTTTAAAAGATTTTATGCAGAAAAACATGCAACAGGGGGTTTCTGCAGAAGATTTTGAAAAAAATAAAGAGGCTTTGCATGCAAGTGCTACACAAATGGCTGAGTCTCGCTTAAAATCATTTATTATTTTAGATATGATTGCAGAGAAGGAATCGATCAAAGTTGAAAACGATGATTTGAATCATGCGATTATGCAACATGCTTCAATGACAGGCCAGAAGCCAGAAGCCTTTGTTAAAGAATTAAAGAAAGACCGTAGTAAGATTGATGCTATGCAAAGGGATATCAAAATTGGTAAAACTTTGAATTTTTTAATGGATAAGGCTGAAATTACAATTGAAGAGAAATCTGAGTCAAAGGATTGAGATTTTTATTAAGTTGATTTATTCTTAAGCTTTTCTTCAAATTATAACATATTAAAAAAAGGATTTATTGTGAGTTATGTTCCATTACCAACTGTCTATGAGCGCGAAGGTCGTACTGAACGTGCATGGGATATCTATAGCCGCTTACTGAGAGACCGCATCATCTTTATTGGCACTCCTATAAATGATTTTGTTGCCAATGCAGTTATTGCTCAAATGCTTTTTCTGCAAATGGAAGATGCTAAAAAAGATATCAGTTTATACATAAATTCACCCGGTGGCAGCGTGACTGACGGGATGGCTATTTATGATACAATGCAGTTTTTAAAATGTGATATTGTAACTTATTGTGTCGGTCAGGCAGCTAGTATGTCTACTTTGTTACTGGCCGCAGGAACTCCTGGTAAGCGGTTTGCTTTACCTAATAGCCGTGTGATGATGCATCAACCTTCTGGAGGCGCCACTGGTCAAACTTCTGATATATCGATTGCAGCTAAAGAGATTGTTCGTTGGAGAGAGCGTATGAACGAATTAATTGCTTTCCACACAAATAAAACGAAAGAAGCAGTTGAGGCAGATTCAGATCGTGATTTTTATCTTACTGCAGACGAGGCAGTTGATTACGGTATTGTTGATAAGGTAATTCGTAAGGATTCGTAAAAATACTACAAGACAATGACCTATTCTAGCCGAACTTCATTTTGCTCTTTTTGTAAAAAAAGTCACGACGAAGTCAATCGCATGATTGCAGGTCTCGAGGGTGCGCAAATATGTGATAGTTGTGTCGAAATTTGTAAAACAATTATTGATCGAGAGAATACTGATGATGTGAAACCTGAAGCAGATACGGCTCAGGAAAAACCGTTCAAATTACTCAAACCGAATGAAATCAAAGCTTATTTGGATGAACACATAATTGGGCAAGAGTACGCTAAAAAGACGCTTTCTGTAGCTGTTTATAATCACTATAAACGCTTGTTAGATGAAAAGAAAATTGTTTCTGAGAATTCTTTATCTAAGGTTAATAAATCTCTTGCTGATGTCTCTATCGAGAAAAGCAATATTTTGCTTCTCGGTCCAACAGGAAGCGGTAAAACTCATTTGGCTCGAACATTAGCGAATATCTTAGACGTGCCATTTGCTATTGCTGATGCAACTACTTTAACAGAAGCAGGGTATGTTGGTGAAGACGTAGAGAATATTGTATTACGACTTTTGCAAGCAGCTGAATATAATGTAGATCGCGCCTTATCGGGAATTATATATGTCGATGAAATTGATAAAATTGGTCGTAAAACGGACAATGTTTCTATCACCCGAGATGTATCTGGTGAAGGTGTACAACAGGCATTACTGAAAATACTAGAAGGAACTGTTTGTAATGTGCCACCACAAGGCGGACGAAAACATCCAAATCAAGAATATATTCAATTAGACACTTCAAATATTTTATTTATTTGTGGGGGCGCTTTTGTTGATTTAGAAGAAATTGTTGGTCGTAGAGTAGGCAATCAATCAATCGGGTTTAAATCTATTGCAGGCATTGATGAGGCGCATAAAGTGAGTGAAATATTGAAAAATACAGAGCCTGAAGATTTAGTACAATTTGGATTAATTCCTGAGTTCATTGGTCGATTACCGATGATGGCTGTATTGAATCCATTAACTCAGGAAGACTTAGAGCATGTCTTATTATCTACAAAAAACTCCATAGTAAAACAGTTTTCAAAGCTTTTCTCTATGGAAGGGATTCAGTTACGTTTTTCTAAGACAGCAATCAAATCGATTGCAGATAAAGCTATTGCATTAAAAACTGGTGCTCGTGCTTTACGTTCAATAATGGAAAAAATAATGCTCGATATTATGTATGAAATTCCAAGTTTAGAAGGTGTCACCGAAGTGCAAATCAGCTCGGCTGTGATTGAAGGTAAGGGAAAGCCTAAAATTAAATTTAAGAATAAAGTAACGAAGACTAAAGAAAAGGTCGATAAGAAGAGTGCAGCATAATGAATCGAAATCTATGCCTATCATTAATATTCTTCTTTTTCTATTCTAGTCTATCGGCTGATAGTGCTTCCAGAATACTCGTCTATTCTTGGTCTAGCGAAGATTACGTCCGAAATGTAGATGACTCAGGGAAACCGCTACCCGAAATTTGTGCTTTTTTGGAAGGAAATTACTATCCAGAAGTCACTCAAAGTGAGATCGCGGTAGAGCCAGTTAGTTTTGAAACGGTGATTGAAATTTTGGCGCCTGAGATGATGAAACAAAATTTCATTCTCGATCAACCTCCTGAAACAGTTGATTTCATACTTTTAGTCAATTGGGGCTTTACTGAAGAAGTTAATGATGATTACGAATTTATGGATCAAGAAATGATTGTTATCGATCTAGATGATGGTATGCAAACAACACAAATGGTGGATGTTGGTTCTACCAATAGCTTTTCTACTGTAGGGGGTGATAATGCCAAATTGATAGGAGCTATGAAAATGTCTGAGCTTTATCCATATTCTTTTAAAAGACGCTTATTACTGGAGGCCTCCGAAGAAAAACGTCTCTTTGTAAATGTAACTGCTTTTGAGAAGGCCCATCTCCAAAATAAATCAGAAGAGGATACTTTAAAGGCTTCATGGATTACTTTTTTCAGCATTCCTTTTTATAATATCGAAGTAGCCGATGCAGTTCAGGCTATTTCAGAAATGGCTAGTCGCCATATGGGCTATGATTGGGATACGCCTTCATTTATCGACTACAATGATAAAAAATTTGATACTACACCAGATGCTTTAGAATTTATAAGCGTAGAAGGGGAGTAAGTAATCACTGTTTTTTCAATTTAAGATCTAGGCACGTTTCAAGATCATTGCAAAATTAGATAGTCTGGAAGCGATGCTTCCTGGTGAATGAGTTTCATGGCATCTTGTTCGCCCTGTCGCATAGTTTTAATCGTATCTTCATTTTTATCATCAAACCCGAATAAGTGGAGCCATCCATGAATTAAATATAGTGTGATTTCATGGCTAATAGATGTTCTAAATGCTTTTGAATTTTTGATAGCCTCATCGATTGAAATACAAATTTCACCGACTGATTCAAAGCTTGGATTCCCAGGAAATGTTATAACATCAGTTGAGCTAGGATTCCCTAAAAATGATTCGTGTAATTTTTTGATAGAAGCATCATCGACAAAGGCAATTGATAAAGTTCCAGGATGCAGTTTAAACTGAGATGCTTCTAAGATGGAGCAAATAGCTTGGGTTCGATCATGAGGATCTTTTAACTTACCGTATTGATTGTGTATTTCTATTTCAATTTTGCCCATGAGTGAATCTCATAAATTAGCGTGACTAATTGCCAGACTCTAAATCAGAGTCTTTCGGATATTCAATTCTTGAATGAAGCATATTAAGTAATGTTCGTGTAAAACTCACCTTGATTGAATCTAGCTCTTTGAAAGTCAAAGGGCATTCATCGAGTTGCCCATCTTTAATTCGACTTTCTAGAATAGAATCAATCATTTCTTCAATTGACGGTTGGGTAATCTTTTTCAAAGAACGACTAGCTGCTTCAACAGCATCAGCAAAGAAGATAATAGCACTTTCTTTGAATCTAGGTTTGGGTCCATCGTATCGGTAAGTCGATTGGTGAATCCGGTGATTCCCTTGCGCTTCTTGTGACTGATTTGAATCATTGTGAGCCTCTGAATTTCTCTGTTTTTGTGCTTGGTGGTAAAAGTATTTAATCAGACTTGTTCCATGGTGCTGTTGTATCACATCAATAATGACTTTTGGTAATTTTTCCTGTTTCGCTATTTCAACGCCTTCTTTCACATGGGCTTTAATTACAAGTGCACTCATGGATGGGTTTTTTTCTTCATGGGGATTAGCCCCTCTTTGGTTTTCTGAAAAATATTCAGGCTTTACTAGTTTGCCAATATCATGAAAGAGACAGCAAACACGGCATAAGAGTGGATTTGATCCTATGACGGCAGCTGCGTTTTCGGATAAGTTGGCTACCATTAAGCTATGATGATAAGTGCCCGGAGCTTCTATTTGCATTTTTCGCAAAATAGGGTGGTTGAAATCGGTTAATTCTAACAGGGTAATACTTGTGGTGATTTTAAATATTTGTTCAAAAGTTGATAAAAGACCTACTACTGTAATACCTGTGAAAAATCCTATACTTATAGAGCAAATAATCTGTTGGGAAATTAAGGCGATAGAACTATCGTTGAGCAATGAAATGATAGCGTAACATAGGGCAGAAGTGAGTCCAGTGAATAGACCGGCTTGTATAAGTTTGGAACGATTACGTATTCTAAATGAAGAATAGACTCCAACAATACTCGGCAAAAATGTGATCAATAATTGTTCGAGTGAGTTATCGAATCCTAAGCAAAATAATACGGAGATCATTAGTGCTGTGAGAATGCCTGGCATCGATCCTACTAGTACGGCTGTCAATATGGGAGCAAGTGCTATAGGAAGTAAGTTCGGTAAAACTGCGAGGAGTGCTTCATTGTTATTTAACAGTACACTGCCTAATTCTAATATAAGTCTAAATAAAATTAAATTTAAAACAATGGATACTCCAGAAACAGCTAAGGTAGTAATTCTTTTTGAATCATCTTTTAAACTGTAACGGATGAATAAGTAAGCGATGATTAAAAGTATAAGAGTAAGGAAAGAACGCTTGATAAATAATTCATTAAAAAACAAATTATCACCTTTCAAAGTATCTTCAGCGAGCTCGTATGCCTTTATTTTTTCAATTTCTAATAAGCTGATTTGCTGCCCTGGGGTGATTAAAGTATCACCTTGTTCAAATGTATAAACTACCGGCTCCATTGCATCGACAGCATCGTTAATTGAAGTCTTTGTTTTAGATTCACTAAAAACTAAATTTGGTTTCAGACCAGATTCGAAAATTGCGAATAAAGTTTGAGCAATGTCCTCATCCTTTGTAATGTTGCTAATTTCTTCTTTAAGCAATGATAAGGCATCTTCATAGACGATAGGAGAAACTGTAGTTCCATTTAATTCTGAGACTTCTGATATGCTAAATAGTGTATTTTGATTATTTAAATTACCGTTGATAGATTGATCATAAATCCCTACGTCATAGAGACGGTTCAACACGGAGAAGGTTTCTTTGATAAATTTAGACCGATCCTTTGTAGAAGTATTCTCAAAAAGCCCCTCGATTAATTGAAAATCGAATGTTTGAAAATTCCCTAGCTCGTTTTTGTCAAAATTAACATTTAAATATTCGGCAAATCCTGGCTTTTGATCTTCTTCAATTTTTGAAGCTTCTGATTTGAATTTTTTATAGACTGTTAATATAGAGTCTATGAAGGTCGAAAATTCATTATAAGCATCCTGGTTTTTATCAAAAATTGGAGGTGTTTTAGCACGTATGAGCTTAGCTTTCTCTTCTGTGGCAATATCGCTTAAATAGCTAAAAGCAAATTCTGCAACAACTCGCTCTTTAGCATATTCCTTGAGGATGAGTGTTCTTGGCTCATTAGTTTTTCCCAGAAAGCTTATTGTTAAAACTACAAGACCAAAGGCAAAAAAACAAGCGAGCTCTATGACATCCTTGGTTCGTATTTTTTGGATGAAGCTAATTAGATTGGATGAGTTTCGCTTGTGTGACTTTGATCCTTTTTTCGTACCTGTTTTTTTTTGTACCATACTTTATGAATATAAGGTGGGAAACGATAAGCTTATGAGCTTATTTACATATTGCGGTTCTTTTTAGGACTCGTCTACAGTTTTTTAAAGATTTGTTTTTTAACAATATTTTTTTAATTGCTTCCACATTTCATCAATAGACTCTGGTAATACTCTAGTATTTGAAATTACAGGCATGAAATTATGATCACCTTCCCAGCGGGGTACAACGTGGCAGTGTAAATGTTTTGGAATACCTGCTCCTGCTGCTTTCCCTAGATTGAAGCCAATATTAAATCCATTTGGGCTTAATGCTTGGCTTAATAGAGATTTAGATTTTATTAAAAATTTCATGAATTCTTTCTGTTCATGCTCATTCAAATCAGAGATATCTGAAACTTCTCGATAAGGTAGTACAAGAATATGCCCTGCATTATAAGGGTAAAGATTAAGCAAAATACAAGTATGGTCGCCTTTGACTAGTATGTAGTGCTTTGATTCATCTGCATCTTTTAGATTGGCAAAAGGATTGGAGGAATTGGAATTCTTACTATTCGCTTTTATATAAGGCATGCGCCAGTAAGCGTGTAAGCGTTCTGTAGGTGAATGGCTTTCTGAATCCATAAATGTAAATAATTAAACTCATTAATACTATAAAGGGAAGATTGTGAGTTTTTCGAGACTAATATTGACGATAAGCAGGTCATTATTATTAAATTACCTTTATGTCGCAGAATAGTGATAAAATTAGCATCAAAGATTTTCCAAAATCATTCATTTCGGTGATTGTTTTGATTATCTTTTTAGCAGTCTTTATGATATGGGACCAATCCTACTGGTGGGAATCACGTGATGAATATAGCTTTGGCTATTTGGTGCCTTTGTTTGCTCTTTATGTGATTTATGATCGCAAGGAATTAATTTTATCACTTTTAACTAAAGTGGATGGTAGTAGTTCGGCTGATCAGAAGGCAAATGGACTATGGATTTGTAACTTTATTGCACTGTCTGGTTTTATAGCTGGGGTATTCCTATATTTAGTTGGCGGTCTTTTGAGAGTTGCGACCATGCCGCAAAACCCTGCTACCTTAGCAATTTCAATGGGCTTTGCTTTAATGCTATTATCTTCGGTATTTATTTTTTCTTCTGAAACGATTTATGAAGAAAAAATAGTTTTAAAAAATCGGCTAAAGCTAACTTTTTTATTTTTGTTTCCAGCACTGATTTGGCTAATTTCTGCTCCATTGGTATCTGTTTTAGAAACAAAAATTCGTGTGTTTTTATTAACTCAAGTCACAATCATTGTTTTTACTTTAATGGACTTTCTTGGATTTGAAATCGAACGTCAGGGAAATGTTCTTGTTTTGCCAAAGGGTGTAGTTGGAGTAGAAGAGGCTTGTTCTGGAATTCGTTCATTAACTGCCTGTTTATTTGCAGGGTCATTCCTAGCGTCTGTTTACTTAAGCAAGTTTTGGAAAAAAATTGTTTTAGTTTTGATGGCAATGGTTTTTGCAGTATTGACCAATCTTTTCCGAAGTGGATTTTTGACATTATGGGCCTATTTTTATGGTTCAGAAGCAATTAATGATCACTGGGTACTCCCAATAATTGGTGATATAGGGAGTGTTCATGATGTTATGGGAATGGCTGTTTTGCTCCTTACGACTATTGGTTTATTGTGCTTATTACCTATATTGAATTTTGATTTGAATAAATTCTTAAATAAGCTGGCTGATACTGATAGTTCGAAATAATTCTTCTGAATATAAATCGCATTATAAATGAATATTTTAATGGTAGCACCTGAGTCTGTTCCTTTTGTAAAAGTAGGTGGATTAGCAGATGCAGTCGGTTCTTTGGCACAAGCATTATCTAAGAAAGGACATGACGTACGTATTGTTATTCCTAAATACCATAATCTTAAGCATTTTGATTCGGCTAGTTTATTAGAAGATCCGTTGATGCAAGTTCAATTGGGTGCTGAAGATACCTACACTCGTGTATGGGAGACAATATATCCAGATTGTTCTGCAAAGGTATATTTTTTAGAATATGAAATGTATTTTGGCTCTGGAGATGTATATTGTGGACCTAGTGGAGTAGAGGAAGATAATGGCTTTCGTTTCGCATTCTTATCTCGTGGTGCCTTAGACCTGTGCAATCATCTAAAATGGGTGCCAGACATCATTCATTGCCATGATTGGGCAACTGGGCTTGTTTCTGCTTTTTTGAATACTAAAGAGTTTAACGAACCTTTGGGTCGTGCCGCTTCAATAATGACGATTCATAATTTACAGCATCAAGGTTATTGCCCTCAGCCTGTTTTAAATTATGCAGGATTGCCAAGTACCTTATTTAGGCAAGATGGCTATGAGTCGCATGGTCAAGTGAATATGCTGAAGGGTTCAATTTACCATTCTACAAAGATTTCAACTGTCAGCCCTACGTATGCTAAGGAAATTCAAACTTCTGAATATGGATGTGGTTTAGAGTCGGTAACACGTTTTCGTTCCCCAGATTTGATCGGTGTCATTAATGGAATTGATACTACCGAATGGAATCCTTCTACAGATCCTTTGATTATTGAAAATTTTTCAGTAGGAGAACTTGAAGGTAAATCAAAATGTAAAAAAGATATTCAGTCTATCTATGGTTTAGATGAAGATGATGGAGTACCTTTGTTTGTGGTTGTCTCTCGCCTTTATGGTCAAAAAGGTTTGGATCTATTATTGCAAATAAGTGACCGCTTAATGCATGAAACCAATATACAAATTGCCTTAGTAGGAACTGGCGATGTGAAATTAGAAAATGCTTTTATTCATTTGAGTCAGAAGTACCCTAAGCGGTTTTCAGCATTAATAAAATTCGACAATGCCTTAGCTCATCAAACAATTGCTGGAGGAGATTTTCTATTAATGCCAAGTCGGTTCGAGCCGTGTGGTTTGAGCCAGATGTACGCTATGCAATACGGGACAATTCCGATTGTTAGATGTACAGGTGGATTAGGTGACACAGTTCCTGTTTACCCAGAGGATTGGTCTAAAGGCTGTGGGTTTAACTTTACAAATATAGATGCAATAGAATTTATGAATGCTATTATTCAAGCATCTCAATGCTATACTGATGATAAACAAACTTTTTTGTCTATGCAGGCTAATGGTATGAAAATGGATTTTTCTTGGAATATATCTGCCGAAAAATATGAAGCTCTCTATGGATGGGCTATAGATGCGCGCAAGCAAGCTTTTGCTTAAAGGCTCTTTTGGCGATTGATTTCATATAAACAAATTGCAGTAGCGACCGACACATTTAAGGAATCAGCAAAACCTTTCATTGGAATATTAATTAAATGATCAGCTTGATTGAGCCATTTCTCTGATAGTCCATGGCTTTCGCTTCCCATCAATAAAACAGTTCTTCCTTTATAGACTTGTTTAGAGTAGCAATTATCAGTGTTGGGTGTGGTTGCAATACTTATAAATTGATGATCTTTTAGCCATTGGCAAAGATAGTCAGTTTCGACATTTATTATTGGAAGGCGAAATATCAGACCTTGAGATGCTCGTATTGCATTTGGATTATAAGTATCTAATAAGCAATTATTCAGTAAAATGGCATCCACTCCAGCACCCTCCGCGCTACGTATGATTGCTCCTAAGTTCCCTGGCTTTTCAATGCCTTCTAAAATTAATAATGTACTGTCTTCTTTAAGTTCGAGTGTGGATAAATTCATTTCTTTAGCTTCAGATAGTGCCATTAGTCCATCTGGACCTTCTCTGTAACTGCTTTTTGAAAACGCAGAGGCATGCATACGTATTAATTGGAGTCGGGAGTTAGTTTGTAATCTTTCTATAAGTATTGAGTGTGATTC
>NTJV01000011.1 GCA_002457235.1 Puniceicoccaceae bacterium MED-G32
TCCATGGCATAGCCGATCTCTTCATCACAGGGTTCTCTGCCGAATCTATCGGTGAGCTCTTTGATGATTTTTCGCATCTTAGATATGCGATCAACTAAATGTACTGGTACACGAATCGTTTTACTGTGATTAGCGAGCGCGCGTTTGATAGACTGCTTGATCCACCAAGACGCATAGGTGCTTAATTTTCCTCCTTTGTAAGGATCGAAGCGTTCTACTGCCTTTACTAGGCCGATATTACCTTCACTGACTAAGTCCATTAAAGGGAGCCCGAAATTCATATAGTCACGGGCGATTTTTACGACTAAACGTAAATTGGATGCGATCATTTTTTCCCGTGCTTTTTGATCACCTTTTTTGATCTTATTTGCGAGCTCCACTTCTTCTTCTATGGTAAGCAGTGGTGTCTTTGAGATAGACTGCATGTAGGTGAACATAGCGTCTCTTTCATTAGGATGAAGGAGAGCTCTTGGATTTTCATCAACAGAATCAACTCCGCTTCTGGGTATAGTCCCAGCAGATCCTGTGTCAGCCTGATATCGGTTATGTTTTAGTGTACTCACAATAAGTTATTTAGACTTATCGTAGTGTAATAAAAATACTTACTGAATTAGTGAAGATTGAGCGCTTACTTGGAAAATAAGGTCTCTGCTATCGAAACTGCCTTAAACATAGCTTTGGCTTTATTGATGGTTTCAATATACTCTTCCTTTGGAATGGAATCGGCCACAACACCTGCTCCAGACTGAATATAAATCGTTTGGTCTTTGATGACGGCCGTGCGGATGCCAATACAAGAATCATGGTTTCCATTGAAGCTGAAATAGCCTAAAGCACCCCCATATAGGCCTCTTTGACTGTTTTCTAGCTCTGAAATAATCTGTAAAGCACGAACTTTTGGCGCTCCACTGAGAGTACCCGCAGGAAAAGTAGCTTTCATTAAGTCATAGGCCGTTTTGTCTTTGGCTAGGGTTCCTTGAACTTGGGAAACAATGTGCATAACATGTGAATAACGTTCAATTGACATGTAATCAGAGACCTTAATGGAACCATATTCAGAAACACGGCCGATGTCATTACGAGCAAGGTCAACAAGCATCAAATGTTCAGCACACTCCTTCTTGTCTGCGAGTAAATCGGCCTCGAGCTCCAAATCTTCTTTTTCATTGCGGCCACGGCGACGCGTTCCCGCTATAGGGCGTATCTCAATTTGACTTCCCGTAAGGCGGACATGAATCTCTGGAGAGGCGCCCACGACAGAAAATTCAGGGTCTTCAAGTAAGAACATGTAAGGCGAAGGATTGACTGTACGAAGAGCACGATAAAGCCCTATTGGGGGTACGGTAAATTTTTTGCTAAAGCGTTGAGATAGAACAGTTTGTATAACATCCCCTGCTTCGACATACTCCTTGACTTTGTGAACAGAAGCCTCGAATTCTTCGGGTTCAAAATTTCCTTTTGGAACTGGAATTTCGCACGGTTGCGTGATTTGCTGATAATTGAGTGCAGTGGGCTTTTGAAGAAGTGATTGGATGCGGTTTATTTCCGTAACGGCTTGATCATAAGCCTCTTCAGCGGAATCGCCAATTTCTGCATAAACACAGATTTTTAATATCTGTTTTACGTGATCAAAAATTAAAACAGAATCTGTAATAATGTAGTATAAAATAGGGAGCTTTAAGGGGTCATTTTGAGAAATCGCAATACTCGGTTCAACAGTGTGAATAAACTCGTGGCCAACAAAGCCTACCGCACCTCCATCAAATGGGGGCATGTCCTCAATATCCAGTGTTTTGAGGCGTCCTAGTTCATTTTCGATCAAACTGAGGGGATCTTCAGGGGTTTCGAAGCTTTCTTGGGTCCCGTCTTTATGGACAATAGTGGTTTTATCGCTGTAGATGCGAAAAATTTTCTTCGGAGAGGCGCCAAGAAAGGAGAATCTACTGATATTTTCGCCGCCAACAATTGATTCAAATAAAAATGCGGGCTTGTCTTGAGCGAGTTTTGAATAAGCGGAGAGCGGTGTTTCGCAATCGGCAGTCAAATCCATGAAGACAGGAATGCGATAGCCTTGTTTCGCTTTGGCTTTAAACTCATCTAATTTGGGATGTATCTCCATGATTGAATGTTGGGAGTTTTGTTGGATTAGTCTTTCAATTCAAGAAAAAGTGCTTCGGCTTCCTTTTTAGCGAGGCTTAAATTTTGGTCTAGTACAGTATAGTGTCCCATTTTTCTTCCTTTGCGAGCTTCTCCTTTATCGTAAAGGTGAAGTTGAGTGCTTGGGTTTTTAAAAAGAAGATTCCAAGGTGGAGAGGTTTTAGACCAGAGGTCACCGAGGATATTGATCATAACGGCAGGCGTGTGGGTGTCAGTTTTACCAAGAGGTAGCCCAGTGATTGCTCGAATATGTTGTTGGAATTGAGAGGTATGACAGGCATCTATGGTGTAGTGTCCAGAATTATGAGGTCGTGGGGCCATTTCATTGACGATCAGTTGGTCGTCTTGGGTTAAGAAAAATTCAACGGCGAGAAGCCCTACAACTTCTAAGGTATCAGCCAGCTGTTCGGCCAGAGTATGGGCGTGTTCAGCAATATTTTTTGATATGGGGGCAGGAGCGGTTGAGCTATGGAGAATGTGGTGAATATGCACATTTTCAGAAACTGGGAAGCTCGCTTTTTCGCCTTTTTCATTTCTAGCACAGACAACAGAATACTCGCCTTTATGCTCAATCCATTCTTCAACGACCACACGGTCTGGGTAGTTGAGTGTCTCCCATAGGGATTGTGGATCTGAAATCGAGTCCTCAGAATCTAATTTGATTTGCCCTTTGCCGTCATAGCCAAAGGCAGCGGTTTTAATGACGGAAGGGAAGCCAATCGTTTCAACGGCTTTTTTTAAGCTTTCTGGGCAGGTTGCGTATTCAAATTGGACGCAGGGAAATTGCTTGGATTTAAGAAAATCTTTTTCTCTTTGTCTGTGTTGGCAGATATGAAGGACGTGGGTCTTAGGGTGAATGGGAGTTATTTCACTCAGCTTGTTTAGAGAATCGGAAGGAATGTTTTCGAATTCAAAGGTGATGCAATCAACAGAGCGTGCGAAGCGTTCAAGTGCATCGAAGTCGTCATAAGCAGCCTGTGTGAAAGTGTCAGCAATACGTCCAGCAGTGGATTCTGCTTCTGGGCAGAAAACATGGAATCGATATCCCATGGGTCTTCCTGCTAGAATGAGCATTCGTCCGAGTTGTCCGCCTCCGAGAATGCCTATGGTTCCTCCAGGCAATATCATGATTCTTTTGGCAGTTGGGTTTCAATGACGGTTTGGGTCTGCTGACTGCGAAAGGTTTCTAGCTTTTCTCGCACACTTGTATTATTGAGGGCAATAATCGAGGCGGCTGAGATGGCAGCATTTTTTGCCCCTGCGATGCCAATGGCTAAAGTCATAACGGGAATGCCTGCGGGCATTTGTACAATAGAGAGTAAGGAATCTTGCCCATCAAGTGCTTTGGATTGTACAGGGACTCCAAGAACGGGTAGTGGAGTAATAGCAGCAGTCATGCCTGGAAGGTGGGCTGCGCCGCCTGCGCCTGCTATGATAACTTGCAGTCCTCTTGATTGGGCAGATTCAGCATAGGAATACAATTTTTTGGGCGTGCGGTGAGCGCTTACAATTTCCGTCTCAAAAGGAATTTCAAATAATTTAAGAAGCTCAGCAGATTCTTTCATCGTAGACCAATCGGATTGGCTTCCCATGATGATTCCTACGAGTGGTTGATCAGATGTATTGTCCATATCTGTATAAAAAAGTATTCTTTATTATAATTCAATAATCTATTCGAGTTATCTGATGAAGGTTTTTTCGAAAAAGTTTGGCTGTTTTAGTCAACTCGAGTTTTGACTTAATGTGCCACGGAACATAAGATTATTTGTTATGTTTAAAGTAGGTCAACGATGGGTCAGTGAAAATGAACCTGAATTAGGGTTAGGCTTAGTTGAAGAAGTGAATAAGTTTCAAGTGCATTTGTCCTTTCCAGTTGCCGAGGAAACTCGAATATTTGCTTCAGAAAATCCTCCTTTAAAACGAGTGGTTTATAAAGAAGGTGATACGATCAGCTCTAGGAATGGAGTTAGCTTTCAAGTAGAACGTGTCGAGGAAGAAGGTCAGCTTTTTATTTATCACAGTGGCGAACAAATGATTGCCGAATCGGATTTGGCAGAGAGTTCAAATTTTAGCAATCCGGAAGAACGGATTCTTCAAGGACAAGTCGATAGCAAGGAAGCCTTCGCTTTAAGGTATCAAACAATTGAAGCTTACAGTGAGGTACGTCGCTCGCCTGCAACTGGTTTTTTAGGAGGTCGTATCGATTTAATTCCCCATCAACTATTTATTGCTAACGAGGTATCGGCTCGTTTTTGTCCGAGGGTATTATTGGCGGATGAAGTGGGTTTAGGGAAGACAATTGAAGCGTGTTTAGTTTTACATCGCTTACAATTAACTGGACGAGCGTCACGAATTTTAATCATTGTTCCTGAGTCTTTAGTGCATCAATGGTTTGTTGAGCTTTATCGCAGATTCAATCATTGGTTCACGATTATGGATAAGGATCGCTGTGCAGCTGCGGCAATGCAAAATGATTCTCAAAATCCTTTTTTGGAGGAGCAGTTGGTATTATGCAGTGTTGAAACCTTAACTCAGGATGTACGTTGGGCTGAAGCAATTACGTCCGTGGATTGGGATTTATTAGTTGTGGATGAAGCCCACCATTACGAATGGTCCCCAGAAACAGTCAGTGCGGAATACGCAATAATCGAACGATTATCTAAGCGATGTGATGGATTGATTTTACTGACAGCAACACCTGAGCAGATGGGCATTGAAGGTCATTTTGCTCGTCTACGTTTATTAGATGCAAATCGCTATCCTAATTTAGAGGACTTTATTGAGGAGCACTTACATTATAATGAAGTGGCAAAAGTTGCCGATTGGGTGTTTCAAAGAAAGGCTTTGACCGTGAAGGCAAAGAAACTATTGCGGGACTTACTAATAGAGATGGATGCAAATGCCTTTGATGAATTATTGGAGGATCGAGATAAGTTATTAGAAGCCTTAGTGGACCGGCATGGTACGGGGCGAGTAATTTTTCGAAACACACGAAAGGCATTAAAAGGGTTTCCCAAACGAAAAGTGATCCCACATAAACTTGAATCGAGTGAACGTTTGTCGAAAGAGGAACAGGTGACTCGTTTACGAGAAGAATTTAAAAAAGAGTTTGGCGTGGAGACGAATGGAGTAGAATCTACAGAGAGTTATAAATATTCCTTTAAGCAGGATAGGCGTATCCAATGGCTTGCTGAATTCCTTAAAGGTTTAAAGGGCGAGAAAGTACTGTTGATTTGTCGCACAAAAGAAAAAGTCGAAGCTTTGCAGTCGAGTCTTTTGGAAGTTTTAAATGTAGATTCGGCGCTATTTCATGAAAATTTGAGTTTGATACAGCGGGATCGAAATGCAGCTTATTTTGCGGACAAGGAGGGAGCACAGATTTTGTTATGTTCTGAAATAGGAAGTGAAGGACGAAATTTTCAGTTTGCCCATCACTTGGTATTGTTTGATTTGCCGTTGAATCCAGAATTGCTGGAGCAGAGGATCGGTCGATTGGATCGCATTGGCCAGACTAGAACAATTCAAATACATGTGCCTTATTTTAAAGAAAGCTGGACAGAGCTTTTATTTGATTGGCATCACAAAGCTTTAAATGGGATGGAGAATTCTTTGAAAGGGGGGCATTTATATTTTGAAGCATATAAGGAACAATTATTAGCCTTTGGTGAGGAGTGGATGGTAGGCTCTTTATTTCCGAAAAAAGCATTGGAGAGATTTTTAAAGGAATCTGGAGAGCACTGTAAAGAGACGGAAAAATCTCTAGGAGAGGGTCAAGATCGCTTGGTGGCAATTAATTCAAATCGTCCAAATAAAGCGAAAGGGTTGGTCGACTTAATAAGTGAGATAGATAAGGATTCAAGATTGGAATCTTTGATGCAGCAGTTGTTTGATTTTTTTGGTGTTACGGTGGAGCGACTAGAATCACAAAAATATTTTATTAAGCCAGAGCATTTATATACCGAATCTTTTCCCAATTTGCCGGAAGAGGGTATGACGTTGAGTTTTAATCGTGGGACTGCTTTGAGTCGGGAAGATATGACTTTTCTAACTTGGGATCACCCAATGGTACGTGGTGCTATGGATTTGATGGTGGGTGGAGAATTCGGTAATGCGGGGATCGTTCGATTTAATGAGTATGATGCAAAAGTACCCGTTTTATTTATCGAGTGTGTTTTTATTTTGGAAAGTGTAGCACCATTGAAGTTGCACGTGGATCGCTTCCTTCCTCCTTTACCCTTAAGAGTGCTTGTGGATATTTCTGAAAAAAATATATCAGAGCAGTTATCTATGGTAGAGCTACAATCTAAAGTGGTTAATGAAGCTGCTTTCCATATGAAGGAGAGTCCTGAATTGCTAAGATCTCTATTTCCAAAATTATTGGAGTCGGCGATGTCCTATGCAGAAAAGGGACGTGAAAAAGAAATTGGATTGGCTTCAAGTATCGCCAAGGAAGCTTTAGGCAAAGAATATGAGCGACTTGTTGAACTTAAAAAAGTGAATCCAAATATATCAGATAGAGAGTTGGAAATCGCTGAAGAAGAATTGCGCGATGTACTCAAATACATTGATCAGGCAGGGTTACGCTTAGATGCGGTCCGTTTGGTTTTAAATCAGCCAAGTCGCTAATATTTTTATGATTAGGTAAGCATAGGCTCAATGACATCAGGGTATTGAGCACTATTGGCTGAAGCTTTCTGATTGAGAGGATATTCGTATATTTTCCCTTCATAATTTTTCATGATAATAGCGTCTTCGGTGATGGATTGAATATAGTTTGGGTTGATGGGAATTTTGCCTCCGCCTCCTGGGGCATCGATTACAAATTGTGGAATAGCATAGCCAGTAGTATGGCCTCTAAGTGATTGAATTAAAGCAATTCCCTCTCGTGGGTCTGTTCGTAGGTGAGCACTACCATTGATTAAATCACATTGATAGAGGTAGTATGGGCGAACTCGCATCATAAGTAATTTATGAATAAGTGTTCGCATGATATCGGCCTGATTATTGATTCCTTTGAGTAATACAGACTGATTGCCAATAGGAACTCCGGCAAAAGCCAATTGTTCACAGGCATTTTTTAAATCGTTTGTGCATTCATTTGGGTGATTAGTATGAATACTGAGCCAGATCGGGCCATGCTTTTTAAATATCTCACAGAGTTCGGGGTCGATTCTTTGCGGAAGGAAGACAGGAATTCTTGAACCGATACGAATAAATTGAACATGCTTAATGGCTTTTAATTCTCCAAGAAGTTTATCTAGTTTATTGTTGGATAATAACAATGGGTCACCACCACTGAGAAGCACATCACGAATCTGTGGATTCTTGCGAATATAGTCGAGACCCGCATCGTATTTTGGGTGAAAGTTATAATCTTGGGCATTAGAAACAAGGCGACTACGTGTGCAATAGCGACAATAGGCTGCACATCGGTCAGTGACTAAGAATAAAACTCTATCAGGGTAACGATGGACGATGCCTTCCACGGGAGAACTGTCTTCTTCTCCAACAGGGTCAAGAAGCTCGCCTTGATGGGTGATGGTTTCTTCAACTCGAGGAATAACTTGAAGCCGAATCGGATCCTTTGGGTCAGCTCGGTTGATCAAATTAAAGAAATAGGGTGTGATTGCTAGAGAGAGTTTCTTATTAGCTAATAGGCATCCTTCTCGCTCTTCTGGGCTTAATTCCAGTAGTGGCTCTAATTGTTCTAATGAGGTGATTCGGTTTTTTAATTGCCATTTCCAATTATTCCAATCCTCGTCAGGGACTTTTGACCAAGGATCTTGTTTATTAGTTCGTTCAAAAAACTCAGATGTGTGCATAGTTCGAGTAAATAAATAATCTATACTAGAAATTCTTAGAAATTCAATGGATAAAAAAAGAATAAATTCAAAAGACGCATAATTTAATTTGCATGAATTAATATTTTTATTTTCAGTATCGTATTAAATAATGGTAACTAATAATATTTCAGGTGTGATAGCTTTTGAGGACGGTACAGTTTACCGAGGAAAAGGCTTTGGAGCGATTGCTACTTCAGTAGGTGAATGTTGTTTTAATACTAGCTTAACTGGATATCAGGAAATTATTACAGATCCTTCATATTTTTCCCAAATTGTCACTATGACAGCTGTTCAGGTTGGGAATTATGGGATCAATGAAGACGATGTAGAATCAGACGGACCCAAAGTTAAAGGTTTTGTTGTTCGAGAATTAAGTCCAGTAGTCAGCAATTGGAGAGCGACTACGTCATTAGAATCTTACCTAACACAGGCCTCTATACCAGGGATTGAAGGGATTGATACTCGGGCGATTGCTAAGAAGCTAAGAGTGAGCGGCGCACTGAATGCGTGTATTTCCACAGAAGATATAAGTGATGCACAAGCAGTTGAAATGGCGAAAAACTTTGGTGGTTTGATTGGGGTTGATTTTGTAAAAGAAGTGACAGCAAAATCTGAATACAATTGGGACCCAGAGCACAAGGAGTCCAAGTGTTTCACAGTAACTGGTACTGATCTAGTGATGAACCACCTTTCTAGAGATAAACGTTTCACCGTTGCTGCACTTGATTTCGGGGCAAAATATTCAATTTATCGTAAACTACAAAGACATGGTTTTGATGTGCGGGTGTTCCCGGCAAACACTCCAGCTGAAGCCATTGAAGAATTTAGTCCTGATGGCGTCTTTTTATCGAACGGGCCAGGTGATCCAGCCGCCGTCGATTATGCGCATAAGACAGTGAGTACTCTGATTGAAAAATACCCAACTTTTGGTATTTGTTTGGGTCACCAGATCATTACACATGCACTAGGGGCCGAAACATTTAAATTGAAATTTGGACATCGTGGAGGGAATCAACCTGTGAAAAATTTAGAAACGGATCGTGTATCGATTACATCTCAAAATCATGGGTTTGCTTCAACTAAAGAGCAGTTAGAAAATCGAGGGGCAATCGTCACGGAAATTAATTTGAATGATGAAACAGTTGAGGGCTTACGCCTCAAAGACCGTCCAGTATTTTCGGTGCAATACCATCCAGAGGCAGCACCAGGTCCTAATGACGCGGATCCTCTATTTACTGAATTTTACAATTTAGTTGCAAATAACGCATAAGTGAAACCCTTACTGGGTCGCATATTTGTTAGATTAAATCTTGTCCAATTGGATCCTTGCTCTGTCCTTCTAAAATAGTGAGCACTTCGGCAATTAGGTAAATTGAGCCAGTGATAAGAATAGTATCAGTTACACCACCGATATGGCAGGAGTCTTTTGAAAAGAGTTGTTCTAGTTGACTGGCGATAGTTCGGGTTGATTGCGACTTAGGAATCATTGAAGCTAGTGTTTCAGCGGTGCAGCTTCTCGGTTGTTTGGGTTCAACAAGGTAGAGTGTGTGGGCGTATTGACTGAGTAGAGGCATGATGTCCTGTGCACGTTCTTTTCCAAGTATCCCTGTAATTATAATCGGCTTTTTCCTTGATTCAGCTGTAAGTTGGCGAAGGTTTTCCTCAAGTTGTAAACAAGCTTCAGCGTTGTGAGTGGAATCAAGGATGATTGTCTGATTCTTTAATTTTAATTTTTGCCAACGTCCCTTCCATTCCACTTGGTTTAGGGCATGGGTATGTTTTATAGGAAAACGCTGAGCAAGAATTTCTGTCGCGTAGCTAGCTAGAGCTGCATTTTGTTTTTGATATGTTCCATTGAGATTTGTTTTCGGCAATGGATGTGTCTTTAGATAGTTTTCTAACGTGTAGTACTCGGCCTTCAAGTCGTGTGCTTTTTCCTTTATAATCGCTTTAGAAATATCTGGTAGATTGCCAATAAGGACTGGGGTGTCTGGCTTAATAATTCCTGCTTTTTCTCGAGTGATAGCCTCTATTGTATCTCCTAGGATGTCGGTATGATCTTTCCCTATACTGGTAATGATACTCAGTTCAGGGCTTAAAATATTTGTGGCATCCAAACGTCCACCTAGGCCTGTTTCAATGATGGCGATATTTACACCTTCCTCTGCAAAATGTTTCAAAGCAATAGCAGCTATGAATTCAAAAAAGGACGGGTAATTTTCTGGGTCAAATTGTTCATTGCATTGAGTACTTAATGCAATGGCAGAAGCGGAAAGGTCTTTATCGCTGATGGGAATACGATTAATCTGAATACGTTCGTTGAGCTGAATCAAATGAGGTGATGTGAATAGGCCTGTTTTGTACCCGTTGGAGCGGTAGACAGACTCAAGCATCGCGCAAACCGACCCTTTGCCGTTTGTTCCAGCAACATGAATCGAGGGAAAAGTTCTTTCCGGGTTTTGAATCGCATTGGCAAATTGTTGCATGCGCTCTAAGCCATATTTAGAGCCTCTATTTCTCAGAGAATAGAGGAACTCAGTGACTTTGTTTAGGTCGTGCATGTCAGGCACTGGAAAAGTTAGGATGCTTTATTTGTCCCAAAAGCTGTGAGCAATCGACCGACTGTATCACGCATTTTGTGGCGATGCACAATTTTATCAATAAGACCGTGTTCAAGTAAGAATTCAGAAGTCTGAAATCCTTTAGGTAAGTCTTGTTGTGTGGTCTCTTTGATGACACGAGGACCAGCAAACCCAATTAAGGCTTCAGGTTCTGCAAGAATAACATCACCCAGTGAGGCATAACTTGCCATGACACCAGCCATTGTCGGATTGGTTAAAATTGAAATAAAGGGAACTTTTAGTTCGGATAATTTTGCTAGAGCGGCACTTGTTTTAGCTAATTGCATTAAGCTTAATATACCTTCTTGCATACGGGCACCCCCCGAAGCAGATATTATAATAACAGGATTTTTGTTTTTGCATCCATTTTCAATTGCACGAGTGATTTTTTCACCAGCAGCAGAGCCTAAACTTGCTCCCATGAATCTAAAATCCATTACTGCAATATTGACGGGCATTCCGTGGATGGTTCCTATTCCGCTGATTACGGTATCTGTTTCGTTGGTCTTCTTTTGATTTTGCTTAATCTTTTCTTTATAATTTGCCGTTGCAGTAAACTTGAGAGGGTCGAGAGAGCGAATATTAGCATCCTGCTCTTGGAATGAATCTTCATCTAATAAGGATGCAATGCGAGCCCGTGCATCTAAAGGGAAGTGGTAATCACTATTGGGAACAACCATTAAATTTTCTTTCAAAACACGGTTGTAGATAATCTCATTTGTCTTCGGACATTTGGTCCAAACATCTTTAGGAATGTCTTTCTTTTTGATGGTAACGGTCGAGTACTGTGGTTTTCCAAAAATAGCCATGATTTAAATTTTTATCAGAGTTTTAATTAAAGCAACATTTATCCGTGTCCAAGTGTGATAAGTTCTATTGTTTGTATGCCTGCTTTTTTTAAGACCTTTGCACATGCGTTTGCAGTAGAGCCTGTGGTAAATACATCATCAATTAAAATATATTTTTTCTCAAAACCGAGTTTAATATTTGCGGATAAGGCAAAAGCATTACGAATGTTTTGCTTGCGCTGCTCTCTAGATAAAGCGGTTTGAGATCGAGTGAATCGAGTTCGTATCAGTATGTTTTTAACCTGAATATTCGCATTAAGAGTCTTTTGTAATACTTGGGCGAATGCTTGGCTTTGGTTGAAGCCTCGCTCTCGAAACTTTGTAGGATGAAGGGGCACAGGTACTAAAATGGCATCTTGGCAAATTTTTTTCAAATGGGGGAGTTGTTGAATGATGGATTCTAAATCTTTCATTACATAAAGCCCATTGTTATATTTTAAGTTGTGGATTAATTGGCGACCGGTTTTTTTTGCTAGGCATAAGGTGTAGCCTCGTGAGTAATTCGGATTTAATTCTGCACAATGAGGGCAGTTTTTTGATAGAATTTTATCTGCTAGAAATGGGTAGCCACATCTTTTACAATTAGGAGGATGGGCGAGTATGAGAAATCCTAAACAGTTTTTACAAATGTACAAATAAGGAGAGTCCTCTACAGGGCCACTACACTGAATACAGCTTCTCGGGAAGAAGATGTCCTGAACAGCTTTTAGGGTTGAACGAGCTGTATGGGGCTTATTTGTAAAAGATTTTTTTAAGGGATAGTCCACTGGCAGGAGCCGTTACAATTTTATTTGTCCGTTTTTTAGAGTGGAGGATATTGAGTACATCTTCTGGATTGAGCCGGTGTCTCCCGACTGCATAGAGGGTGCCGACTATACTTCGTACCATCTTATATAGAAATCCACTTCCAGTAATGGTGATGGTTATTTTGCGGCCATTTTGTTTAAGTTCTAATGAATGTATTTCTTTAACTGGATCAGGGTCTTTGTCTTTCGCATGAACAGCACTAAAGGCAGTGAAATCATGCTGTCCTACAAAATATTGACTGGCGACTTGCATCGACTGAAAGTCTATTGGTGTATCTCGGCAGGCCCACACAAAAGCTTCTTCATTTGGGGGAGCCCGATCTAGATAAATTGTATAGACATAGCTTTTTTTAATAGCGGAAAAACGAGCATGAAAATTTTGTGAAACAGAGGTGATTTTCTCAATTCGAATATCTTTATCCAATAAGGAATGAAGCGCGCGCTTTAATTTATCTGTAGAGTGCTCCCATTCGCCATCAAAATGAAAGCATTGTCCTAAGGCATGAACACCAGCATCGGTTCGACTACATCCATGAATTCGAATCGCCTGATCAAAAATTGTGCTGAGCGCCAATTCAAGATGGTTTTGCACTCCGTTACCGGTGGGTTGAAATTGCCAGCCACCGAATTGAGTTCCTTTATAAGAGCATATGCATTTCCATCGCATGAAATCATCTTTGTGATTTATTTAAACAGATGCAAGCCAGGTCCATATAAAAATTGTTTTTGTGTTAATAATATGCATGGTGTGATTTGTTTATGGCAAAAAAATCGAATCGTAAACTTTGGGCAGATTATCTGGAAAAAAAAGCAAGCAATCCAAAGGCTGTTTCTAATGTTTTGAATGAATCATTTTTGGGTGAGCCATTCAGTGGAGTAGTCTTAGGAATAGATCCTAGTTTACGTGGGGCAGGATTTGCAGTAATTCGCTATAAAAAAGGGGCAGCTGATTTATTGGACAGAGTGACTTTAAAATTATCAAACAAGTTTACCATGATGGAGTGCTTGGGGGAAATTGCAAAACAAGTAGAAAACTTGGTTACCTGTCACTCAATCGATCATGTTGCCGTCGAGCAAACGATCTATGTTCAAAATTTTCAAACGGCACAAATTATGGGAGCGGCAAAAGGGGCAGCTATTGCCCCTGTAGCAATGCGAGGGCTATCAGTTTACGAATATGCCCCGCTGAGAATCAAGCAAGCGATTGTCGGGAATGGGCGAGCAAGTAAAGAACAGGTCGCAAAGATGGTAGGGCGATTTTTGAATGTTGATTTTGAGGATGCATATGATGAATCGGATGCATCTGCTGTTGCTTTGTGCCATGCATTTACTTGGAAAGCGAAACAATAAACAATAGAAACAAATGAGTAGAGAACGAATATTGATTACTGGAGTGAGTTCTGGATTGGGACACGGTTTAGCAAAATGTTATTTAAATATGGGGGCGGAAGTTTATGGCTGTAGTCGCCGAAGCCCCGAAGATTTAATTGAGCAAGGCTTAAATTTCTGCGCCTTAGATCTTTCCCAACAAGCTGAAAGTGAACCAGACTTCAGTCAATGGATTGAGGAAGTTGAATCCTTTGATTTAGTCATTCTCAATGCAGGTGTTTTAGGAAAGATTAAAGACATGCAAGATTGTTCGATTGAGGAATTAAAAGAAACAATGGAAGTTAATGTCTGGTCCAATAAATGGATTTTAGACACTTGTTTTTCAGGTGGCCGAAATATTAAGCAGGTTATTGGGATCTCATCAGGTGCATCATTGTCGGGTAGTCGTGGATGGAACGGATATAGTTTATCTAAGGCTGCACTGAATATGTTGATAAAATTATATTCTGGAGAATGCCCGTCTACGCATTTCACTTCTTTTGCTCCTGGGTTAGTGGATACAGCGATGCAAGATTATATGACAAACTTGCCCGAAGATCCTCGGTATGCACCCATTGAAATTTTGAAAGCGGCCAAGGGAACAGAAGCAATGCCTTCGGGGTATGAATGTGCTAAAAAATTAATTGATGCATTTCCTAGTTTATTAGAAAACGAGAGTGGAGGGTATGCGGATATTCGTAAGCTTTAGCGCTTTAAATATTTTTTTTGGTAAGCCAGAAATAAATCTTTTGCGATTGGGCCAGCAGTGGAGCCGCCGTGGTAGTTGTCGGATTCTTTAGTTCCTTCAACCATTACAGCTAGCGCTATTTTTGGATTGTTTATAGGCGCAAAGCCAACGTACCAAGCTAGGTTTACCTCTTTGCCATGAGCTCTAAAATCGGCCGTTCCTGTTTTGCCTGCAATGGGTAAGTCTTTGATATGGATCAAGCGTCCGGTACCAATTGAGCTAGTGACACCCTGCATCCCTTTAAGTAAAAGATTTCGTTGATCTGAAGATAAGCCCGTTGGAAGACTATTTTGTAAATGATTTTCAGAGCCATTTCTTGTAACTGCTAAAAGGGTGGGTTGTGTGTGAGTTTCATCTCGCGCAATTGAGGCAATGGTGCACGCCATTTGTAGCGGAGTGACCAAAAGAAAGCCTTGTCCGATTGCAGTGTTTGCCGTGTCCCCCGGGGTCCATCCATTGCCTATGGTCTTACGCTTCCAAGATTTACTCGGAATGACAATCCGTTTGGTTTCGTAGGGAAGCTCAATTCCAGTTGGTTCGTTTAAATTAAAATGTTTCGCTTCAGCATTAATTTTATCAATGCCTAATTTTAGTCCTATATCATAGAAGAAAACATTACAACTAGCAGCAATGGCTTTTTCTAGATTAACAGTACCATGTCCATTTTTTTGGTGACAGTGGTAAATACGATTGCCTACTCGATAAACTCCTGGGCAATTCACTGTTGTTGATTCATCGATAAGCCCTGCTTTTAATCCTGCAATTGCAGTGATTAATTTAAAAGTAGATCCTGGCGGATAAGACAGTTGGACAGCACGGTTCAACCAGGCGCCTGCATCATTTATTTCATTAAACGTGTTTTGTGGAATGTATGGGCTTAGGTCGTTTAAGTCAAAGTTTGGATGACTGACTAAAGTAAGAACTTCTCCCGTTTCAACATCAAGTGCAATGGCGGCTCCGGTTCTATTGCCTAACGCGATTTCCGCGACTTTTTGTAGTTCAATATCAATACTGGTGATTAGGTCATTACCTTGCTTTGGCGGTTTCAGTTCTAATTGTTTGTTTTGATAGCCCAATGGATCGACCTGCCATATCTCATAACCATTTTGCCCCATGAGATTTTTGTTAAAGGTATTTTCTATACCGGTTTTTCCAATTTTTGTTTTGTAGGTAAAATTTTTAATTCCATCTTTTGGCAAGAGACTTAAATCGGGATTTACATTTTGTACGTAACCAAGTGTATGTGCCGCGAGTTCTTTGTAAGGATAATATCTTGCAGAGCTTGTGTGAATATTGATGGGAGAATGAACGGGAAGACGCTCAATGAGTTGAGCATATTCCGAAGCGTTTAAATCTTGTGTGAGAGGTAAAGGGAGTAACAACTGCTCGTTGAAATGGCGTATAATTTTACTTTCTTTAAGTGCGCTACTTCGTTGGGTCACTGACTCAATGATGTCTAAGTATTTTTGGATAACGTTAGTGCGTGCTTCCCATTTTAGCTGATAGTAATCCGGCAAGCGAGCGGGTGTTCTTTTGTCGGCACTTTCTACCTCTATTTGCGATCGAGCACTTCGGATGAGTTTTGAATATTCTTTGCGGAATTCGGGTCTTAAATCATCGAGAATCACGCTTGCTGAATAATGTGGACGATTCCCGACTAGTAAGTTGCCATTGCGATCATAGATATCGCCTCTAGGGCCGGGAAGAAAAATACGGCGTTCGGTTTGCCGACGTTCCATATCTTCATAGGTGTCCTTTTTAAAAAATTGTTGTCGAGCTAAGCCAAGAAGCAAAAGAGAAGTTAGAATCAAGTTGAGCCACAAGAATAAAAGTATTCTTGGATTGTCTCTACGTTTGATGTCATAGTTTTCCATAGTTGGCTAAACAAAAGGCAAGGATTCGGGTTCTGTTTTGGTTTCAAATATTGAGAAGAGTGAGCGCTGAAAATTGAAAAACCACGGGGCAATAACAAGAAGGGCAAGGTGAGAAATTATTAGCTCAATAAAGCTGGTAGAGAAGGGAATGAAAAAATCGGTTAAGTTTGCACCGGTACTTAAATAAAAGAGCGTTACCCCTGTGATGAAATTGGCAATATGTGCGAGTAGTGTAGGATGAAAGTTTTTCTCTGCTCGGAATCTAAGTCGGATTAATAAAATCAAGGATCCGATAGTAAGCATTAAGAGTGTGACTACTCCAAAGGGAATTGGAAGAGCGGCATCAACCCAAAAGCCAGTTAATAATGAAGTAATAAAAAATTGGTCAGCTCTTAGGTAGAGTGGAGCAATTATAAATAAGGGACCAAGAATGAATAGATTGAATCCGACAAAAGTGATACTGCTATTGATTAAAAGCATTAGATGAAGCAATAGAGCATTTGAGGCAAAAAGAAGTAGGCTTCGTTTATCAAAAATCATAATCTATGGTTTCAATTCGATTAAATGGAATTAAGACAGCGACTTCTTTGATACCCAATAGCCGTTTGTCTAATTGAACCTCACCAGCTTGAAACATGCCTGTATTATCTGGCTCAAGCCATGGAACAAGTCCAATGGCTATACCTTCTGGGAAAGTACCTCCTAACCCAGTTGTTACAAGCTGAAGCGGCTTAGCCGAGTCAGTCATCAAATCTTGTGGTGCATTTTTAATCCTACCTTTGGGTTGTCCCCATAAATCGGGGCCTTTCCCTTGGTAAAATAATGGTCGATAGTCATTAATAAAAGAAGCCGATATCCTAAAGGAGTGGTTCGACAGTAAGTCGATTTGACTTGTATAGTAATTTGTCTTGGCAATACGTCCAACAACCCCGCCAATAAAAATAACGGCATCACCTTTTTTAATACCGTCTTTAGAGCCTTTATTGATTCGAATAGTTTGCCACCAACTGCCCATGTTTCTCTGGATGACATGAGCCAATTCATAGCGAAAGCGATCTCTGCTCGGTAAGCTTAAAATGGATTCTAAGCGATTGATTTCCGCTTTGTAATTTTCATTAATATTTTTGATTTGCTTGTAGTAGGCATTTTGCCGTTTGAGTTCTTTTATAGTATCAATGAGTTCTTGCTTACTTTTTGTATTGTTGATGGCTCTATCAGCGAGCGTTTCTAACTGATCAGAGGCAACCCAAATAGGAGCTTGTATTTCTTCAAAAGAAGCTTGAGTAAAGCGCTTGATAAAACTTGGGGTAATCCACCAAATAATTAGAAACACTATCAGCGTAACAATGGGGGTGAGTCTATCGAGGCGAATCCGCGCCACTATCTTTATCCTCTCCCTGTTTCAGCAACATCTTTCAGCAATAGTGCTAAATCTTGTAGCACCATGCCTGTTCCATTAGCAACCGCACTAAGTGGGTCTTCAGCAATGATTACTGGAAGACCGGTAGCATCGCTTAAGTATTGATCCAGTCCGCTAATTAAAGCACCACCTCCAGCAAGAACAAATCCTCTATCAACTAAATCGGCGGATAATTCGGGAGGACATCTTTCAAGTGCATTTCTCACTAAATCAGTGATTGCAGAAATGGTATCGGATAAAGCTTCACGAATTTCTTCTGAAGTGATGGTGATAGTTTTAGGTAGGCCGGCTACGGAATCACGTCCACGGACTTCCATCGATGCTTCTTCTTCTAGTTTAAATGCTGAGCCGACAGTCATTTTAATGGCTTCTGCGGTGCGTTCACCAATCATCAAGTTATAAGAGCGTTTCATATAATTAATGATTGCAGTATCAATTTCATCGCCACCGACACGAATACTTTTCGTGTAGACAACACCCGCTAAAGAGATGATCGCAACTTCAGTCGTACCCCCGCCAATATCAACGATCATATTTGCTGAAGGTTCGTCAATCGGTAGCCCAACTCCTATTGCTGCTGCCATTGGCTCTTCAATTAAAACAACGTCTCTAGCACCAGCCCGTATAGCAGAGTCTTTTACAGCACGACGTTCTACTTCAGTGATTCCAGAAGGAACGGCTACGACAATTCTTGGAGCAATGAATGTTTTCTTGCGATTCACTTTGCCAATGAAATAGCGCAACATAGCTTCAGTGATTTCAAAGTCTGCAATCACTCCATCTCGCATAGGACGAATAGCTGTTATATTACCTGGAGTACGCCCGAGCATACGTTTCGCTTCAGATCCTACTGCACAAACTTTTTTACTGTTGGTATAAATGGCGACAACACTGGGTTCACGAAGAACAATGCCCTTGTCTTTAGCAAAAACGAGAGTGTTTGCTGTTCCTAGGTCAATGCCGATATCGTTGGAGAGAAGTCCTATCACGTGCGTTGGAGAGTTTTAAAAATAGTTTCTATATGTTTTTCCTATCGTTACTGAAAGTCAATGAATTATGCGTTAACAATCAATAGTTTTATTACTTTTTGAGTAATTTAAAAAATATTCGCTTTCCTGCCTGAATCACCAAGGCATCTTCGCTGTCCTTGATCACCTTCTGTGGATCAGTCATTTTTTCTCCGTTAATCTTTACGCCACCTTGGGCAATTAATCGACGAATCGCACCTTTACTCTCAAAAAGCTTTGTTTCGTGCATGATATTTATGATTAAATCTTCTTCAGGATTTTCACTGAGTGCATCCCATGTAAATGTGGGCATATCGTCAGGGACTTTATTTTTTGAAAATACTTGCTCAAATTGTGCGAGCTCATTTTCGCCAACACTTTCAGAATAAAAACGGCTGACTAGTGATTTTGCTAAATCCTTCTTTGTTTGCATTGGATGCTCTTGCTTCATTGCTTCTATGTCGTCTTCCGAAGTTTCAAGAAGTAATTGATGGTAAGTCCACATTGTGGTGTCATCAATAGACATAATTTTTCCAAACATATCTTTTGGGGAATCAGTAAACGCAATATAGTTGTCAGCACTTTTAGACATCTTCTTCGTTCCATCAAGCCCGACTAAAAGTGGCATGGTGATTACGGCTTGTTCAGATTTTCCTGCATCTTTTTGTAAGGTGCGTCCAACAAGCATATTGAATAATTGATCGGTACCGCCAATTTCTACGTCAGCATCTAAGATTAAGGAATCATATCCTTGAATTAAAGGGTAGAGAAATTCAATTATGGATATAGGCGCATTTGAAGCAAAGCGTTTAGAAAAATCATCACGTTCTAACATACGGGCTACCGTCATTTTTCGAGCGAGCTGCAAGCAATCCTCAAACCCCATTTTACCAAACCAGTCACTGTTGTAGTGAACTTTAGTTTTATTTTTATCAAGTATTTTAAAGGCTTGGTCTAGATAAGTTTTGGCGTTTTCTTTTATTTCGTCTTTAGTCAAAACAGGTCGAGTTGAAGAACGACCTGATGGATCACCAATCAAAGTGGTAAAATCACCAATGATTAAATTTGCTTCATGTCCAAGCTCTTGAAATTGTCTGAGCTTATTGAAAACAACTAAATGTCCAAAGGTTAAATCAGGTCGTGTTGGATCAACGCCCAATTTAATTCTTAAAGGACGTCCTGATTTTAACTTTTCTTCTAAGGATTCTTGTCCAATTAATGTGTCCGTATTGTTTAAGATGGTTTGAATCATTTTTGGTATAAATAAATTCTTAAATAATTAAGCAATGATGGTGGTTAGGTGATGAGATTATTGTCTTTGTCGAACGGTTTCATATAAGCAAACACCAGCTGAAACAGAAACATTAAGACAGTCGACTTTACCTGCCATAGGAATAGAAATTAAGCAATCACAGAGTTCGCTAGTAATTTTACGCAGTCCCCATCCTTCACTACCAAGGATGATTGCTGAACCTTGATTAAAGTCTATGTCATACAGGCTGTCTGATCCACGATCGGATGTGCCGACTATTTGTATTCCTTTATCCTTAAGTTTCCGAATAAAGCTAGGAATGTTTTTTACTTTCAAGAAGGGAACTTCGTCAGCACCACCGCAGGCAATATCCTTTACCGTATCGGTTATGCCACAAGCTCCTTTAATTGGAGCGATAACTGCGTTTACGCCAGCACCTGATGCGGTTCGTAGACAAGCACCTAAATTATGTGGATCTTGAATGCCTTCAAGAATTAGCAATAGCGGCTTTTCTTTCTTTTCAATTAGATCCATCAAATCATCTTCATTTTCTAAAAGAATAGCGGATGATGGTTGAGAGTATCGCGGAGTACGTTTTATTTTATGAATCGAATTTCTTCCCATAGAGCAAAATACAATTTATTCCTGAGAATCGGGGGGAGCTATTCCAACAACATGCCACCCTTTATCAGAAAGAATTCTTCCTTGTGCTGTTCGTGCAATGTACCCTTCTTGAATTAAAAAAGGTTCATTTACTTCTTCAAGCGTGTGTGCTTCTTCTCCAACTGCGACAGCAAGTGTTCGTAATCCCACTGGCCCACCTTTATAATTATCTGCAATAACGAGAAGTATTTTTTTATCGAGTTCATCTAATCCTCGATGATCAATCTCCAATAATTCAAGTGCTTTATTCGCTTGCTCTTGAGTGATGACTCCATCGCCTTTTTGCATCGCATAATCTCGGCAGAAATTGATTAAATTATTGGCGATTCTTGGAGTTCCTCGTGCACGTTTTGCTATCTCTTTTGCCCCATCTTCAGTGAAGGGTACATCGAGAATTTTACAGGTGCGCTGTATGATTCCTTCTAAAGTTTTTAGGTCGTAATAATTTAAACGAGACTGAAGAGTGAAGCGACTTCTTAGTGGAGCTGTAAGCAATCCTATGCGTGTTGTGGCACCAATTAAAGTAAATTTTGGTAGGTTGAGTCGTACGCTTCGCGCATTGGGACCTTGATCTATCATAATATCAATACGAAAATCTTCCATTGCGGAATAGAGATACTCTTCAACCGTTTTTGGCATACGATGAATTTCATCAATAAAGAGGATGTCGCCTTCATTTAGATTAGTGAGTAAACCAGCAAGGTCAGCGGGCTTATCAATTACCGGCCCAGATGTAATGACAACTTGTGTTCCCATTTCGTGCCCTAGAATAAAAGACAAGGTCGTTTTGCCCAAGCCAGGAGGACCACTCAGTAAAATATGATTGAGCGGCTCTTTACGAGATAGGGCGGCGCCAACCATTATCGATAGGCGAGTAACAGTTTTTTCCTGACCAGCAAAGTCTTCTAAGGCACTTGGGCGAATGATGGAATCACTGCTTTCGGAAGATGCTTTTAAGGCATTTTCAATTTTTGCAGTTTCGTTGTTTGGAATTCCTGTATCCGATTCGGCCATAAAGAAAAGTTAGACAGATAAAGTAAGTAACTTCAACAGACAATTTAAGTATCCAATAAGTCGTTGGGAATTTCTTTTTCGGATAGACGTTCAATATTTGCGCCTAGTGCAGATAGCTTTTTTTCGAATGATTCATAGCCACGATCTAAGTGATAGATACGCTGAATCCAAGTTGTATTATTTCCGGCCAGTCCTGCCAAAATTAAGGCAGCAGATGCTCTTAAATCAGAAGCCATAACGGGTGCTCCTGAAAATGGGCTTGGACCTTTGATAATCGCACTGGATCCTTCAATGGCAATATTGGCTCCCATTCTTTGAAGCTCTGGAATATGCATGAAACGATTTGGGTATATCTTTTCGGTAATAATGGAGATGCCCTCAGTGATAGACATCAAGGCACACATTTGTGCTTGAAGGTCCGTTGGAAATCCAGGGTAGGGCAAGGTAATAATATCTACTGGCTTTAAGCTACCTTGATAGGGTAGTACTGTAATAGAATCCTCGGAAATTTCCAAAGGGAGTTCCGCTTCTTGGATCTTATCAAGAAATGCACCAAGGTATTTAAAGGAAATACCTTTTAGGGTGACATGTCCTTTGGTTATGGCAGCAGCACAGATGAAAGTACCAGCTTCGATTCTGTCGGGAATGATGATGTGCTCACATCCGTGAAGCTCGTCAACTCCAGTAATAATCAGTTCCGGCCCACCGATTTGTTCAATGCGTGCGCCCATTTTTACGAGTAGCTGGCATAAGTCTATAATTTCAGGTTCGCAAGCTGCACTCTCAATGCGAGTTGTTCCTGGAGCAAGTACGGCAGCCATGATTAGATTTGCTGTACCAGTCACGGTACTTCCATTACGACCTCCTAGAAAAATGCTAGAGCCGCGCATATTTGCCGCATCAACATAAACATAACCATTGGAAATTGTAACTTCGCAGTTTAACTTTCTTAAGCCTTTAAGGTGTAAATCTATTGGACGAGGCCCAATAACACATCCACCAGGAATTGATACTTCAGCTTTTTTTAATCGCGCAACGAGAGGGCCTAAAAGACACACTGAAGCGCGCATTTTCCGAACCAGTTCATACGGTGCAATATGAGAAATAGTGTTTGCATGAATGATCCATTCGCCTACTTCTGGATTCTCAATTTTTGCACCTAGGTATTCTAGGATCTCAATCATGTAGCGAATATCGCTAAGATTGGGAATATTTTTTAGATGAACGGGTTCTTTAGTTAAAAGACAGGCTGCAAATATGGGTAAAGCGGAATTTTTAGAACCACTTATTTTGATTTCTCCTTCAAGTGGTCCATTGCCTTCAACTTTGAAAACATCCATATCGACTTAATTCTGAAAGTTAGCGATTTCTATTTTTTGAATATGGGCGTCTATTCTTTCCTTTGGAATAGCGTCTATTTCTTGGACGACCTTTGTGTTTCTTTGGTTTTTTCCCAAAGAGCGAGGCAATGAAATTAGCAATGCTTCCAAAGATGCCTGCCGGCTTCTGTGATTTCTTTCCTCGAGAACGTTTTTCCGCATAGCGCGCCTCTCTTGCCTGTTTCTTTTCTGCAATTTTCTCTTCGAGTTCTTGAATCACTCGCAAAGTATCTTGATTGAGTGGCACGTTCTTTATCTTTGGTTCTGGCTTTCTCGCTTCTGTTGGAGTTTCTACCGGAGCTTCATTTTTAGCTTGAGGCTCTTCGTCGTTTGCTTCCGCTTGAATAGTACTTGGGTCAATTTCCCCAATGTTTAAGTCTTCTTTTGGAGCAGAGTCATTTTTAAATCCACCGCTTCTTCTTCTTGAGCGTGGCTTGCTGTCGTTTCTTGGGGAATATGCTTCCGCTTCGTTTTTTGAATTATTTGGTTCTTCGAATTCTGGCATCTGATTTTCCATTTAAGTTTTTTATTGAATCGTAATATGATTACTTCTGAAATCCGAATTGTTCTTAAATCATATACGCTTTATTATCGGATTAATAGATATGGGTATATTGGAACATTTTTAGGTGCAAGTTTTTAATTGTTTTGTCGCTAATTTAAAGAAATCAACTTGCCGTTAATTTCTAAGCCGTTAAATATTTGAAGCATGGATAAATTAGATACTATATTTGAAATGCAAGACACACTCAATCAGCGTATCGGAGTAGTGACAGAAAACCTTAGTGAAGAAGAAAAAACAAAATGGGTTTTAAATTATACTCGTGCAATGCAACAAGAAATTGCTGAATTAATTGACTCTGTTCCATGGAAATGGTGGGCGAAGTATCAAGAGTTTGATGAGCAAAATGCGAAAGTCGAAATCGTTGATTTGTTTCATTTCTTAATTTCGCTGGCACAAGTAATGGGTATGACCCCAGACGATGTGTATAATGCTTATGTGAAAAAGAATCAGGTTAATCATAATCGCCAAGAAAGTGGTTATAAAGATAAGGATGAATCTGATTCACGTCATATTTAATTAGTCTTTTTGTTTAGCCTGCCAATGAATGAAGATCCTTTGATAATTATAATTTACTGTGCGATTGCCGTTTATATCGCAAATTTATACCGAGCAGATATTAAAGCTTTTGTCGCGGGCCGTCCTAATGTGAAAGCATTGCCTGGAGCAACCCCCACAAATGGCCTATTAATTTTTGCTTCTGTATTAGGTGCTTTGGTTTTATTGGGTAATGCAGTTATTGGAGAGTATGCCCTAGATATAGTGGATGCTCAGAGTGAAATGGTATGGTTTTTTGTGTTTGCTTCAATTTCTGCTGGAGTGATTGAAGAGGTCGTATTTCGTGGTTATCTAGTGGTGCAAAATCGAGGGCGTAATGCGTTAGTCTTTAGCTGTTTGGGCTTCTCACTTGTTTTTGCTTTAGTGCATGGACATTTATGGTCCATGGAAGAGGGGTTCGCTTGGAATTTTACTGTGCAAGGAATTTTTAACACCTGGATTTTGTTTTTTAATTCAGTTTCTCTCTATGCTTTACGTTTTGGTCCATGGAATGCGAATCGTTCGATCTTACCTTCGATCATTGCACATATGATTCTGAACTTAGGTGTATTTGTGGTTAAGCTAGCGCAGGGTTATATTGTATTTTAGGCAATAATACCGTCTCTTTTTAAGAGTGCGTCTGTTTTTGGCTTACGTCCCATAAAATCTTGAAAGAGCTGGTAGGGGTCTTTGGAATTCCCATTTGCCAGTATTGTATTTCTGAAGGCCAACCCAGTTTCTGGATTTAAAAGCCCTTCCTTTTGGAATCGGGTAAATGCATCGGCATCCAAGACTTCAGCCCATTTATAAGAATAATATCCCGCAGCATAACCCGTTGTGCTACTAAATAAGTGACCAAAATTACATATAATTGGGCGAGTCGGAGTGCTGAAAGTAAAGTGATAGTCTTTGAGTCGTTGTTTTAAATAGTTATCAATAACTTGGCTTGAATCTAAGACCCAATCTCTGTGCAAATCTAAGTCAAGTTTGGCTAAACTTAATTGTCGCATTGTCCCCATGGCTTTGAAGTGGTTTTTGCAGGCTTGCATTTTTTCAAAGAGATCTTGTGGGATAGGTTCATCAGTTTCGTAATGTCTTGCAAAAAGATCTAAGCTTTCTCGTTCCCAGCACCAATTTTCCATTATTTGTGAAGGCAGTTCAACAAAATCCCAAGCAACATTGACTCCATTTAATGAAGGAACTTCAACCGTTCCGCATAAATGATGTAGCAAATGTCCAAACTCATGAAAGATGGTTTCTACTTCGTGATGAGTTAAGAGCGAAGGAGTATCCTTCAAAGGCGGAGTTAGGTTGCCACAGATAAGTCCGAGGTGGGGGGTGTGTGTTTCAGTTCTTGTGCCAGTTCGTAAATAGTTCATCCATGCGCCACTACGTTTACTTTCTCTTGGATGCCAATCTGCATAAAAGCTTCCTAATAAAGTATGGGTTTGCTTGTCGTATAAATTATAGAGTTTTACGTCTGGATGCCAAACCTCTGGAAGTTGTTTCGGGTTGAGTTTTTCTTTTTCTTGCCCTGCTTTTGGCACGATGTGAATGGCTTCGATCGGCTCAATCGACAAATGAAAGAGTTTTTCACAAATGGAAAAAAGTCCATTAATGACTTTCTCGATCGGGAAATAGGGACGGAGCGCTTCTTCATCAAATTGATAATATTCTTTTTGGTGTTGTTCGGACCAGTAACCAATGTCCCACGGTTCGAGTGCACTTTCGGCTTGGTCTGTTTTTGATGCTTTATAGTCTTTGAGCAGAGTACATTCCTTATCAAAAGCAGATTTAATTTGCTTATGCATTGACTCAATAAAAGAGGAAGCGGAGTGTCCATTTTTGACCATTCTTCGATTAGTCGTATATTCCGCAAAAGATTCTTTCCCGATTATTTGCGCATATGTGTGACGCAGTTTTAAAATTTGAGTGACTAAGTCTTGATTATCATATGGAGCTTCTCGTCCAATCGATTGGTAGGCTTGCCATAGCGTTTTTCTAAGAGTGCAATTTTTAGCATAGCTCATGACTGGGATATAGCTCGTTGCATCTAAAGTGAATCGCCAAGCATTTTTATGTCCTTTCGATTCTGCGCTTTCTTTTGCCGCTTGAAGTGCAGATTTAGGAAGTCCTTCTAATTGAGAAGCATCGTTGACTACATGATCCCAAGCATTGGTGGCATCGAGGCAATTCTCAGAATATCTTTGGGTTAATTCAGCTAAGTCTTTTTGAATATTTCGCACTTGTTCTTTTTTTGAATCGGGTAAATCGGCTCCTTCTTCTCTAAAATCGGCTAAAGTTTCTTCGATGTGTCTTTTTTGAGTGGGTGATAGTTGTAAGACATTTTCACTTTGCCCAAATCTTTTTAATGCTTTCCAAAGATCTGGATTTAAAGGGATGTCGGTATAAAATTGAGTCACGTTAGGAAGCATAGCATTGAATGCTTTTCTTAATTCTTTGGAATTATTAACACTATCTAAATGATTTACAAAGCCCCAGGCAGTATTGAGAGGCTCGAGAGCTTTTTCAAATGCCGCAAAAGTGTTGGTGTAATTTAAATTCGTGTTTCTTTCAGATAATTGTGAAATATCGTCAATCGCTTCTTTGGCTGACTGTAAAGTCTTGTTGATATCTGCTTCGATTTTTTCAGGAAGCATAGCTGACCAATTGGGCAATTGTTTTGTTTGAAGAAAAGGATGATCCATAGTGGTGGTGTTTATTCGGATGTATGTATTTTTAAAGCAATCCTTAGCGAAGCCATTGTTTCCAATGTTTTTTGTATAATTCAATATTTTCCCAATTCACTAAAATGGGTTTAGCTTCGTACTCATTGTTGGTTGGATTTTGTTTTTTAAATAGTTTTTCAATTAATGCTTCAGAAGCTTTATAGCCCCATTCATGATAAGGGTGTAGTACCATGGATTGCAGGTAGCCAAGGTCGTAAAATAGGTTTGTTGAGGCAGAGGATTGTATGGTAACTAATGGAAGGGAGTTAGGTTTCCAGGGCAAATCAGGCATTCCTTGTAAGGCCCAATCATCAAGAAATATCCATCCATTAATATAGTGATTTACGTCATTTTTTTCTGCCTGCTTTATA
>NTJV01000012.1 GCA_002457235.1 Puniceicoccaceae bacterium MED-G32
TGATGCCAGGCGGAACCAGATGTCTTCTATTTTGCTCTTTCGAATAGCGCCCTTTATAGCTTTCAGGTAAGGGTCGTGGTCCAACAAAACTCATTTCCCCAATTAGGACATTCCATAATTCTGGAAGCTCATCTAAACTGGTGGAACGGAGAAATTTGCCCCATTGGGTAATTCTTTCTTTATCGGATCCTTCACCGAGTTTCATCGTGCGAAATTTATGAATATAGAATTGTCGTCCGTGGTGACCGATTCGCCTTTGATGAAAGAGTATAGGAGAGCCCAGAAAGCATTTTTGTGTAATTGACAAAATGAGCATAGGTATTGCAAAGACAAATGCGAATAGTAGAACTAAAAATAAATCTAGGGTTCGTTTCATAAAGAATATATAATATTTATGAGCTTATCTCTAAAAATAGTCAAACTTCTCGTTGACAGAAAAACCCTTATTTATTACCTAAAAAATATTATGAATTTTGATGCATCCTTACGTACTTTCGATCCCTTCTCTTTAACACGTTTACTTACTAAGTCTTTCGGGACTGGTACTGGTGAGCGAGTTTGTGTTTTAATCGATCTTCCAAATCCTGAAGATATAAAAGATTATGCATTTTTGAATGATGAAACACTTTCTATTCAAAATTATGGATATGAGGTTTTTTATAAAGGATTTCAAAACGGTGCTTTAGATGCAATGAATTGGAAAGGTGGTGAAATTTTTGCATATAAAGAAACAGGTGGGAGTAATTTAGACATGGAAGATGTTTGTTTTGATCCTACCGGAAAAGAGTTAAGCTTAGATGCAGATATTTATACTCATTATGACATTATTTTGGTTGTTTCTACTTTTTCAGCGACCGCACCTTTAACTGCGAAATGTAAAGAGTTTGGTTTTCGTGGCGCAACTTTGCATGGGCTGAACCAAATTATTTTGGACACAGGTTTATCGGTCAATTATCAAGAGGTTAGTGACGAGGCAGAAAAGCTCCGTTTAGCTCTGACTCAAGCGGACTACTTTGAAATCGATTTCGAAGTAGAGGGTTCTACTTACACCTTGCGTTTAAACACAAATGGTCAAGAGGCTCAAAAGAGTCATGGCTTATGCCCAGCAGGTAAGCCTGATGTGGCAAATTTGCCAGCAGGAGAAGTCTACTTTGTTCCTGAAAGCGTGAATGGAGTTTTTCCTTTCAAATATGCTGAAGAAACCATTGGCCTTCTGCATGTGAAGGATGGAAATATTTTTAAATCCCAATTTGTCTATGGGGATTATGCTGAAATCCAAGCGCATAATGACCGCTTGAAGGATGATCCTATGATTGGAGCGATTGGTGAATTAGGTTTTGGAACTCAGGTATTGCCATTTTCAGGACGTGATATCCAAGATGAAAAAATATTAGGTACAGTTCATATAGCAACGGGTCGTGACGACCATCTCGGTGGTAATATTACTCCTGATTTATTCAAGGAGCATAAAAATGCCTCGCATGACGATGTTCTATATGCACCTCATAAAACACCAGAGATTCGTTTGCCTGAAGTACGCATGTTCAAAAACGGAAAAACTGAGATATTGATTCAAAAATACAAACCAGCTGAATTCATGGTATCAGTTTTAGAAGCAGATACTCCTGCTTTAGTTTAATCCTCACGATTCAAATGCATACCCTGTATGAATCAGATGATTTATTGAATCAGTATTTATTGTTTCATTACGCCAGTAAAGAGAGATTGTTCCCTTATAATTTCCCGATTTCTGAAGCGCTTGATTTCTCAAAACGGTGCGTATGGGAAGGCGTAGATTTTGATTTATTGCCAAATAAGGCTAGAGCTTTAGACCTTGGTTGTTCTGTGGGACGATCAGCCTTTGAAATGACTCAAATGTTTGATTCAGTGGTGGGTATTGATTATTCTGAAACTTTCATTGATGCAGCAAAGATTTTGAAAAACACCGGTCGGCTCGCTGTGGATCGTTTAGTCTCTGGTCTCCAATCGATTTCCGAAGAAGTAGTTTTGGAGCCAGATGTACAAAGGGATCGAGTTTCTTTTGAGGTGGGAAATGCCGAGAACTTGCGAGAGGATTTAGGAGACTTTGATTGCGTCTTGGCGTGTAATCTCATTTGTCGTTTATCAAATCCAAAAGCTTTGCTCGATCGTTTATCCAGTTTGGTGAGACCAAATGGACAATTGTTTATGACGACTCCCTTCACTTGGTTAGAGTCGTTTACTCCCAAAGATCGTTGGCTTGGTGCAAATGCGGAAGACTCTTTTTCTGGTTTGAGGGAAGCTTTAGAAGGACAGGGAGGGTTCAAGCTTTTGAAGTCTTGGGATATGCCTTTTTTAATTCGAGAGCATTCCAGAAAGTTTCAATTTTCGATAGCTCAAGCGAGTCGTTGGGTTCGAATTGATGAGTGATTAGCTTAGGTCGCTGTAATTGAGAAAAGTTCCCACGCTATTTATTTGTCGTTCTAGTTGCTCTGCAATGGGTAGTTCAAGGTCATATGGATGAATCGATATTCGAAGAGGGAGTGATTTGATCTGTGCTTGGTTTTGTTGAAATTGATTCCATCTTGAGAGGAAGTTTGCTCGAAAAGGGCTATCAGCTTCATAGCCGGTTAATGGCAGAGTCTGAAGTTTTGGTTTTTTGCCTGAGCTTATATGGATCAGTCCTCTTGTGACTTCGATTTGTTTAAATAGAGTCTTACATAAAATTTTCTTGTCGACAGCACCCAGTGCCCATGCGGGCGGCACATATAATTCGGGAGGCGGTAATTTCTGTTGAATAAACCATTGGTATGATTTGTTGAGTAGTTCCAGAATGCCTTCTTGGTTTAGATCAAGATGCTCCGCTACATTTTTTGAAATTATGAGTGAGTGTATTCGGTGTAAAATTTTCTTTGGCTGGGTGTGGTGGTGCCATCCGTGAGCAGCTAAGGTATATCCCTCCTGTACATATTCTTTCAGAAGTTGTAAGTGGTTTTCAGTCCAATCTTTTCCTGGACTGACTAAAATGGTTACTGGTGGTATATTTCGGTCTTTTAACCACTGAAGAATATGTTGAATCTTATCCATGGTTTCTGGCATACAATCATGGATTGAAACTATAGCTTTCATATTTACTTCAGTGTTTTATCTACACACTTTCTTCGATAAGTAAATCTATCCATTGTTGAATAGTATTTGTGTGGAATTCTCGGGCTGCAGAATTGGCATTATTTGAGAGTGTCGTGCGCTCTTCAGGATTCATATCAATGAGCTTTTGTATTGAGTTGATGAGTTCACCTTCGTTCTCTAATTGCAGGATGCATTTACTGAGAGTATCCCATTCATTTATACCAGCATTTTTCGAAACAATTACGGGACGCCCTCTAGCCATTGCCTCAAAGGCTACGGAACCGAAAGTTTCTATTTTGGACGGCAAGAGTAGAGCATTAGACAAATCGACCATGTTGACTAACTCTTCACGATTGAGCCATGTCATAAATTGAACATTTTTTAGGGGACTGGCTTGCTTTTTAAGTTTATTCCTCAGAGGACCTTCTCCAATGATTACAAATTTGATTTGGGAAAAATGTGCAGCGGCTTGTATGATAAGATCGATATTCTTTTCTGCGGCTAAGCGACCGGCAAAGCAAATTTGTTTAATGGTATTAGGTGGAGCCTTTAGCGGCTTTTCTAAATAAAATTCAGGCAAGGGTGTGCCCATTATTTTATGATTCTTGCTACCGAGTGATTCCATCTCTTGAATTAGCCCTGAATTGTGAATTAGAGTCAGATGACTATTTTGACAGAGTAATTTATTGATGGATCTTAGGTATAAATTAGCGAAAGATCGTGTGAGTGGATTCCAATAGATTTTTGTGAGTTGTTCAAAGTTGGTATGAAATGCGGTAATGAATTTCAATTTATGCTTTTTGGCATATAGATACCCGACAAGCCCAAAGGGTCCGGGTGTGACAGAAATAATGGTCTTTGGTTTAAGTTTCTTTAGGCCTTTGTGAATTCTAAATAAGTTCGGAGTAATTAATTTTTGTGAAGGATCCCCCGGCATAGGAATGGATAGAAAATTCAATCGAACATTATGGAGAGGTTGAAATATTTCGATATTTGGAATTTCAGATTTTAAAGATTTGAGTAAATCAAAATAGTAAGCCCCTGTCCCATTTCTTTCCGGCAATGAGTCGGAGAAAAAGGCAACGCTTGTAGTAGATTTTTTCTCGTTTTTATTCATGTATCAGAGCTTAAAATAAAGGTTTAGCTATTGATTGAAAGGTCCAATTCAATAATGCATTTATAGATTTTTGTGATACTTGGGTCAATCGGATCTTGTGGCACGGATGTATTTTTTTTGTAAACCGTTTTGTTGTCCTTGGAGGATTTTACTTGGATTGACTCAATTGGTAGTTTTATTGCGAGTTGATTAATTGCTTTTGTTAAAATGCCGATAGAATCTTTTCTTAATTCTTCTTGCTGGATAAGGGCACAGTTCATTTTAGAGGTACTTTTTAGAAAATGAAAAACGGAGGTATAATTTTTTTCGAAAGATTGTTGGATGATTGCTCTAGTAGCTATGCCATTGGGATCAGTTCCAAATACCGCTCTGGCTGACTTTAGTGCATTGAGTTGGGTGGGAATTGCGGTTTCTGGGTCTCGGATCGTTACTATAAACTGAGCTTGAGGAAATAGTGACTTAAGCTCGGGAAGCCAGGTGCAAAATGCCGCATTTTTTGAAATAAATAGTGTGTTTCTGTTTTTGCCATAAAGATGCCTCTGAATATTCTTTTTGTAGAATGCTAATATGAGTGCCTTTTCCTTACCTGCCATATTTTTGAAATCAATCATGCCTTTTAGTTTGGGACTATTGGGAAAAGCAAAAAGTAGAATTAAGCAGGCACCGATTGGCAAGAGCGTGAGGTAATCTTCCTCGGGTGCATCTAAGGTAACAGAATGCACATTATGAAAATCATCACCAAAGAGCCGAATGATAAAGTTTAAAATACGGCCGAAAGGCCTTCCGATAAAACTGTCTATTGTATGGAAAAATCTCAGACATTTTTTTTCACAAATAGCAGGTGCAAAAATAGCTTCCCAAGTAGAAAAGGTAGATGTTTCTGCTGCTGCTGCGATAGTCCTGTGGATAAATGTAGTGCCACTTCTAGGTATGCCTATTATAAAGAGAAGCTTATCGCAGGGATGACTTTTATAGTCCTGGAATAAGACATCATCCAATACAAAACTGATTTGATGAATAATTTGTAGCGCTAAAAACGGGGGAAATAGTATAGTAAGAAAGAGAAGTCGATTAAGACTGAATGGGGTATGTCTTTTCTTATCAAACCTCAGTGCGTCAAAATAGGCAAAAGAGTAGAGGTATAAGCTTCTGAAGAAAAGTGAATACATTAAACATTACTTATCAAAAACCATTTTCTTTGAAAAGAAAAAGTTGAAAGTTAATCCAGCAATACCACCAAAAATAATAGCAACAAGAAATATCAGTTCAATAAATTGAGTTTCTAAAAAGATTTTTTTAAGGATGGGCAAACTGATGAGAAAAATAAGCATGTTTAAAATGCCACCTACTGCATGTACACTAAAATGTCGAATGATTGAGTGCCAAAGGGCTCTTCCAATCTCTATATGATGAAAAGTGAAGTATCGGTTCAAAAAGTAGCCAAATAATATAGAAGTGGATAAGGAAATTGAACGACATACAAAAATATTTAAAAAATCAAATTCTTTAAGTAAATAGAGTAGGGAAATATCGATCATAGAGATACTGATTCCAACGCCAGCAAATCGAAAAAAAGTTGGTAAAGAGCTTGGGCTACGAGCGAATATTTTGAACAGTTTAATCATTTATGACTCGTTTATAGATTCTTTAAGGTAATTAGCTTCCAGGTTTAGAGGTTGGGATGCTCTTTATTTCTTCTGGCAACTTATCGGCTTCGTAAGTGGGAAAATTAAGTTCGGCGAGACTGTGGTGGGGTATTTCAAACTGGGTTTTTCCAGCACTTCTATCTACTATTACACCAACAGCTACAGGATTTCCGCCATGAGCCTTAATTTCATCGATTGCTTCAAAGACTCTTCCTCCTTTAGTGATAACATCTTCAATAATTAGGATCTTTTCGCCAGGTGAGAATTTGAAATTTCGCCTTAATTTAAGCCGATCGTTTTCTTTTTCTAAAAATATATATCGCTTGTTGAGTTGTCTTGCGACTTCTTGTCCGATAACTAGGCCACCCATTGCATTTCCGACAACTGTTGTCGCCTCATAGTCTTTCAGGTGTTCGACTAGGATTTCTGCTAAGCGAGTCACTTTGTCTAAATATTGGCAGACTTGAGCACATTGAAAAAAATGGCCACTATGAAGTCCAGATCTGAGAACAAAATGGCCTTCTAATAATGCACCGCTATCTTTGAATATCTGAATGATTTCTTGTTCTGTTTGAGACATATTTTGTTCTTTATGGTTGTTGATTGGATTATGTTAACTTTACTAGTGGATAATGTCATATTATCAATGATAACTTTGAAAAAGAAATTCGTATGATTAATTTACTGCATCGTTATATATTTAAGGAATTGTTAATTTCTATCGGTATTTCTTTTTGCTTTTTTCTTTTCGTATTATTAATGGGAGAAACGATTCGAGATTTGTCAGAATTACTCACGAGTGGCAAGCTAGGCTTTAAGTTATTTCTTCAATTAATGGCATTATTGATTCCACATCTCGCCATATATGCTATACCATTTGCTGTATTGTCAGGAATATTAATTGGATTGGGTCGAATGTGTGCAGATGAAGAAATCACTGCGATGAAGGCATCCGGATTCAGTTTATATCAAATTGCATCCTCTGTATTCTTAATCGCATTTTTAGGGATGGTTATAAGTGCAGCCTTCAGTTTGTACTATGGGCCGAAGTCAACTTTAACCTATCGATCTTTAATAGCTCAGTCGCTTTCAGAGAATCCCATAGGTTTTATTCAAGAAAAGAAATTCGTGAAAGACTTTCCTGGTTATGTCATTTATGTGAATGATCGTGAGGGAAAGGAATTAAAAGATTTTTGGGTATGGGAATTGAATGAAGCGGAAGAAGTGCAGCTCTTTGTCAGGGCTCAAAGCGGGGAATTGGATTACGATAAAAATAAGAGGTCACTGTTGCTTAATCTACAGAATGGAAGCATTGAGGGGCGAACGACTCTAGATACCAGTAGTATTAATGCAAATAGTCCAAAAATTTTATATTTTCAGTCACTTCCGATTGTTCTTCCTTTAAATGCACTATTTGAAAATTTATCAACGGGGCCAGTTCGTTATAAGGATATGACCTTTCCTCAATTGATGGATGAACGAAAAGTTTTGAGAGAAAAAGAAGAAGGGTCAGATGGCATGATTTCGGAAGAGCGCAAACACTTGCAATTATACATTCATGAAAATTTATCTCAGGCTTACTCAGTTTTTGCTTTATCGTTGGTTGCTATTCCCTTGGCAATCCGAGTAGGTCGTAAAGAATCTTTGATCAATGTGTTAATCGCTTTGCTCATTGCTTTATTATACCATCTTTTAACTGTTTTTATGTCTTGGTTTGATGGCGTGGAGGGGATACGATCAGACTTACTGATTTGGATTCCAAATATTCTTTTTCAATTTTTGGGCATATGGCTTTTTTCTAAGGCTGCTCGTAAATAATTGTTCATATGCAAATTAAATCATACTCAAATGCTTTATCGAGCCGAGACTTGGTTGATATATTTTGTGGTAGGAAATTTGGTTTTGCTTTGGATAGTACTCAAATAGTGGATCACTTAGGGGGTTGGAGTTTTTATGGTTCAGAGCCGTTTCAATTAATAACGGGAGGGAATGATTTATTGGAACTCCGTAAATTAATGAGTGATTATAAAGAGGATACTTTTTGCGAAATACCTTTCCTTGGTGGTGCAGTAGGGTTTATCAGCTATGATTATGGTCGTTGTTTAGAAAATGTGCCGAGTAAATCAGTCAATGATTTGGCGATACCGAATTATTGTTTTGGTTTATATGATGGAATTGTTGCTAAGAACTCAGTTTCTGGAGAGGTCTTTCTTATTGCTTCAGAGGTGAGGCAATCAGCCGAAGATACTTTCAGTCGATTGGATTCGATTATCCAATCGCATAAGACTCAGACTCACTCTGAAATAGATAAAAAATTTTCGTTCAGTGATTGGCGGTGGGATACGTCACGAGTTGAATTTTGTGCATCAATAGAGCAGATAAAGTCTTACATTGCTTCAGGAGACGTTTATCAAGTGAATTTATCTCGCCGTAGAGATGTTTTATTTGATGGGGCTTTGGTTGATTTGTATCAAGCTTTGAGAAAAGGAAATCCTGCACCCTACAGTGGGTTTTTCAATGGTGACGGTGTTCAATTGATTTCAACTTCTCCAGAACAGTTTTTGAAAAAAAGTAAGGATAGCTTAGTGACACGCCCGATCAAGGGAACACGACCTAGGGGGAAAACAGAAGCAGAGGATCGTTTATTTGCCAAAGATTTGGAGCTTTCAGAAAAAGATCGTGCAGAGCTACTGATGATAATTGATCTAGAGCGTAATGATTTAGGAAGGATTGCTGAATTTGGCAGCGTATCTGCCAATACTGATTATAATATAGAATATTATAAAAGCGTTATGCATGCTACGGCTGAAGTGAAAGCAAAGCTATCTCCTGAATATGATGTATTTGATGCTATTCATTCAATGTTTCCTGGGGGTTCAATTACTGGTGCACCCAAAATTAAGGCAATGGAAATCATTGAAAAGTTAGAAAATCATCGCCGTGGTCTTTACTGCGGTTCATTTGGTTATATTGGTTTTAATCAAGATGCTGAATTCAATATTTCTATTCGTACGCTACAATATACAAAGAATCGTCTATATTATAATGTGGGTAGTGGAATTGTTTGGGATTCAGACCCAGAAGCTGAATATATGGAAACAGGAGCAAAGGGCTTGGCAATTGAAACAACATTAAAAAGTTTATGCTTAGAATAGAGAAAATTCATCCAGGTGAGCGGTTGTCAATAGATCCAAGGGAATCGGCATTTAGCCATGGTATGGGTATTTTTGAGTCATTGCAGATTAGCGAAGGGCGATTGCAATTTTGGTCTCGGCATTGGTCTCGACTAAAAGAATCTGCATTACATTTATTTGCCTATACTCTATCCGATGCCGATGAATCCACTAGTCTTGAGGCGATTATAGCGTATTTTCATGAAAATGGAAAAAATAATTTTGTTCTTAAGTTATCTTTGATGGTTTTAGCAACTGGGCCTGTGTTATATATTTATTCGAGGGAGCGTTTCATCAATGATACAAATGGAAAACTTTGTTTAAAAAATACTCACCCAATAAATGAAAATTCAGTTTATGCAGGATATAAGACGCATAATTATTTAGAGAATATTTGGCTTTTAAAAGAAGCTAAAGCCGTAGGGTATACTGATTATTTGAGACTCAACACAAAAAGTGAGGTGTGTGAAACTTGTGTCGGTAATTGTTTTTTCATAAAAGGTAATCAAGTAATTACGACCTCTATACAGACTGGTTTGTTTCCGGGTATTATTCGAGCTGTTTTATTAGAAGCCTTAGCCATTGAGGAAAAGCAAATAAAGGTGGAAGATTTGAAAGCTATGGATGGATGCTTTATGACTAATTCTATTGTAGGAATTCTGCCAATATTGGAAATTGCTGGTTTCTCCAATCAATCGGTACTTTCTTTTACTGAGAGCTCTCTTTCAAAGATTGAAGAAACTAAATCTATTTTGAAAAGAATTGCTCAATCTGAGTCGGTTAATTTGAATTAGTTATGGATAATGGAGCAAGCAGGATTTTTCGTACAAAGCGCAAGTCTTTACCTTTAGGTGGACAAACTCATATCGTGGGTATCTTAAATCTTACCCCCGACTCCTTTTCTGATGGAGGTCAGTTTGTAGACCTTGATCGTGCTCAAGAGCATTTCCATAAGATGATTTCAGAGGGAGCTTCGATAATCGATATCGGTGGTGAATCCACCCGACCTGGACATATGCCTATATCTGTAGAAGAAGAAATAAAACGAGTCCTTCCATTCATAGAAAAAATACGTGGAGAAACAGATTGTTTAATTTCAGTAGATACATCTAAATCTGAAGTAGCAGAGGTTTGCTTAAAAGCAGGTGTCGATATTATTAATGATATATGGGGAGGGCAAGGAGATCCTGCAATGGCCACAACAATTGCCAAGTATGATGCTGCCTGTATTTTAATGCACAATAGTGAACAAGGAATCAGCGATAAAGGGCAACTAGTTGAACACATAAAAGATTATTTAAAACAGTCACTAGATATCGCTTTAAAGGCTGGAGTTCGTGCAGAGAGTATCTGCTTTGATCCAGGATTAGGATTTGGAAAATCATTTGAAGACAATTGGGAAATTATGAGAAATTTAGATGCTTTTAATGCATTTGAAAAACCCATCTTATTGGGCGCATCTCGCAAATCAATGATTGCTAAATTACTTAATTTGGAAGATCCGAAGGATAGGCTATCGGGAACTTTAGCTACAACTGCTTTGGCTGCGATTCACGATGTTGACTTTGTCAGAGTTCATGATGTTTTAGAAAATAGTCACTGTTTAAAAGTCATTAATCACTGCACTCACTATGAAAAAAACTAGAATTAAATTAAAAGATTTAGCATTTTTTGCTCGGCATGGTTTGACCGAGGAAGAGGCGAAATTAGGTCAGCGTTTTAAAATTGATGTAATTGTTGAGTTGAATGATCAGGCTGCTTATGAAACGGATGATGCCGATAATACGGTGAATTATGTGGAAATATATGCTTTAGTTCAGTCTATTTTTGAGACTAAACGATTCAACTTAATTGAAGCCTGTGCAAATGCAATTGCTTCTAGTTTATTAGAAGATTTTCCGGCTATTGAAAGTGCGACAGTTACAGTGAAAAAGCCTTCGGTTCCTGTAAATTGTATCTGCGATTATTTTGCCGCGGAGGTTACCATATGCCGCTAAAAACAGTCTATATTGGCCTAGGGTCAAATATGGGTGATCGATTGGGACATTTAAGGAAAGCTGTTTGTTTGCTTGAAAGGATGAATGCGCTAGTTGTGACTCAAAGTAGTGGAATTTATGAAAATAGGGCAATTGGGATCGAAGACGGAAATGATTTTTGTAATGCGGTCATCGAAGGATTTACGGATTTAAGTCCATGGGATTTATTGGATTGTTGCCAAGCAGTCGAACAAGAAATGGGTCGAATTAAGACGGATGTTTGGACAAATCGAATTATTGATTTAGATATTTTATGGTATGAGGATTTTTCTTCAACAGAGGCAACTCTTACAGTTCCTCATCCTCATATTTTAAAGCGTGACTTTGTTTTAAAGCCCTTGTGCTCGATTAATCCTAATTTACGCATTAAAATTGATTCTTTTGATAATCAAGCAAAGCATTTTCTAAAAGCTCTGGATACATCGGAACTTTCTCAAATAGAGTCTTCGCTATGGCCCTTGAGCCGTATTAATCAAATTGTTGCGATTTCTGAAAATTATGTGATTGGGAAAGATGGGGTTTTACCTTGGTCAATCGACGAAGACTGGAAAATTTTTTTAAGGAAAACCAGAAATGGTATATTAATTATGGGGCGTTTGAGTTTTCAGGAAATGGTCAAGGAGCCAGATTGGGATAATGCTCGAACCTATATTGTTCTGAGTCATCAAGCTCCAAAGATAGATCATCCTCTGGTAAATCATGCATCTAGTTTGAAAGATGCATTGTTAATAGCGGAAGCCTCTCAAAAGCCGATTTGGATATGTGGTGGAGAATCAATATATAGGGATAGCTTGAACCTATCAGGGGCTATACACCTTACGCGAATTAATGACACATACGAAGGGGATACTTTTTTTCCAAAGTTTGAAGAATCTACTTTTGAATGTCATTCAAAAATAGATTCGAACTATCAGGATTTGAAATATACGTTCGAAATATGGAATCAGAAAAAATAATGATAACAGTTGAATACTGCACAGGTTGTCGCTGGCTTACCCGTGCGTCTTGGGTCGCCCAAGAACTCTTGATAACTTTTGAGGGTGAAATTGGAGGAGTTACTTTAAAACCATCTTTAGAATCTGGAACTTTTAGAGTATCGTCTAATTCTAAAGTCTTTTGGGATAGAAAAACGGAAGGAGGATTTCCTGAGTTGAAAGTCCTTAAGCAATTAATTCGGGATTTTGTTTCACCAGAAAAAGATTTGGGTCACAGTGATTCTGAACAATCGACCTAAGATGAGTATTGCAGAGCAGTTAATAAGTGCAGGGAAAGAGTTGTCTTGTGAAGTAGATAGGTTGCACTTTGCCGAACCGACTACTCATATCTATAATCCGTTGTCTTACGCTTGGAATGCACATGAGGCTTATATTCAAAAATGGGGTAATTCGCATAAGAAAGTTTTATTTATGGGGATGAATCCAGGTCCCTTTGGCATGGCACAAACGGGTATCCCTTTTGGTGAGATTCAACATGTGAGAGATTGGATCGGTGTACATACTCTGGTTGGCAAACCAAAGAAGGAGCACCCTAAGCGATTGATTGAGGGATTTGATTGCCCAAGAAGTGAAGTGAGTGGGCAGCGCTTGTGGGGCTTCTTTAAAGAACAATTCCCCTCTGCAGAAGAATTTTTTAAATCACATTATGTCTTAAATTATTGCCCATTGGTATTCATGGAGACATCTGGAAGAAATCGCACACCTGATAAATTACCTGTCGAAGAATCAAACGAGTTATACCGCTTGTGTGACAAGCATTTGCTCTCAGTAGCTAAGATTTTGCAAGTTGAGTGGGTGATTGGTGTGGGTGTTTTCGCTGAAGAACGAGCAAAATCAGCTTTAAAAGAAATCCCATCAATCAAATTTGGGCGAATTTTGCATCCAAGTCCTGCAAGTCCTGCAGCGAATAAAGGTTGGGGTGAAAAAGCATTGGTTCAATTGAATGCTTTAGGCGTTTGGGAATAAATATAATTTTTTATAATTTCTGATATTAAAACTTGCCCAGTAAAATTAAAAATTATTTAATTTTACTTTATGTTTCCTAAAGAGCCGACACGTTCATACAACTCAATCTCACTCGAAAAATGGTTTGATTATATCCAAATTGATTGGGAAGAGTTGTTTTCTGATGAGGTTTTATCTGATGCAAGAAAGCTTTATTTATCAGGAGAGGTTAAAGGTATTGAATTGTCAGAGGATGCAGCAACGATCCATTATGCTTTTACCCGAAAAGATTTACATTATTCGATTGTCGATTGGATGGATGGTTCGTTTAAAATACGTTCTTCGACAAGTGATACAAAATTGGGACATACGATTGCTGCAGCAGGCTTGTATGAAATTGAAGAATTAGTTGCTGATGAAATTAGCCCAATTTCCATAGAGTTAGAACAAAAAAGGCAAACGGGTGACAATAGCTCTAAAGATAAGAGAATTGGAAGAAAGCAAAATAGTGCAAGTCAAAGAGAAAAGCGTACTCAAAGAAAATTAATTCTTGAATTTTTCGGTACTGATCGAGGCTTAACTTTAAAAACATGGTGGCTCGATAAATTCGGCAACAAGGATTCTGTATTTGCAAGTGATTCAGAAGCAGTGAGTGAGTCAGAGCGTGAGAAGATTGTCCAATTAACGGTTTTGACTCGAGAGGTAGGCTTCCGCTTTAGGAAAGAAAAAGGCGACTTCTTCTTATCAGATTTTGAAAGAATCGCAGGATTTTTCTCTCATGCTAAGAAACGTTGGGAAAGTATTTTTGGTTCATTTTCTTTAGACCAAGGGGCTAAAGAAATGGCGCAAGGACTACAGGAGATAGAAATTTTGGGTCGTGCGGAAAGTGCGGGGCGTAGTAAAATGCGTATGAATTATCAATTCCGATTAGGTTCAGAGTTAATGGATTTGAAGGATGCTCAGTATTTAACCAAATATTCAAAGGGCACACATTTTATTAAAGGTAAAGGAATTATTTCGATACAAGATGAACAATCAAAGGCGATTAAAAATTGGGAAATAAGTTTTGATGAAAAGAATTTAAAAGAATGGCCTCGTTATATGCTCTATTCCTTATGGTTAGACAAAGGGATACAATTTGATTTAGCAGGGGAATTAAAACGTTGGAGAGATCGCTTGTTAAAAAATAGGAAAAAGCATGAAAATCTCCAATATTCTTTACCTAGTTTTTTGAGAGAATATCAAGCAGAAGGGGTAGCTTGGATGCAGCATATGTTCAATAATGGAGGACATTGTTTACTTGCTGACGAAATGGGCTTAGGGAAAACTCTTCAAGTACTCACTTTGATTGCTCATTGCGCGGACTTTAATCAATCAAGCATCATTGTTTGTCCAGCAAGTGTAGTCCCTGTATGGAAAATGGAGATAGAGCGTTGGTATCCCCAACTACAAGTGCAGGTTTTAAAATCGGACCACCTTCCTAAAAATGAGAAGGGTGTTCTATGGTTGTCTAGCTACTCGCTTTTGAGAAGACATGTCGATCAAGTAAAGGAAGTTACCTTTGAATATTTAATTTTAGATGAAGCTCAATGTATTAAAAATCCATTAGCGAAGGTAAGTCAGGCTTGTTATGCATTAGACGGAAAATATCGCCTTGCGATAACAGGTACACCTATTGAGAATAAGCTCTTAGATATATGGTCTATTTTTAATTTTTTGATGCCTGGCTTGATGGGGTCGATGCAAGAATTTGAAACAGCCCTACAATCTGGTAATGCTAACTGGATATCAGAATTTTCCAATCATGTTAAAAAACAGATTAGTCCATTTATTTTACGTCGACTCAAAGAACGTGTGGCTCAAGAGTTACCAGCAAAAACGGAGGTAGATTTGATTTGCCCAATTAAGGGTCAGCAAAAGATTATTTATAATGCTTTCTTAAATAAGGAATTGGCTTTAATCACCGATGAATCCGGAGAGAGTGTTGAGCAAAAGGGACTCAGTTTATTCACTTTATTAACTCGTTTAAGGCAGGTTTGTTGCGATCCAGGAATTATACCAGAGGTGGACTTTGATGCTGAAGAAAGTGGAAAGATCATTGTTTTACTGTCTCGCCTGAATGAAGCTTTTGATGGAATTAAAAAGCGCAAAGTGGTTATTTTTAGTCAGTTTGTAAAATTAATAGATCGCCTAAAGCCCGTTTTAAATAAACATTTCCCTGAGTTGAATATCTATGAACTTACAGGGTCAACTAGGGATCGTAGTCTGCCCGTTAGAGAATTTCAAGAGGACCCTAATTCGGCTATCATTTTAGTTAGCCTTAAAGCGGGTGGTACAGGAGTGACCTTGAATTCAGCGGATTATTTATTCCTTATGGATCCATGGTGGAATCCAGCTGTAGAGAATCAAGCTATCGATCGTGTCCATCGAATGGGGCAAAAAATGCCAGTCTTTATCTATAGAATGATTACTAAAGGTACAATAGAGGAGCGTATCCAGATGCTAAAATCGGAAAAAAGAGAATTGTTTGATTCTACTTTTAAAGACGTGAATATTGTAAAAGATATTCACGAATACTTTGGTAATTTAAACAATTTAGTAGCACTCGAAAATCCAGAAAGTAAAGAAACGAGTGAAGTTAAGGAATTAATTAAATAATGGTATTCAAAAAACGAAGTGCTGCATTATAGCCTTCAAATCCAAGACCAGAAATCACTCCCTTGCAGGCAGGTGCGGACATCGAGGTTTGTCTGATTGCTTCTCTTTGGTAAATATTACTTATGTGAACCTCAATGGCAGGAATGTCGCATCCTGAAAGAGCATCTCTTAAAGCTAGGCTAGTATGTGTCAGTGCTCCAGGATTAATTATAATGCCAGCAATATCTGATTCACTCAGTGTTTTGTTAATTGTATCTATGATGACACCTTCATGGTTTGATTGATGAAACACTAATTTGAGATCGAGTGATTCAGCTTCAGCTGTCATTTGCTTTTCTAGATCAGCAAGTGTTTGATCGCCATAAATTGAGGGCTCTCTCGCACCAAGTCGGTCTAGGTTGGGTCCATTAATAATTGCTATTGTTTTCATTACTTTTTTGAGATATTTAAATTAAACAGTTTTGATCTAAAAACGTCCATTCGATTTTAAAATGATTTGCGAGTTCCTCGGCTAATGCTTTTACCCCGAATGTTTCAGTAGCATAATGACCACAAGGATATAAGTTGAGTTCCAACTCTTGAGCCATATTAAAGTGCTGCTGTTTGAGTTCACCAGTGATTAATGTATCGATGTTATTTGCTTTTAAGTAGGGTACTGCGCTTTGACCACTTCCTGTTAATATGGCAATTCTTTCAGGGGTTTCGCTTCCATAAAGTATCGAAGAAAAGGTATCTGGAAATAATGCTTTAAGTCGTTCCGTAAGCATGGTTCTTGTGCATCCATTAGGATGACAAATAAAACTATAGTTGGTGTCTTTGTATTCTAAAAAAGTATCGATAACCTCTAAGTTAAGTGCTTTAGCAAGAAGAGCATTATTACCGATTTGGGGATGGCAATCTAGTGGCAAATGTGCGCTGTACACGGCGATATTATTATCGATTGCAGTTTTAATTTTTTTATAATTATGATCTTTAATTGGCGTAATTGGTGACCAAAATAAACCATGATGACAGAGGAGGAGATCCGCCTTTGCTTGTGAGGCTTGTTGCAGTGGTATTAAGCCTGCGTCAACTGATGCAGCGATTTTTGTAACGCTGCCATTATTTTCAAGTTGCAGACCATTGTATGCATTATCGAAGTCGGTTATCGAATCAATGCTTAAGCGTTTTTGACAATAAGAAATGACTGACTCTAATGTTACCATGTCCGTACTTTGGCATAAAAAAGATAAAGTGGAAGCGAATTTTTAGATTGATTTAATGATGACATTTTTCAGTGCTTTTTATTGTAAATTTTAAAGATGAGCGATTATTTATTACGTTTTAGCGCTTTAGGGCGATTATATGGTCAGCATGCTTTACAGGTATTACCAAGAGCACACATAGCTATTGTTGGACTGGGAGGGGTTGGCTCTTGGACAGTAGAAGCTTTAGCGCGATCAGGCATTGGCCGATTAACTTTAATTGATTTAGATGAAGTTTGTTTAAGTAATGTAAATCGTCAGGTACAAGCCTTGGATTCAACGGTTGGTCGATTTAAGTCCTTAGCATTGAAAGAACGCATATCTGGAATTGCTCCTGAGTGTACGGTTGTTGAAAAAACACAATTTTTTACAGAACAAACGGCGGACGAATTATTGTCTCAAGATTATGATTGTATTGTTGATGCAATCGATTCGGTTTCGCACAAATCGTTACTCATAGCGGAAGCAAGAAAAAGGAAAATACCGATTGTTACTTGTGGCGGGGGAGGGGGCAAATTAGATCCGACAAAAATAGTCGTGAAAGATTTAGCGAAAACAAAAAACGACCCTCTATTATTACAGGTGAGAAAACGTCTTAGAAGAGACTATGGCTTTTCTAAGTTTGAACGACAAAAGTTTCATGTGCCTTGTGTCTTTTCTGAAGAAGAGCCTTCTTTTCCACAGGCGGATGGAACTGTAAGTTGTGAAAGAGAAAAAGGTGGGGACTATCGGTTAAATTGCGATGCAGGATTTGGATCTTCATCCATGTTGACGGGGACTATTGGGTTTACCTTGGCTTCAGTTGTTATGGATCAATTGATGCAGAAGGATCAAGTTTAACAACTAAATCAACTTAGCCGCTAAATAGGAAAAAAAGAATCCTACACAATAAATCCCTAATGATATAAAATAAATCGTACGGCTTATTTTACGAGATTTCATGCAGATCTCTGCTTTCGTAGCGTCTACTGGACAGGGTGCATTTCGGTTTAGCCATAAAATCAGGCCGTTAATTAATAGCAGTACTGCTACAAGTAAGAATAAGAGGTTTTTATTTTGGGCAAAAGTTATGTAACCGGGAACATTTGCATAGATTGAAGCCATCACTCCTCCAGCTCCTATCGTCACTAAAAGAGCAGGTAATGCACAGCAAAGCAGAGTGCCTGTTGAAGAGAAAAGTGTGAAATAAGATAAAGCGTTTTTCATTTATTTCTCTCTATAGACTCTAATGCGTAGCCACTCGCTTTTATCAGCTTTTGAATTTTTTTATCCGACAGCGTGCTTCCTTCTGTAAGTTGTAGTTCAATAAGTCCCTTGTCTAAATCGACTTTGATGCGTTCCACCACTTCGGTTTTACTAAATGTTTTTTCAACACTTCGGGCACAAAAATCACAAACGAGTCCTTTGACATGGATTGTAATGTCAAAGTTGTTTTTTTCGGAAATTTCAGCCGATAAAAAATTAAGAGAGCTTAAGAAAATACTGAGAATTAAGGTTATAGTTTTCATTTTTAGAATCTAATAATTGAGTTGAATAATATTTGATTATTTGAATTTAATCCAATTTCGCAAAGGTAATCGCCTTTAAAAAATCGAAGCATAGGGGTTAAAATAAAATGATTATCGGAATCTGAATCGTCTGGATGGTGTTCAAATTGAAGCATTACCCAAGTATGTAGTTTTCCGTAGGGTGCTACATAAGGAGCTATTCCTATTCGTGCTTTTTGATGAAAAGTAGTGGATTTTAAGCCAATATCATCCGTGTATTCAACTTCTGCTGCATACAGTAAAAAATGCTTTCTTGTTTCCCAATCATAAGAGAGGTTGAAAGCACTATGAAAGACATTTGTTTGGCTTATCTCCTTGTTCAAGCGACCCAAGTGAATCTTAGAATAGAGATTTGACTGAGATTTTTTTTGATTTTTCCTAAAGATCAGGTGGTTCCATTGAAGGGAGTATAAACGATCTTTTTCTTTTTCGTAGTAGGCTCCGAGAAAACCGATTGAGTTTTTTGCATTTGGAGAGTAGTGGATGTGAACAGTAGTCTTCTCCCAATTATATTGCTGCATGACGGTCCAACTATTCGGATAGGATATCGGCCTAGCCTCTAAGATACAAATCGTTGCTTGAGTCAGTATAATCGCAAGTAGCAGTCTGAAAAATGATTTTTTTAAGATTATCATTAGGATACTTATTTAGATTAGATACATTTAGAAACGTTCAAAATAAGGACGATATTATTAATATGTAATAATTCTAATCATTTTCCATTAGTTTTTTAAATTTTTTCGCTAAATTGGTACGTCTAATATCGGTCTTGTTGTTTTTTACCGCGATGGAATAAGCATTAACTGAGCCGATGATGTATAGCTTTTCTTTGGCTCGAGTAATCGCAGTATAGAGTAAATTTCTTTGTAGCATAATGAAATGCTGTTTCATTAAAGGAAGAATGACTATCGGGTATTCGCTGCCTTGGCTTTTATGAATTGATAGTGCGTACGCAAGTTGAATTTGGGAGAGCTCATTTCGTTTGTATTCAATCAGATTTTGGTTGTAGGCAATACTTACAGTTGATGCATCAGCACTTATGGCTTTAAGGATGCCTATATCTCCATTGAATACATTTTTATCGTAATTATTAATGGTTTGAATGACTTTGTCGCCTATACGATATTGAATGTTTCCGTAAGCAATTTCAAAAGGAAGTGGTTTTTGAGTTTTTTCTTTAAAGAAAATTTGTTTCGCACTTTGGTAATCTTTTTCCTCATCCATTCGTCTCTTCGCTTTTGTTGAATTATTAAGACAGTTTTGTAGGGCTTCGTTTAAATTTTGGATTCCAGCGCTCCCTTTATGCATAGGAGAAAGGATTTGAATGTCCTGAATCGGATCAATAGTTCGATTGGGGTCAACTTTAGGAAGGTAATCTTTTACGAGATAGAGAATGGCTTTGAGCATGCGTTCATCGTCCTCTGCTTCAATGAAGTTGAAGTCAATTTTTGGATCTAAATGATGCATGCTCTGTAAAGTCATTTCAGGTTGATTGACCCCTTTGAGAATATTATGGGCAGTTGTTATAATTCTGCTTTCTTTTGCCTGTCGGTAGATCGTGTCTAAGCGAACAACCTTTGAGAATGAAGCGTGCTTAAGGTCACTAAGAATATTTCCTGATCCTACAGAAGGCAGTTGATCAGAGTCGCCCACAAGTATAAGGTGTGCAGTACTCGGTATCGCATCAAAGAGCGAAGCGGCAAGTTGTGTGTCTACCATGCTTGTCTCATCGATTATGATGCAATCGCAACTTAATAAATTTTCTCTGTTGTGGAAAAAAGAACCAGATGAAGGATCAAATTTGAGCAACCTGTGAATCGTTCTTGCTTCCTTTTTAGCGCTTTCAGATAGTCTTTGTGCAGCCCGCCCTGTTGGAGAAGCGAGTATAACTTTGCATTTTTTAGCGGAAAGGATTTCTACAATCGCTCTTAAAATAGTGGTTTTCCCTGTACCCGGACCACCCGTGATAATAGTGATTTTATTGGATAAGGCGGTTTGTACGGCAAGGCTTTGCTTAGACTCAAATTGAAACCCTGCTTTTTCTTGGGCCCATTTAATTGCGGAATCTAATTTTATATCAGGTAAGTTTGATTTCGAATTATATATTAGATGAATTGCTTCAGCAATTCTTGCTTCATAGAATGCATAGGTTGGGCTTTGTACCGCTGGACCTAGAAACGTATCCTCTGAATCATAGGCCTGAATTGCATAGAGTTTTTTATCTTTAATGAGGGCCTCGATTCGGTTCCCAATTAACCTTTTTTCCAACCCTAATAATTGCGAGGCCTGCTCAGTAAGCATCGGAATCAAAGCAATGGTATGGCCACTTTCTTGAATTTTATTTACGGTATGTTGAATACCAGCATCAATCCTTTCCTTAGAATTTGTGGGAAAGCCTAAATTTAGAGCTAATTGGTCAGCGGTTTTGAATCCAATGCGGTCGATTTCTTCGGCAATTTTATAAGGCTGATCTTGGATAATCCGTTTTGTGTTAATGCCATATTTTTTAACTAATTTTAAGCATTGTGATGGGGTAACTCCGTAAGTTTGTAGAAATAGTAAGACATCCCTTACTGCAACTTGCTCTTCCCAAGCAGCTTTGATTGATTTCACTCTGGATTGACCGATACCCGGGATTTCTGAGAGTCGTGCACTTTCAGAACTGATAATTTTAATAGTTTCTGTGCCAAAATAATCTACAATCTTGTCGGCGTAAGATTTCCCTATGCCACGAATCAATCCACTTCCTAAGTATTTTTTGATTCCATAAATCGATGCTGGTAATTTTGTGGAAAATTGACTTACTTTAAGTTGTTTCCCATGTTTCTGATGTTCTAACCATTCTCCTTTGACACTAAGGGTTTCTCCACATTGAATGTTGGGTAATGTCCCTATAATTGTAACTTTTTTGTTTGTCTTATTGATCGATAATTCAGCAATACAGTAAGAATTTTCATCATTAAAAAATACTATTTTTTCTAAAACCCCAGTTAATGCTGTAGTATCGTTAGAATTCATTGAATCGATTAATTTGTTATAAAACGAAAATAATGCAGGAAAGAAACAGAGAGTCTAGTAAAAGGAATCGTAAATTCAAAATAGATTCCAGAATGACATCGAAGGAAAATAGAGGAAAAATAAAACCTAAAGGACTGAATCCTGTTGAAAAGAGAAATCAAAGGATTGAAGAAAATAAAAAGAAGTCACGTAGAGCAGATAATCGTGAGCCTCGTGATTTATTAAAAAAAACTACTTCATATAAAAGGTCGACAGAGGCTAAATCATTAGGGAAAAAACTTTACGATAAAGATAAACGATCTTCTATAAAGAAAACAGCCTCTAAACAGAGGATATCCGATCGTCCTAGCGTCAGAAAAACGGGTAATCTGCTTTTAGGTAAGGGTTTTAGGCATTCTGAGTGTGCTTTTTTTGGCTTCGGGCTCATTGTCGCTTATCTCTTTTTATTGGGCAGTTCGGTAGATACAATTATCAGTGAGGGCTTATTCTTTATTTATTTAGGTGTCCTCTTATTTAAGAGACCTCATATTCAGTCTCAGGGAATCTTTATTGATATTTTTTCAATAGGGATTATTTTATACACCTTAGGTGCCTTTTTACCGAACTTGCCATATTTTATTTCTGATTGGAGAGCTACAGCATTAGAGCAATATGATATTAGTTTTGGCTTTATCGGCACTATTATGCCTTTAAAAAGCCTTGAGGCATTTATAATGTTAGTGGCCTCAATTGTACTTTATTACCATATTTCATGTTGGAAATTAAACAGTGCAGGAAGTGAGGTATTATTAATAATATTAATCGGTCTAACTATTCTTGCTGGGTCTATCCAATATTTACTAGGTGATGATACATTGAGACTTCTATTTTCCGAAAACTATGAACGAAGTCCGATTAAAGATTATTCCAATAATTTAAGTCTATTCTCTTTAGTTGGCGGTGTAGGTTCTGTTGCTTTGTTTTTTGATTCCTATAAATCAAATAAATTAGTTTCCGTTTTAGGGTTTATTGGTGCTTTGCTGAGCTTATTTTTTCTGATTCATAATCAGTCGTTCTTTTATTATACACTTTTTTACGGGTTAAGTTTTTTGTTGATTCTTAGGCTTTATCTAAGAGGTAAGCCAATCGTTCATAAATTAATTACACTCATTATATTGCTATCATGCTTTGGAGTCTTTTTATATCTCAATCAAACATGGTGGGGTATCATCGTACATGATTTAGGAAGCTTCTTTTTTGCAAAAGCTGAAGCGCTTTGGTGGCTCTTATATGGATCATTTAAACAGTTTAATATTTTTGGGCATGGTATCGCAACTGCTCATGCTATTTTACCTCAATTGTCTCCTATAGAATATTTTAAAGATGATTTTTCTTATCGGGGTTCATATAGCTTAACCTATATATCGGATTTTGGATTGATTGGACTGGTTGCATTCATGCTATTTTTTAGTTATTGGGTATTTAAGTACTTTAGCCTGCTAAATAATTCAAAAATGCGCCATCGTTTTTTCTATGCATTAATTGTAATAGTATTTTTTATTCGATTTGTTATGTCGTCAGAAGGGCTGAGTGTTGGATCATTATTAATGTTACTGATCTTTCTTCACTTGAGCCTAAGAATGAAAAAGAATAATTTGCCAATTTTCTCCAAGAAGTCCTGCCAATTATTGGGAGTTTGCTGGTTATGTTTGGGCGTATTTTGGATTTCAGTTTCAATTGTAAATCAGCCTTTACTATCTGATATCCGCTACCGTTTGAGCTATGCGGATCAATGTGATGAAAATGTTGATTTTAATGCTCTTTCAAAAATAGGTATTGAAGAAAAAGATGCGCTTATTCCAAATAGCAATCCCAATAAATATTTTTTAAATACTTATCAATTATTGGAAGCAAATGCGGATAAAGCAGAAATTATTAAAACAGTATATAAAACAGCATTTTTTGATCGAAATAATCCAAGAATCTTTCTTCATCAAGGTTACCTGCTTTCCGATTATGATCTCAACCTAGCTAACAGTGCTTGGGATGCTTATTTTGAGCTTAGTCCCTTAGCTAAATTGGATGATTATAGGTCGCTTATTCATTATTCGAAAGGCAAATATGAATTACTTTTGAGCCTCGAAAAATTGTCTTATTTAGAAAACGAATATGCCGTAGAATTTGCACTCTTATTAAATGATTTGGATTTTCAAAAATACATTGAATCCAATACACTAGATCGATTTTTTGTATCCAATAAAAGTTCCCAATTTCAATTCCTTAAACGATTACTAGAAGAAGGTTTTTTTGATAGATACAGTGAATATATATCGAAGTATAAAAACAATATTTCTGATATAACTATCTTAGAGGCTTTTAAACAAAAGGAATTGGCAAATTTCGAGAATGCTTTATCGATTTTAAGAAAGCACATTCCACTAGAAAGAATCGATATTTATCCAGTTAATGAGCGTAAAAAATATATTCCAAGAGTTTTCTTACAGAATTATCCAGATATTGAAATGGGAGTAGTTTTGATGAAAAATGAGATACATGAAAAAAATTATGATAAGGCATTAATATATGTTGATCATATCTTAACTATGGATAATCCTCCAAATTATGCTTATTATTGGAAAGCTGAATTATTGTATAGAATGAACGAGTACGTAGACAGTTGGTTTGCTTTTGTTACTTATTTGGAAAAAGCAAATAGTCAGCAATTTTCAAAGTAGATCTAGCTAAGAAATTTCTTAATGTGAATACGAATATCCAAACAATCCAATCTTTAAAATCTGTACGTCCAATCGTTGCGACAACCGTTTATGATTCTGTTATGGCACAATTAGCGGATCAATCGGGCATAGATTTGTTGCTTGTGGGCGATTCAGTTGGTACGACTATACTTGGCTTTGAGACTACCATCAATGTAACTTTAGAAATGATGCTTCATCACACATCAGCAGTCTCAAGAGTACAAACGAAAGCATTAATTGTCAGCGATCTTCCTTACGGATATAGTCACGATGCTTTTGAGCACATTTTTGAAGCTTGTCGAAAGTTAATTCAAGCAGGAGCAAGTGCCGTAAAAATTGAAGGCGGTAGCTCTATAGCACCAACGATCAAACGATTAGTTGATTCAGGGATACCTGTCTTAGGCCATATTGGATTGTTGCCACAACAGATTAAGAATTTAGGTAAGTATCGAAAATTTGGAAAAACAGAAGCAGAAGCCAAAGCATTAATGCAAGATGCGACTGCCTTAGAAGATGCAGGTTGTTTTGCGCTTATTGGAGAAATGATAAGCGAGACTGTAGCTAAAGAAATTAGTGAGATGGTAAAAATTCCATTAATTGGAATCGGGAGCGGTGTTCATTGTGATGGACAAATATTAGTTTCTAATGACCTTTTAGGATTAACAACAAAAGCTGTACCTAGTTTTGTCCACAGCTTTAGCAATTTATCAGAGAATGTGATTCAATCATTCCAAGAATATAAAAATGCAGTAATTGAAAGGAAATATCCAAATGAATAGTTGTGTTTTAGGAGCAGGAGCATGGGGTACAGCAATGGCATTACACCTAATGAAGTGTGGCCACAGTGTGAGCTTATCACCTAGAAGAATTGAGCAAGCTATGCAATTGACCTCTAGTCGTGAAAATTCAGATTATTTACCTGGATTTAGACTTCCTGAATCTTTGCAAATTGGCTATGAGCTTGAACCCATTTTAATGGAGGCAGATGTCGTCTTTCTTGCTTACCCTGCCAAAGGCTTAAGAGCAGTATGTGAACGCATTATTAACGAAACAAATGGCCATGATCATATAAAGCTTTTAGTTATATTATCTAAGGGATTAGAAAAAGATAGCTTCAAGATGCCTTATGAAGTTGTTCGTGAATATTTTCCAAATACACCTGTGGGTATTTTATCAGGGCCAAGTTTTGCCAGTGAGGTTGCTGCTGAAGGTCCGACTGCTCTATCGCTTGCAGTTGAGATTTGTTCGCCTATCATGGAAAATATACAAGAAAATATTAGTAATGATAAATTTAGAGTCTATCTAACGGACGATCTCAAAGGAGTTGGCTATGGCGGAATATTGAAAAATATTTATGCAATCGGTGCAGGCTTATGTGATGGATTAAAACTAGGAGATAATGCAAAATCTGCTTATATTACACGTGCACTTAATGAAATGGTAAGTATTGGAAAATCTTTGGGCGGGCGAAAAGAAACCTTTTATGGACTGAGTGGATTTGGCGATTTAATTGCAACTTGTTTTGGTGAATGGAGTCGAAATCGTACTTTTGGAGAATCTTTAGGCAAAGGCGTACAATCTGATAATATTCTTGATGGGCAAAAAACAGTTGTTGAGGGATTTGTTGCGGTTGAATGTCTTTATCAAATAGCAAGAAGAGACCACTTGGAAACCCCAATCTTAGATGAGCTTCATGCGATTATATATGATAAGAAGTCACCTAAATTAGCCCTAAATAATTTAATGGTCCGACATCTTAAAACAGAATTCTAGGTTCTATAAATTAATGAATTTCTATAATGGAAAAAAAGTTATACAAAAGAAAAGATTCATCGATTCATAATCACGGTCTTTTTGCCAATTGTTCCATTAAAAAAGGCTCTAGAGTTATTCAATATTTAGGGGAAAGAATATCAAAAGAGGAATCGTCTAAACGTGCCCTAGAATGGGAAGAATCAGCCCAAAAATCTGGAGAAGGGTTAGTCTATATTTTTGAAATAGATGAGCAGTGGGATATCGATGGAAGGGTCGGCAAAAATCCTGCTCGCTATATTAACCATTCTTGTGAAGGAAATTGTGAAGCGGTTAATGATGATGGAGAAATATGGATTTATTCAATTAAGGAAATAGAAGAAGGCGAGGAACTGACTTATGACTATGGCTATGATATGGAGCACTTTTTAGATCACCCTTGTTTGTGTGGCACGAAAAATTGCATTGGATACATCGTTCGTGAAGATCAACGAATAAAAGTTAAAAAGCTTTTAAAGAAGCGGAAGAAAAAACCTTCTAAGTGTAAGTAAATATCAATGTTTCAGTTGTTTTTTGCAATCGATAAGCAATTGCTGACAACCGTCCTCAATCAAATCAAGAAC
>NTJV01000013.1 GCA_002457235.1 Puniceicoccaceae bacterium MED-G32
AAGTTCCTCTTTTGACTCGTGAAGAAGAGGTTGCTATCTCAAAACGTATTGAGAAAGCAGAACTCAAAACACAAAATTCCCTATTCTCAACTGCTCTAACTTTAGAATTCCAAAATAATATTATTCAGAAATTGATCAATCGTGAAGAGCGTTTTGATCGAGTGATTCTAGATAAGAAAATAGATAGTAGAGAAGCTTACTTTCAGGGACTTCCAAAATTGCTTGAAGACGCTCAAAAGCTCGGTACTAAGATTTATTCTGCATGGAATTCGATACAAACAAGTACAACCTCTTCGAATAAAAAGCGAGCCGAGACTCGTATGAAAAAGTATGAAGCAGAATTGGCGGTCATTCTCAAAAAGTACTGTTTGAAATTAAAAATATTTGAAGACTTTATCAAAAACCTACTTCCCGTTTATCGAGAAATTAACGATATAATTGATGATTTATCTTTAGTGAAGAAAATCTCAGCACGCCGTAAAAAGAAAGTAGATACAAAAGCAGCGAACAAGCGTTTATTAGCATTGAGAGATGAATTTAAAATTGATCCAAAAATATTGGTAGAAATAATAAGCGAAGTTCGCCAAGGATTAAGAGAAGCACACAAAGCAAAAACCGAGATGGTTGAAGCCAACCTACGCTTAGTGATTTCAATCGCTAAAAAATACACAAATAGAGGGCTCTCTTTCCTAGACCTTATCCAAGAAGGCAATATGGGACTGATGAAAGCGGTAGAAAAGTTCGAATACCGAAGAGGCTACAAATTTTCGACCTATGCGACTTGGTGGATTCGTCAAGCGATCACTCGATCTATTGCTGACCAAGCAAGGACTATTCGCATTCCCGTCCACATGATAGAAACATTGAATAAAGTCATGCAGGTACAGAAGCAGCTTTTACAAGAATTAGGACATGAACCTACAGCCGAGGAAGTTGCTGAAGAGATGCACCTACCTATTGACCGTGTTCAATCCATCATGAAAATGGCCCAGCAACCAATTTCATTACAAAGCCCTGTTGGCGATTCCGATGACACCAATTTCGGTGACTTTATTGAGGATAAAGGTGCAGAAAATCCTTACGACATGACTGCTTACAGTTTACTGAGAGAAAAGATCACGGATGTTTTGGATAGTTTAACCGAACGAGAAAGGCGCGTACTATCTCTAAGATTTGGTTTGATTGATGGATATTCTAGAACGCTCGAAGAAGTGGGCAAACAATTTAAAGTAACACGTGAACGTATTAGACAAATTGAGGCGAAAGCTTTAAGAAAAATGAGACACCCTACACGCATTCGTCAATTACACGGCTTTTTTGAAGGAGACATCAATTTAGATAAGCCTGGAATGGATAGTATAACACGTGATAACCAAAAAAAATAAATTAATGAACTTAATCTTACTAAATTTCTTTCTAATAACTGTTTTTTTACTAACCTCTTGCAGCAGTTCAAATTCAATTCGCCTTAAAGGTAGCTCTGACTCAAAAAAGGATGATTTTTCTAATGTAGAAATAGTTAAAGAAATAGAAGGAGCATCTATTGTTCATATAGATCAGAAGCAAAGAATCGTGACTATACGGAGTAACAAAGTCTTAAATAAAGGCTATTATATTACAATTTCATCGCTCTCTGAAAAAGAAAGCTCTGTGCTTAAGCTTTATGATGCTTCTTATGAATCACTATTTATTGCAGATATTCTGGAAGGTTCGCCTAAAATCAATGATTCTATCGCTCAAGCTACTAAAGAACGAAGTAAAGAATTAGACCAGAACTACACTGAGGCAGATATTGACTAATTAATTTCTTATTATAGCGTACCATCATGTCTTATTTACATACTGCATTTTTATCGAATCTTAGCGGGTGGGAACTGGTTCTTATCTTTGCTGTAATCCTCTTATTTTTTGGTGCAAAACGACTGCCAGAACTATCAGAATCACTAGGGAAATCACTCAAACGATTTAAAAAAGCAACTTCAGAAGTTGAAGAAGAAGTTCGTTCAGCTTTAGACACGGAAAACACTAAGGAAGAGGCACCCACCAACAAAAACAATACAGAATCAAATGCTTGTTCGATTGATGACAACCAAGACGATTCAACAAAGGCTTAATAACTGATTAATTAGGCTAGGAGCGACTCAATTTTTTCACAAAATATTTTGCTTCCTGTGAAATAGGGACATGTGGGAAGAGACGGGTGAAACTCTCTTAAAGGGAAAGGTGATTCGTTAAAAAAATGAAACTCGTTCCCTACGGCTTTAGCTAAAGCATAAGTAGCAGCTATATCCCAGACTTTTGCTCGTACATCTAGCACCCCTTCCAAATAAGCTTGCGCAGCTAAAGTGCCTAGCAAAGTGCTACTGCCTAAAGCCCGTATTTTAAAGTCACTGAAAATGGGTATCAGCTTTTTAAAAAGACCAGGCTCAATCGGAAATTGTAAACCAATTATTTTCTGAGCCTCTATATCGTTACTCAATGATACGTATTTTTGCTGATCCTTCAAAAGCCCATAGCTAGGACCACCCTCAAATAAACTATTTATACTAAAATCATAAACAAAGCCATAAACAGGAACTCCTTCATGAAGTAATGCTAGAGAAATACCGCATAAAGGAAACCCTAGAGCAAAATTGTTTGTGCCATCTATAGGGTCCAAAACCCATGAAAAATCTCCACTTAATTCTATCGGAGAAGCGTTGGTGCTCATTTCCTCACTACAAAAATCATCATCAGCAAAATCATTTTTTAAACAGGCAAACAAGTTTTCAGAAATAGCAATATCAGCGAAAGTCACACGCGAGGCATCTGCTTTCCAGTCACTACTGACTTGACCAAAATGTCGCCTAAAAAAAGCAATCTGATCTTTGATTGCAACCCTACCCGCATTAATTCTATGACGGATTGCTATTTCTAATTTAAGTTTCGCTTGTCGACTTAATGATTTCTTTTTCATTAGCTTAAATAGGGTTACTACAGTATATATTGAAGATTAGTCTCAACCTTAGAATACTTCAGTTTAACCACTAATTGAAAAATTAGAATGTTGCCTAAGACTCACTCCCGTTTCTTTTTCAATACTTTTAATAAATACATCGAGCTCGGACTCAACCGCTTCTATAAAATTCATTACTTCTGTTTCATCCCCTTCCGCTAAAAGTTCAACACGCCCATCCTGTAGATTTTTTACATAGCCAGTTAGCTCAAAGCCTTTAGCAATTGAGACAACCTGATAACGAAACCCGACACCTTGGACACGCCCAGTAAAAAACTCATGCAAAAAAAACGATTGAGATTCCATAATGCGATAAAGATTAAACATGAAAATCTATAAAATAAATCCCTAAAATAAAGAAAATTGAGGTTGATCTTTAGGAAATAAGATTCATAAAAATACATATAGAAATTATCCTAACATGACTGACTATAATTTTGATTCAGACGAAAGTAATTGGGATCATTTGTCTAATGAATCTAATTGGAATGAGGCTCAGTGGCGAAACTATCTTCGTATGACTGAAAAAGATTCCGCTCGGTTCTTGTCTATTTACAACAGTGTTAAAGATAAGACTAACCATTTAGATGAAGCTGCCTCTTTAATGGGCTGGGATGGCGATGATATTTCTTTAATTGAGGAAGATTTAAATGCAGAAGATGCAGAAGAGACCATAAATTCCAATGAGTTTTCTAACCTTCCTTACACACTTCATAAGCATCCAGTGTTTATAGTGACAAAGGCCTTGTATAAATACCTTAATCAAAGCTGGAGTCATTTTTTAAACAACAACAACCCTTCAATTTCACCAAAACTTTGTTGGGACTTTGCACAAACTCTTCACTTAGGAGAATTCAATGTCTTACTTGCAATACAATCCTTAGATTTGGGTGACTATGGCTTAGCAATATGCCACTTGAAAAACAGTTTGGCAGAGTTAAACCAATCGCTACGGATACTCAACGATTTATCTCATAATGATGAAGAATTTCTCAATGCTTTTACACACGAATTACGCATTCGTATATTTGACCTTCGAGAACTTTGGATTCGAGTGATGAATGATTGTCGTTATGAGTCTCAAAGAAGAAGCGATAAAGATATGGAATAAAGTTCCAATCCTCTTACATCACAAACCCTATTGATCTGAAACTATGAAACGAAACAATTCATTTTTGATATCGTTTATCGCTGGCTTTATATTGTTCTTATTTTCTTTGCCTAAACTTTATGCAACATCCTTGCTAAACGGTCCAATGCTATCGGATTTAACCTATCGAGAGGCACAAATTTGGACGCAAACAGAATACCCTGCATTCGTTTCGATTCATTATTTTGAAACCAGTAATCCAGATAAAAAGCATGTCACTTCTAAAATAAAAACAACAGAAGCAAGTGGATATACTGCCAACTTTTTATTAACAAAGATCGAACCTAACCGAAACTATACTTACGCCATTGAAGTCGATGGTGAACTCAGTTCAGAAAAACACACATTTAATAGCTTAAATTACTATTATGAAAAAGAACCGCCACCCGATGTTAAGATTGCCATCTTAGGATCCCATTATGCAGTGGAGCCCGAATTTGAACCACCCTACAGAAAATTAGGTGGTGGCTATGGTATTTTTGAAAGTGTATACGAAACACAACCAGACCTTGTCTTATGGGCAGGCAATACTGCACATCTAAGAAAAAGCGACATCGATTCTCAAAACGGATATTTTAAACGCTATTCCTATGCCCGTTCGTTCGTCCAGCCTAAAGAACTATTAGCAGAAATTCCTAACTTAGGAATTTGGAGTTATAATGATTATGGCATCAATGGATCTGGGAAGGAAATGCCTTTAAAGCAAATTGCAAAAAAGGCTTTCTCCACATTTTGGCCCAAATCAGCACTTGTTGCTCACCAAGAAGCATTCTGCTATACTCATAAAATATCTGATGTTGAATTATTTTTTCTAGATGTTCAGTCACAAAGAAAAACACACATTTCTACAGATTCGAAAGTAGCTATCTTAGGTAAAGAACAAATCGAATGGTTGAAAGATGCTCTAATTACGAGTACGGCAAATTTTAAGATAATTGTTTCTGGTGCTCCTATACTCAATCCGTCTAAGGAAGAAAAAAATCTGTCATTTGCTGAAGATGAGAAACAATATCTTTTAGAATTACTAAAGACCCATAAAATCCCAGGTTTATTTTTCGTCAGCGGAGGATCTTATAAGGGAGAACTTACACGAATTTCCCATTCTACGCATTATAATTTCTTCGATCTAACTGTTGGACCAAGTACTGCTATGCCTCTTGATGAGGATAATGAACTCAATTTTTTCAGAATACCAGGGACAAATACCTTTGAACAACAGTATACAATACTCGAAATTAAAGGTGATGAGGAGGATCGATTTCTTAAGATGCAAATATTCAGTTTAGCAGGTTTAGAACTTTGGTCTCGTACAATCAAAGCAAGTGAACTCCTTGTATATGAGTAAAACTTCTTTTAAAAAGCGCCTTCTGAATTGATTAATCGACAACTTCAGCTAGGTTCAAAGTATGCTTTTAGCGGAAAAACAACAATCGATAGTTGAAGAGTTAGGCCTCATCCCAGATGCTTATGAGCGCTTAGGCTACTTAGTTGAATACGGAAAAAAATTAGGAGTGCTAGACCCTACGCTTAAAATTGACCAATTCATGATTGAAGGCTGTTTATCCCAATTGTGGATAGTCCCAAAATTTGAATCTGGTAAATGTATATTCCAATCCGAATCTGACTCAGCAATTGTCCATGGTATTGCCGGACTACTCTGTGATTTTTACAGCCACCAACCTCCAGAAGAAATTATCAATAATGATGCAAGTTTTCTTGGCGATGTTGGGATAAGCCAACACTTGTCGCCTAATAGAAGAAATGGCCTAAGTAAAATCGTTGAATTCATTCAGCACTTCGCAAAATCCTGCCAAGAAAATTAAGCTTATCCATCTGTTCGCTGAATAACAATGTGTTGAACATCAATTAAATTGTTAGCGAATCCAGCAATACAATAGCTAAAATAATAGCGCCACTTTCGCTGAAATTTCTCGTCAAATCCTAATGCTTCTACTTCTTCAGATGATTTAACGAAATTTTCATCCCAGCAATTTAAGGTCTTCGCATAATCTGCCCCAAAAGAATAGACATCCTTTATCTCTATACCATCAATTTGATCAATATGCTTTTGAATAATTCCCAATGATGGTAGATGTCCACCTGGGAAAATATTTTTCTGAATCCAGTCACAACTTCTAGAATATGCTTTATAATCAGAATCACGTATTGTAATCGCTTGCAGTACAGCTATACCATTTTTCTTTAATACTTCTTTAATTTTCTTAAAGTAACATTCCAAATATTCTTTACCCACTGCTTCAATCATTTCACAGGAAATGACATTATCATATAGAGCAGTCTCATCTCGATAATCTTGCAAAACTACTTCTACAGATCCCTGCTGAGCACGATCTTTTAATTTAGATAACACATAATCATGTTGTGCTTTTGACAAAGTAATTGTTTTTACAGAGCACTGTCTATCTGAAGCTTCAAAGGCTAAAGCACCCCATCCAGAGCCAATCTCCAAAATACGATTACCTGCCTGAAGATCAGAAAGGTCAAGAATTCGGCGAATTTTGTTTAATTGGGCCTCTTCTAAATTCAGTAATTGCCCGTCATAATAAGCTGAAGAATAACTCATCCTTGAATCAAGAAATGTTTTGTAGAAATCATTGCTTAAATCATAGTGTGCTTGAATGTTAGATAGACTATTTTTCTTATTGTTTTTTCTTAAAAAATGAAAGGTACAATTGAACCAATGGTGAATTAAAGAAAGCCCTTTTTGGTAAGGACCAAACTTTTGAACATTAGCACCTAATAGTATCAATAGTTTAGACAAATCAGGACTTGACCAAATACCATCAACATAAGTGTCACCGAGAGCAACGCTGCCACCAGAAATAACTCGAGAATAAAAAACTCTATCATGAATCACTAACTCGGCATAAGAATCAGTAGGTTCCCCATAATATACAACTGACCCATCGCAATAAGTAACTTTCAAAGATCCCTCTGTCACTGTACTTAAAATAGACTGCCAGACTTTTTTCCACAGATTAAACCTCCATCGATTTTTAGATTGCATATCATTATTAAGCATTTTTGACATTACTCGAAAATATTAAATTTTGGGAAACCAAGGAAAAAAAACATTCGTTTCTTTTTGATACAACCTGTAAGCATCGCCTCGACTCTCTAAAGAAGACAATTCAGCAAAAGGAACTCCAGTGATATGCCTTAAAAAAATGTACATCGCTACAGGTCCGATTAAAGAAATATACATACGCTCACTTCCGCAGGCTAGTCCAACAAAACTTAACCAGAAAAGCCATTCAAAGAAATAATTGGGGTGTCGTGAATATCGCCAAAAGCCATCCTTGCAGACCTTTAATTTATTTTTTGGATTTGAAGAAAATCGATTTAACTGGATATCTGAAAGTGTTTCACCCGCTAGAGCTAGACAACCAATTATCAGTCCAAATACTTGAAATCCTAAAAAACTGATCTCGCTTGATTCCATTGCCGCTTTAATCGGAAATAAAAAGATAAAGATAAAGAAAACCTGAAGAAGGAAAAAAAGAAGAAACACCCATTTCCAATATACTCCAGAATGATTTTTCAATCTTTGGTATCGAGAATCTTCTTTATCACTGAGGATCCGATTAAAAAATAAATGCATCCCCATTCGCAAAGACCATAAAAGCATTAATGCTAAGGCGGCCCATGCACTGAATGACTGTGTGTTAAGTTCAAGGAAAAGAACTACTGTTCCTGCACCTAAGCCCAAAGACCAAACAATATCCATTAAGGACATTTTATTTATCTTAAGAGCAATGCCGTACATTATTACAGCATAGAAAACAAACCCTATCCAAATACTTAAACTTAGCACTTATTCTCTTTCTAGTTCTAAGCGCGCTGCTTCTTCATAAATTGCTTTAGGGTATACTTTTAGGTCCCAGATTAGTCCGAGTTTTTCCATACCCCTTAAGAGCAGAAAAGACAAATCGAATTCCCACCAGTACATACCTTGTCGAGCTGAATGGGGGTATCGGTGGTGATTGTTGTGCCAGCCTTCACCAAATGTAAGCATTGCAACCCACCAATTGTTACGACTTTCATCTTCATTTTTGAAACGCTTGTTTCCGATGATGTGAGTGACTGAATTGACGCAAAAAGTTACATGGTAAACTAAAGCTGTACTTAAGAAAAATCCCCACATGACAAGTTGCCAACCACTCGTTCCAAGTTCAGGATAATAAAAATTCAATCGGTTCCCGACAAAAAATAGAATTAAGCCTAATGAAACCGCTGGTATAGCATGCCAGCGATCTACAAACCTTAGCTCTGGAAATTTATACAAATCTTTGACTTTATTCGTGTCTGTACCGCCGTAGGTTTGACATAAAACCCATCCAAGGTGTGCCCAGAATACATCTTTTGCCACAGGTGAATGTACATCTTCTTCGGTATCAGAATGTTGATGATGATGCCTATGATGAGCGGCCCACCACATGGGCCCCATTTGAGCGGCTGATGTTCCTACCCAAGCTAAGACAAACTGAAAAAAACGACTTGTCTTAAAAGAGCGATGAGAAAAATAGCGGTGGAAACCAGCAGTAAGGGCAAATACTCGGACAAAATAAGTAATTAATAATGCCCAAACAGCCACCCAACTAAATCCTGTAAAAAAAATACCAATACAGGCTAAGTGCATAAATACTAATGGTGAAGAAACAATTAACAAACGATTTTCTTGCTCTTCTAAGGTATGTTTAAGGATTTTCTTCAACCAATTCACAATATAAATACAAATACACAAAAAACTCTAAAATAAAAGTCAATTATACGGATTTATTGAGTAAGTTAATTTTTTTCATGTCGATTGGTAAATATGCCAAAAGTTTATCAGTTCGAAAGAAAACAAGTGATTAAAACAGATATGGAAACTGCTTGGGATTTCATGCGGTCACCAGCAAATTTAAATAAGATTACCCCGCCTGATATGACTTTCACTATTCTAAGTGATTTACCTGATGTCATGTTTGAAGGACAAATCATTCGTTATAAAATTAAAATTCCATTCATTGGAGAACAAAATTGGGTCAGTGAACTAAAACATATCAAAGACAAACACTCATTTGTTGATGATCAACGAATTGGTCCTTATAAGTTGTGGTATCACTATCATCAGATCGAAGAATGCCCAGGAGGGGTGGAATTCACTGATCACATTACCTACTCTATTCCCTACGGTTTATTTGGTGAGTTTGCACATTGTATCTATGTTAAAAATCAGTTGAAAAATATCTTTGATTACAGAGAAAAAACAACCCCAACCCTTTTAGAAAAATAATAATACATCCTTAAGGAAAAGCTGTTTCTTGAATTGACATAAATTTCCCAGCCTATCTAATTTCGACTACTTAAAGAGAGTAAAACTAGTTACATTACTCACTTTCCTCTTACTTATAAAAAGTAATTTATCTAAACTGAGGATCTCTACACTAGTTCTACCAAACTATATTAGTTAATCCTTTCGTACCAACGTATATCATTATTTTATCTATGAGCGAATCCGCTGAAGAAGAAAATCCTATTGATCAAATTGCTGTTTCAGGTGTTTTAGAAATTTCAAAAAACCAATCTGGACAACTGCTTGACCCAAGTCGCAATGGCAAGACTCAGCCATGTGATCCTTTTGTGCCTAGAGAATTAATCAAGCGATTTAAAATCAAAAAAGGTAGTTTTATTCAAGGCATTGCCCAAAAAAACGAGCGTTTCCCCAATCCAAAAGTTCGCTTCATAGAAACGATTGATTCAAAGCCCATTGATTCAAGAAAAGGACAATATAACTTTCAACAACTCACAACTATTGCTCCGGATGAACACCTACGCTTAGAAAGCAAAGATGGACGCTTAACCACTCGTATAATTGATTTATTTTGTCCAATTGGAAAAGGTACCCGAGGTTTAATAGTTGCTCCGCCAAGAACAGGAAAGACGACTTTACTTCATGATATAGCCCATGGAGTGACTGAAAATCATCCTGAGTGCCACCTTATTGTTTTGCTAATTGATGAACGGCCCGAAGAAGTAACCGATTTCAAAAGAAGTGTTGATGCCGAAATTTATGCTTCCTCAAATGATGAAGAATTAGAAAATCATTTGAGAATTGCAGAAATAGCGATTGAGCGCTCTAAACGCCTCGTAGAATCTGGAAAAGATGTTGTACTTCTATTAGACTCTATAACTCGACTATCCAGAGCTTATAACTCTGCCTCTGGAAAAGGTGGTCGTACCATGACAGGTGGACTTGATTCAAGAGCCTTAGAAAAGCCAAGACAATTATTTTCAGCGGCTAGAAATTGTGAAGACGGTGCTAGTTTAACCATTATTGGCACCGCCTTAGTAGAAACTGGTAGTAAAATGGACGATCTTATTTTCCAAGAATTCAAAGGTACGGGAAATATGGAAATCGTACTCGATCGTAAAGCTGCTGAGCTAAGATTGTGGCCAGCTATTAATTTAAATGCCTCTGGGACTCGAAAAGAAGAACTCCTTCTTTCTGGAAAAGAGTTGGAAGGCGCTCAATTCCTTAGACGTGCGCTCTCAGGGCAAAAAGTTGAGGATGCGACCGAGACCATGATAGACCGTATCAGTAGCACAAAAACGAATACGGAATTTTTATCCCTGCTCAATCGCTGATCAAACTGGCTAAAGATTTAAATAGTTGTTAATCCAACTAGAACTCCAAGTATCATAGTCATTGCTAGCAATGTGCTCTCTCGCTTCTCGCATTAAATCGAGAAAGAAATGTAAGTTGTGGATTGAAAGCAGAGTCGAAGCTAAGAGTTCATTCGACATTAATAAATGCCGTAAATAGGCACGACTGAAATTTTTACAGGTGTAGTTATTCGCTTCCATAATTGGACGCTCATCCCTTTTAAATTTTTCATTTCTTAAGTTAATAATTCCAGTCGGAGTAAAAACATTTGCATGCCTAGCTAACCGAGTAGGCATCACACAATCAAACATATCCGCACCTAACCCAATCATCTTCAATAGTTGCACGGGAGTCCCAACACCCATTACATAACGAGGTTTATTTGATGGCATTTGAGGCAAGCAATAAGAAACTTGCTTTATCATTTCTTCCTCTGGCTCACCCACACTGACACCACCTATCGCATATCCAGAAAATGGCATTTCGGCCAAGGCTTGGCTGCAAGAGACTCTCAAGTCAGAATATGTCGAGCCTTGTATGATGCCAAATACATGATGCCCACTTTCAATGAAGCCACCATCTTCAGCATGAGTTAAAAATTCTTTTGCCCAACGTATCGTTCGATCAACAGCTAATTCACAAGCATCTTTGTCACACGGAAATGGGGGGCATTCGTCTAAAACCATGGCAATATCTGTACCCAATTCTGCTTGAATTTGATAACAAGACTGAGGGCTTAAAAATAATTTTTGACCATCTAAGTGTGATTTAAAATGAATACCATCTTCGGTGATTTTACGAAGAGACGATAAACTGAATACTTGAAAACCCCCGCTATCCGTTAAAATAGGTTTATCCCAATTCATAAATTTGTGTAAGCCACCTAAGTCTTGAATAAGTTTAGAACCAGGCCTTAAATTCAAATGGTAGGTATTTCCTAAGATGATCTGGGCTTCTATTTCATCTAACTGTCTTGGGGTAACACCCTTAACTGTAGCCTGTGTCCCTACAGGCATGAAAATTGGAGTTTGAATATCTCCATGTAAGGTTGAAAAACACCCTAGGCGTGCGTTATTTGATTTTGAAATAAGTGAAAACACAATTCTTTCTGAATGATGGAATTAACATAGAACTCAAATTTAAAAAAATAAAAAAAGCTTCTGCCTTGCAAGATCAATGGCGAGAGATCTAAATATGACCATGAGCTTTGACCCCCCAGTCTACAATTCTGAAAAGCCAACTAAAGCTTTATCTATTGCTATTGTTGCTGCTCGTTATAATTCAACATTAGTTGAACAACTCATTGAGAATACTTTAAATACGCTTAAAGCGTCTAGCATAGAGCCAATCTGCTTAGAACTTGTCCCAGGCTCTGCAGAATTACCTTATGCCGCAAGTTTAATTGAAAAAAACAATACTCTTAATGCAATTATTGTCTTGGGAGTAATCATTGCTGGAGAAACGGATCATCATTCGGTGATTGCCAATTCTGGTGCTCAAGCCATAAATCAAATCTCATTCGAAAAAAACATACCAATAATTAATGGCGTCATCGTTGCTAACACATTACAAGAGGCAGAAGATCGCTGTGGTTCTAAAATAAACAGAGGTAAAGAATTTGCATTAGCCGCTATAGAAATGGGACAACTGAAAGAAAAATGGACGAAAAAGAATCTATAAAAAAACCTAACCCAAGAAGGGCTAATCGCATGGCTGCAGTTCAATTTCTTTATCAGTGGGAAGCCAATAAGCCTGATGAGTTACTCGATGGCATCCGTATATTTTTTACAAACCAAGAGGAAAGCAGAGATTATTATGCCTTTGGAGAATCTTTAATTTTAGGTGCAATTGAAAATATTTCGGCAATTGATGAAGCAATCTCTAAACATGCGAATAATTGGAAATTTGACCGTATTGCCAAAGTTGATTTAGCTGTTTTACGACTGGCACTTTATGAATTACTTTTTCGTGATGACATTCCTCCTATTGTCTCCATCAATGAGGCCATTGACTTAGGAAAAACCTTTTCTAACTTAGAATCAAAGCGTTTCATTAACGGCATATTAGATCAGGTAAAAAATAGTATACAAAGACCATTAAGAAAAGCTAATGATTAATGCCTTATGATTGGGGTTTTAAAAAAATTTGCAAATAACCTAAATAGCATTTTTCAGTCAAAGACTTTAGATGCTGAAAGCATAGAAGAATTAGAATCTTTATTATACACTGCTGATTTTGGAACTGAGACGGTTGAAAAAATCATAAGTGGAATTGAGACGTGCTTAAAGGAACAGAATAAAGGTGAAAATGCAGAGCCGCTAAAAGTCGCAGAGAAAGTCATCCAAGAACAACTGAATGGTGCTGAAAAATCTTTCACGTTTCCTTTTAAACACAAACCCAAGATTATTATGCTAATTGGGGTTAATGGAGCCGGAAAAACCACTTCTTCGGCAAAACTCGCCTATAGCATACAGAAACAAGGTGGTTCAGTTTTACTCAGTGCTTGCGACACATTTAGAGCAGCCGCTAATGAACAAATAAAATCTTGGTCGGATCGATTAAATCTCGAACTAATTTCGAGCCACCATGGAGCAGATTCTGCAGCAGTCGCTTATGATAGTTTGTTAGCTGCAAAAAAAAGAGCCCACGATCTCTTGATCATCGATACTGCTGGACGTTTACATACCAAAAAGAACTTAATGAATGAATTGGAAAAACTTGATCGGGTATTAAAAAAACAGGATAAAGAAGCATCCATTGAAAATTGGTTAGTTATTGACGGAAGCCTCGGCTCAAACTCCATCGATCAAGCAAAAGCCTTTAATGAAGTAGTCCCTATTCATGGGCTGATCATAACAAAATTAGATGGTACCAGTAGAGGAGGTTCACTTGTAGGAATTTACCAAGCACTCAAAATACCAATTTATTTTATTGGTACGGGAGAGCAACCTGATGATTTTTATTCTTTCAATATCGAAAAATATACGAAAGCATTATTTGAGAAATTTGAATCATGACTGAAATATTAAACGTACAATTAGAAGATCGCACTTATCCGATCTACTTTAATCAAGATGATAGTATTTTAAAAGAGACTATTGATGGATTACATCAAAACAACAAAGCCTGTTATCTGATTACAGATTCAAACTTATATAGTGCATACTCAGATTATATAGAAAGCTTAGGTATATCCAAGGAGCATGTTTGTGTAGTACCTCAAGGCGAAACCTCTAAAACAGTAGAACACTATGAAAAAGTTCTCTCTTTCTTAGCGACTCGTTCCGCAAATAGAGACGCCGCCATTTTTGCTTTTGGCGGTGGTGTAATTGGAGACCTTGCTGGCTTTGTTGCTGCTTCTTACCTAAGAGGTGTTCATTTTTACCAAATACCCACAAGTTTACTTGCAATGGTAGACAGTTCAGTTGGTGGAAAAACAGGTATTAATTTACCAGAAGGGAAAAATTTAGTAGGAGCCTTTTGGCAACCACAAGCTGTTTTCATTAATCAAAAATTTCTGAAAACCTTGCCGAAAAAGCAATTTGCCTCAGGTATTGCAGAAGTCATTAAATACGGCCTCCTTGCGGATAAAGCTTTATTTGATAAACTTTCCACACTTGGGACCATAAATTTTGATAATGAATCTTTGCCAGCAATTATTCGTCGTTGCTGTGAAATCAAAGCTGAAATTGTCTCAAATGACGAAAAAGAAATAGCCGATAAAAACGGACGAGCATTGTTGAATCTTGGACATACTTTTGGCCATGCCATTGAAAATGTAGCAGGCTATGGAGATTATCTACATGGAGAAGCTATAGCCATAGGACTTCATTTAGCGTGTCAGCTATCAGAATTGACCTACTCGTCATTTAAGAAAACGGATACAGAACAAGCGATTCAATTATTGAGTCAAAATGAATTGCCCACAGTACTCCATAAGCCACTAGCAATAGAGGCACTGAATAAAGCCATCTCAAGAGACAAAAAAAATCGTGCTAGAGGGATTCGCTTTGTTCTTATGCAAACTTTAGGCAATGCACAAACAGAAGAAGGCATTGATGAAACTGATATCAATGCCCTCTGGAAAAAGATAGGAGCAGTCTAATAATCTAGAACCTGATTACTAAATAGCGGACTCGTCCGTTATACCAAACATAGAGTCGATTAGGCTTATCCTTATCAATGTATTTACCTATATCTTTAGGCTCAGTTACGGACTGACCATTAACTTCCATGATAATAGTATTAGGAGCTATGCTACGCGCATAAGGCGATTTTGCTGAAATGTCAGCAACAAGAACACCCATAATATTTTTAGGGACAGATAAGCGATCTCGCATCTCTTGATCTAGGAGCTTCAAAGTAACTCCCTCTAGAACAGATCCTTCTGCATCGTCCGCATAATTATCTTCTATGTCTCCAAGAATTACTGATATTTCTAATGGCTCGCCATCTCGATACAAATGAACAATTACTTCTGAACCAGGGTTCATGCGTGAAACTTTTAGTCGTAAATCTTGGGAAGATTTTATATTTTGCCCGTCAATTTTAATAATTACATCGCCGTGCGTAATTCCAGCAATTGCCGCTGGAGACCCCTCTTGTACTTGATCCACTAATGCACCTTCTGTTGACTCTAAGCCAAAAGCTTCAGCAATATCTAATGTCACATTTTGTGAAAAAATTCCTAGGAGCCCTCTCGGTACTTCTCCAACTTCAACTAATTTTTTCATGACATCTAGAGACATATTTACAGGAATCGCAAAACCGATACCAATACTGCCCCCAGACCTGGAAAAAATGGCCGTATTAATTCCAATAAGACGGCCATAAGCATCAATTAAAGCACCACCCGAATTCCCTAAATTAATAGAAGCATCAGTTTGAATAAAATCCTCATAAGCACCTTGCCCAAGAATGCCCAATGAATGACGACCAGTTGCGGATACGATTCCCTGCGTAGCAGTGATTCCAACTTCAAGTGGATTACCGATAGCAAACACCACATCCCCAACTCTAATTTGATCACTATTCGCAACGGCTATAGGACTAATTGCTGAGGTTACCTCTATTTTCAATACTGCAATATCCGTCTTTTGGTCGGAACCAATTAATTCAGCCACATATTCACGCTTATCATCTAGCCGTATCTTTATTTCATCCACTGGCTTTCCTCTTTGGTCATGAACGACATGATGATTCGTCATAATATACCCATCTTCAGTCATTATGACTCCTGAACCTGCACCATAAGGTTTTAACTGTTCGGTTTCATCTGCCTTGGCTTCAGGTTCTTTATACATTTCTGGCACAGGAAATCCAAACTGACGAAAAAGTTCGGGAATACCATTAGGCATGCGATTTGAATAGACCGAAGCATACTTAGACGTGTAGACACTGACAACTGAAGGAGTCGCTTTTTCAAGAACATCCGCATAAGAAAAAGTCATTCCATTTTCAAAATCAATTGTATCAACAACCGATTCTTTTATCATAACTTTTTCTATAGTTTCACTAGCTTCCTTATTTTCACCCTCAGCACAGGCGGAAAAATATAAGCTAAAAGGCGTTAAAGCAACGAAGAGAATTCGAATTAATAAGTTCATAATATTAAAATGATAAATTAAATTTAAAACAATAATAAGATAAAATTAAAACCCTTTTATTTCAAATAATCCAGTAACACTTTTGTTTTTATTGATTCGATTGATCGCTTCACCTAATAATTTTGAAACACTCAAAACTGTAATTGGAATACCCTTTTGCTGTAAGACTGGTGTTGTGTTAGTTGTGATCAATTCATCTAAGTGTCCGTCTGCTAATCTTTGGTAGCCTTTGTCATTTAAAACCCCATGACTGACCGCAGCAAAAACCTTCCGGGCTCCATTCTTTTTCAATAACTCTGCAGCAGCACATAAAGTCCCAGCTGTTTCTGTCATATCATCAACGATAAGAATATCACGTCCCTCCGTATCGCCTACAAGCGATATAGCTTCAACTGTTTCTGCATCTGTTCTACGTTTTGCAATGAACCCGAGTGGTACTTTCAAGAAATTAGCATAAGCCGATGCCATCTTCATGCCACCAACATCTGGAGAAAACAAAGTAAGATTTTCACAGTCGATATTTTTCAAATATTCAAACATGACTGGTGAAGCATATAAATGATCGACCGGAATATCAAAAAATCCTTGGATTTGTTGTGCATGTAAATCAACCGTAAGAATTCTAGATGCCCCAGCGGATACTAGTAGGTTGGCAACTAGTTTTGATGTGATAGGAACTCTTGGCTGATCTTTACGGTCTTGCCTAGCGTAACCATAAAAAGGAATTACCGCCGTGATACGACTAGCTGAAGCACGCTTAGCAGCATCAATCATAATGAATAATTCCATTAGATTTTGATTCGCAGGATTGCTAGTTGACTGAATGATAAAAACATCCATTCCACGAATATTTTCTTCGATACGAACAAAACTTTCACCATCAGGAAAACTATTGACAGTAGCATCCCCTAAAGGGACTCCCAAATAGTCGCATATTTCTTGAGCCAGAACTGGGTTTGAGTTACCGCAGAATATTTTAAAAGAATTGTTCATTGATAGTGAGAAAAATATAAATGTAAGGATTAAATTCTAAATTTAAAGATTTTTAAAGCGTTTAAAGAGATCTGGCAATTTTTGCTTTAAAGAAAATAATCTCCAAAAAACTGCTTTAGGTTGTGCAGGGAAGCCAAGAACATGACTATTCGCCTCTAAAGAATCAATGGCAATAGACGCCGCTCCGATTGTTGAATTTGCCCCGATTGTTAAGTGGCCTGAAACTCCACTTTTACCAGCAACGATTACATTATCTTCCAAAATAGAACTGCCCGCAATTCCAGATTGGCTGACTAACAAACAATATTTACCAATTTTTACATTATGTGCAATTTGGACTAAATTATCTATTTTTGTACCTTCTCCAATATAAGTTTGCCCCATTCTCGCTCGGTCTATTGTTGAATTTGCACCTATGTCCACTTCTGCTGCAGTTTCAACAATACCAACTTGTGGCAAGCGTTCATGCTTGCCCTCAAATTTGATATAACCAAAACCATCTGAACCAATCACACACCCTTCAAGTAATCGATTTTTATCACCGACCACACAATAAGAACCTACAGTGACTTGTGGGAAAATAATAGTCCCATCACCTACTTTTGCTCCTTGTCCTATGGTTACTTGACTCGCCAATGAAGCCGCACCTATTTGGGCACCTTCTTCTATGCAGCATAAAGGCCCAATATAGGCATCAGATGAAATCTTAGCCGATGGATGAACAAATGCAGAAGGGTGAATCCCTGGTTTGGGCTTAGGGATGAGATCAAGCTCAATAGCTCGGCAAATTTTAGCTAAATCTAAAGAAGGGTTTTCTACATAAAGAAAGGTCTGCCCCTTGGCAGGTGAATACCCAGAATCTTTAGGAACAAGAACGACTGAGGCCCTTGTTTTGAGTAAATCTTCTTTATACTTTTCTAAGTAAAAAAAAGAGAGATCCCCTTCTATAGCATCAGCTAATGAAGCAAATCCCTCTACGTTACCAATAAAATCTCCTTTAACCGTAACATCCGATCCGATAATTTCTAAAATGAATTCCAATGAATAGGAACATTTCATATTTTAGAATTTGGCAAACAAGCTATAGGTGAAAGTTTATTTATTTAATTCAGTAATAACTTTATTCGAGATATCTAATGCATCCTCAACATAAATGACGCTATTTGTGGATAAAACAATATCGATGTCATTTTCTTCAGCAATTTTCTTAACTGCATCTTGAGCCTTTTGTTGTAGAGGAAGCAATTCTTGCTGTTGTCCATTTTGCCCAAGCTCTTGTGCTTGCTGGGAAAATTGTTGTAGCTGCACTTGTTTATTTTGCAGTGTTGTTTGGTATTCAATCAATTTAGAACGAGCTTCATCACGTGCTTTATCATCTAAGGCAGGATTATTTGAAGTAGCATCTGCTTCTCTAGCTTCTGCGATAATACCAGTAATCTCTTCCTGCATTTTTTGAATCTCTTCCTGAATTGGAGCAACTGAAGCAAGCACTTTTTCTCTAGCTTGATTAAAGGCAACATATTCAGAGAGCACTTTTTGCTCATCAACAGTAGCAATAGAGCCAGCATTAATTGTTAATACACTAAAGGTAAGTATAAGTAGGTTTTTAAGTAATGTATTCATATAATAAAATTGTTTAATAGAAAAATAATATAAGTAAAGTGATAGATTTAATAGCGCGTGCCAAATGAAAAATGAAATTGTGGTGAATTTGGTAGATAGTCAGGTTTATTTGAGGGAATAGCGTAATCCAATTTTAGTGGCGAGCCCATCATTAACAACCGTGCCCCAACACCAAAATTATCAGCATAGCTATCAAAACTAAAATCTTTTTCTTTAGCATTAACAAACCCTCCATCATAAAACGCAACTAAACCAAAACCATCCGAAACCTGAAACATATATTCAGTAGAAAATAATCCATAGGTATGCCCACCGGCAGTTTCATTACTATAGTTGACAACACCATTGATCTCTCCATCAGAAGAACGAGGTCCAATATCTCTGTAATCATAACCACGTAAGGTCTCCGGACCACCAAGATAAAATCGATCATAAAAAGGAGCTTCCTTATCATCTTTGAGCGCTACAATCATTCCTAAACGTCCAATTATAGACAGGCTTTGTTTCAAAGTGTCGAAAGTAGGAATGAATTGAGCTGTGCGAAAATCAACTTTGAAATAATCAACATCGCCCCCTAATCCAGCGAATTCTGTATCAATAGACGTTCTATTACCTGAACGCGTAAACAAGAAACTATCACGATTATCACGCAATATAGTAAGTCCTATTTTAGAGACAGATTGTTCCCCCACTGCTGTTTGGAAGACATCAGCGATATTATCAGGAGTAGTCAAATCTCCTAAAAAAGCTACATCATATATGTCCACCATCTCATATTTGTAAGATAATTTTGCCTCTACTAATTCAAATAATCTACGGCGAATATAGAGCTCCAATCCTGTTCTTTTTTCATTATAATCCGAACTATTATATTCAGACTCAGTAGCATAAATATTTGTTCCAAAGGTAAGGCGTTGTTCAAATAACCAAGGCTCTTCAAAACCTATCAACGCCTGACTACTCAAATTACCTATAGCTATTCGGGCTCTGAACTTTTGCCCCGCTCCTTGAAATCCCGATTCCCAGTCATTTATGTCAAAATTACTCTGTTTCATTTCAAGAAAAAATTGGGTACTCCGAACCGATCCAAAACCAGCACCAAAACTGAACGATCCAGTTCTAGATTCTGAAACCAAGACATTTAAATTTTTTCGTCCAGGAATATTCGTGGCTTCAGGTCGTAGACGAACTTCATCAAAGAAAGCCGTGTTTTTTAATCTTTGCTCACTAGACTGCATGCGCTTGTAGTCGAAAACATCACCTGGTTTTAGAGCTAGCTCGCGAATAATAACTTTTTGCTGAGTCTTTGTATTCCCTTCAATGGAAATACTCTCAAGGTAATATTTTTCGCTTTCTTTGATTTTAAAAACAACATCAATTTGTCGATTTTCTAAATTAGATTTTTTATCGGCAAATACCCTAGTTTCTAAATAACCTCGTGAAGAATAAAAATCTTCAATTTCTCTTGCCCATGCATCCACAAGTGACGGCGAATAAACTAAGCCATCTTTATTCTTTAACTTTAAAAGTCCTAGAAGTTCTTGGTCAGTAAAAATCGATGCCCCTTCAACTTCAACTGAACCTAAAAAATACTGTTCCCCTTCTTCAATTGTTATAGTAATTCTTCCTTTTTGGGGCTTAGTAAAATCGTAGCTAACTAAATCAGGATTGATTGTAATATCTAAAAAACCTGCATTACGGTAAAACAAACGCAATTGATCTAAATCATCTGCAAATAGTGCCTGATCAAACTTCCCAGAACCCGATAACCATGAAAAGAGATCTTTGTTCTTTGTCTTCATCACACGATTTAAAACCTTTGGTTTAAATGCGGACACCCCATTAAAGCTTATCGCCTTCAGGCCAATCTTTACAGACTCCTCTATCGTGAAATAAACTGTAGCTTCCCCCTTTATCGAATCACGTTCAATACTGTAACTTACATTCGTGTCCTTATATCCTTTTTCCGAGTATAAATCAGAAATCTTTTCAGCTGCAGAGTCTACTAGATATTCATCTAATATAGTTAGCTCCTGAATGTCCCCCTCCTCTAATAAACGTTTAGCTGAAAAACTTTCATTTCCTGAAAACTGAATTTGCTCCAATTTATATTTAGCAGTTAAGTGTATGCTCAATTCCGTAATACCATCCACTTCAGTAATTCTGAAATCTACAAATTCAAAATAGTTGGTGTTGTATAGTGAACGAAGTGACTGATCAGACAAAAGACGATTGTACAAACCACCTTCACTCAAACGAATATGCGATAAAACAAATGCTCGATCGACTGTTTTAAAATTTTCATAAACAATATTGATCGCCCCTAATTCAACCGTCTCGTCACTGCTTTCTTGAGCAAAAAGAGGTGAACTAATTAAGACTGAAAGGTATAGTAAAAAAAATAAAGGGAATCTAATTGTTTTCATACGATTAAATTAATGTTGTTGATGAAAGTTCTCATAGCGTGTGTAACGACGTACAAATGCTAAGTCAATCTCTCCGACAGGACCATTTCTCTGCTTAGCTAAAATTAATTTGATATGCTCAACATCCCCAAAATTGGATCCATCACCATCTTCATCATCACGCTTTTTAGGACGATGTAACATCATCACCACATCAGCATCTTGCTCGATAGATCCAGATTCTCTCAAGTCAGAAAGCCTCGGACTTCGGTTTTCTCTTTCTGAGTCCCGATTTAACTGACTTAAAACAACCACGGGAATGTCTAATTCTTTAGCCATTCCTTTAACGCCTCGAGAAATTTCCGCAATTTGCTGTTCTCTTTGAACCCGTGCATCTGTACCGCGTATTAACTGTAAGTAATCAATAATAATTAAACCCAACGGGTCTTTAGAATGAATTCGGCGAGCTTTTGCTCGAATATCTAAAATACTTGAATTAGATGCATCATCAATGAAAAGCGGTGCTTTCTTTAATTCCATCGCAGCCTGTACAAGGTCACTTGTATCCTGCTTAGAAGCAACTTTATCTCTGATTCTTTTAAAATCAACCCGAGCACGACCGCACATTAAACGAGTCGCCAATTGGGTTGCTGTCATTTCCAAACTAAATACCAAAACACCTACTGGCTTCCGACTTCCCATCGGCAGTATCGCATTTTCGGCAAAATTCATTGCCAAACTAGTTTTACCAACAGACGGACGTGCTGCTAAAACCACCATTTCACCGGCATGAAAACCATAAGTGAGTCCATCCAAATCTTTAAATCCTGAATCTACTCCGTGATCCTGCTTATTACTTAGAATAGATTGTATATTTATCTCAGCTTTTTCGACAGCTTCTTTAATCGTCTTTGCTCCATCAGTGACGCGATCTTGACTGATCTCAAATATCGATTGCTCAATTTTTTCAATAAAAACTTCAATATCCTCTTGTTGTTCGTAACACGCATCAATGGTTTCCCTTGAAGTGCGAATCATTCGACGAAGTAAGTACTTTTCGTGGACGATTTTAGCAAAATACCTTGAATGAACCGCCGTTTGAATACGGTCTTTAATCGCATAAATTGCAGCAATCCCTCCAACTTCTTCGTCTTTGCCTATTTTCTTTAAATGCTCAAAAAGCAAAATCTCATCAATTGGGTCACCCTCTTGATAGAGTTCCAATAATGCCTTAAAGAGCGTTTCATGTGTAGGCTTTATAAAGCATTGAGGTGAAATTTTGCGCTCAATGCAGTCGGTTAAGACATCTCTACCACCATCGATCAAACAGGCAGCCAAAAGACCTTCTTCAGCTTCTAAACTATGTGGCTGAACTCGATTAATATCCAGTTCAGATTTTGAATTTGAAAACGGTCTTGAATCTCTATTTTTAGATTTCGATTCAATAGGCATTTTGGGCGGACTCGATGAATTAAGATTTAAGAATCGTCTTGAGAATCTTCCTCGTTCGCTTCTTCTACTTCGCTCTCTGGGATGATTGGATTTTCTGAGACAATTTCTAAATTAAAAGTCGCTTCGATTTCGGAGTTTAATTTAACCTGAATTTTATGAGACCCAAGATCTTTAATTGGCTGAGCCACATTCAATTGTTTTTTCTCCAGCAGAACATTCTCTTCTTCTAAACGAGTTAAAATGTCTGCACTTGTAACCGAGCCAAACATTTTACCATTATCGCCAGTTTTCACTGCGATTGAGATGTTGGTTTGTTCAATTTTCTCAGCTAAAGATTTTGAAGCTTCTAATTCTTCGGCGACACGCTTTTCTTTTGCGACCTTCAAAGATTCAATTTGCTTCCGATTCCCTTGATTGACTGGAATTGCTAATTTACGAGGAAATAAGAAATTACGAGCGTATCCTGCACGTACTGAAACTGTATCTCCTTCAGACCCTAGGCCTTTAATTGCCTCTAATAATAGTATATCACTGTTTGCCATAATATTTACCTTAAATTTTTCTTATAGATTAAAATGGAACATCTCCATCGAAAGATTCCTCTTGAGTGTCATTGCTGGTAGCTTGTGTGTTTGACTCCGAAGCATTTGTACTACGTGGGGCGTTATCATCACGACCACCAAGAAATTGAAACGACTCTAATACCACACCTAATTTACTGCGCTTTTGCCCATCATTGGACTCCCATTGGTCTAGCTTTAGTCGACCTTCTACCATTAGAGGACGACCCTTTTGCATGTATTTACCTAAAATTTCGGCCTGCTTGCCAAACGCATCGACATCCACATAAGTTGTTTCGTCTTTAGACTCACCATCTTTGCTCGTGTAGGAACGATTTACAGCTAAGCCTATTTTACAAATTGAAAGCCCTGTTCCCGTTACTCTTAATTCTGGGTCACGAGTTAGGTTTCCAACTAATATAACTTTATTAAAAGATGCCATAGCTTGATTAATTGTTAGATTCTACAAATATGCGGTTCACTCGCTTGTCTAGGTGTAATTTCTCTTTCAATTCCTGAGGAACAGATGCGCTTCCAGAAAAATAAACTTCTAGATAATGTGCTTGTTTGAAATTTGGATCCACTGCTCTTGTGAATTCTTTAATGCCAAGATCTTCACTTTCGCTAACAGAGGCACCTAGTGTACTCAAAATCTCTTTGATGTCTGCTGATACTTTAGCGACATCATCTTCCGTTTCTCTTAAATCCAAGATAAATGTAGTTTTGTACTCTCTATTCACTGTTTTGTTCATGTTCGACTGTATTTCTTTTATTAGTTTGATTCATTGCTTTTTCAATACCTTCGTCAAGGATCAGTCTTACATCTTTTATCCAATGGGTGAACATTTGATTTAAGATTTGCTGTTCTGATTGATCAAAACGGCCTAAAACAAAATCTGACAAATTTAGGGAAACTTTACATTTAGGATGAATTCCAAGACGAAATCGAGGAAAATCTACACCAATTTGAAGAATTATACTTGAAATACCATTATGTCCACCATCGGCACCACCCATTTTCAACTTAGATTGGCCTAAATTCAGGTTATAATCATCATAAACAACAAGAAATGAGTCGTTGTTTAATTTGTAGTATTCTTTAAATTTTTCAACTGTATGACCACTGAGGTTCATAAATGTCTGTGGTTTGATCAAACTTATCTTTTGATCGTTGAAAATACCCTCAGCTATTTCAGCATTAAATTTCTTATCGAATTTCCAATTGAAAGAAAAATGCTCCGCTAAGCAATCCAACAAGGCAAAGCCAATATTGTGACGAGTTTCCTTATATTCGTCTCCTGGATTTCCGAGTCCAACAATGACTTTCACAGCCATAAATAGTAGTTGAGTGATAAATAAAAGAAAGGACTAACTTTCTGCACTATCTTCGCCATCTTTCCCTTCAGCACTTTCGCTTGCTTCACTAGATGCATCTCCTTCAGCAGTTTCCTCTGAAGCTTCAGTTGATCCAGCTTCATCTGTAGCTGCAGCTACTGTTGGAGGTTGGCAAGAAACGATCACCTGAATCCCTGTATTCAAGAATTCAACATCTTCAATTGCGCCTAAATCATCAACATGGATTGCATCACCTACATTTAAGCCAGATACATCTACTGTGATATTTTCTGGTAATTTAGAAGGACGGCAACGAATCTCTAGCTCTAATGTTTTGTGATCCAACATTCCGCCATCGTTCTTCACACCTAAGCAATCATTAACTCCAGTAAGCACAACTGGTATTTTTGAGTCAAAGGTCTCACCGCGTGCTACCTCATGAAAGTCAATATGTTCTATAACACGGGAGATTGGGTTCACTTGTACTCCTTTAACGTGAGTCAAAGCTAAATCACCATTTTCATCCTTAAGCTCAATCAAACCTGCTCCACCACCAATTTCTTTGTTCACATTTCTAAAAGCTATCGTAGATACAGAAATAGACTTCGCATTGCCTTTACTGTAAATATTTCCTGGTATTTCACCCGCTTTTCGAAGTTGCTTAAGAGCACCTTTATTCGAAGGGATACGGGTTTTCACATTTAGAGTATATTTTTGCATAATAGATAAGATTTATATTTAAACTGTTTAATTCTTAAAGACATTTAGTGTTTTGAAACTTGAATGCAAACTAAACTTTTTATTTATTGTAAGTCTTTATCAAAGACTCGGTCACCTTTTTCTTAAATTAAAATATGCAAAATCCTACGCCAGAAATTCCGGAATCACGAATTGCGCAGTTTAAGAAAATCCCCTTTAAGGAAGTCCCGAATCCTGCTTTTATCATACACACGG
>NTJV01000014.1 GCA_002457235.1 Puniceicoccaceae bacterium MED-G32
GTAGGAGCTGTTATTGATGCAATTGACGCAAGCCCTTACGCCGACAATACAATTATAATTTTTACCAGTGATCATGGTTATGAATTTGGCGAAAAAGAAGTCATGTCGAAAAATACTCTTTGGGCCAATAGTACCCATGTTCCTTTTATTATTAGAGCCCCAAATAATACGGCTAACCAAGGAAAAATTGTTAGCCATCCTACTAGCCTAATTGACCTATATCCTACTGTAAGAGAACTATGCGGACTTACAACTGACACAAAAAAGAACTCAAATGGAAGAGATCTTGATGGTTACAGTTTGGTTCCATTTTTACTTGATCCAGATATCGCCCAGTGGAATGGTCCAAGCCATGCTCTGTCCATGGTTAGTGGAGATTCAAGCGATGATCCTAATAATAAGAGTTTTAGTGTGGTATCAGAAAATTGGAGGTATATTTTATACCAAAATGGCGATGAGGAACTTTACAATATTTCTGATGATCCTCACGAATTTAATAACCTTATTAACGCTAACTCAGCTGAAGTTATAGAAAATTACCAAAGCCTTCAAATGGCCTTATTTGATTTTGTCCCTGAGTTGAAAAATAAATCTTCCAATCTTTTAATGAACGGTGGATTTGAATCCCTTAGAAATGGGACTTCACCAGATAGCAATGATAAAGGTAGCTGGGATGATTCCGGTTGGTATACTTTCAATAACACCTACCCAAGTAATTTAAGTGAAGGGAATTCATATTCCTTCAATCGAGATAACATTCATAAAAAAGAAGGCTCATACTCCCTTAGTTTTTCTCAGACTTGGGACAATGGAGTTGTTGTTCAAGACATGAAACATCGATTTAAGAGCGGTACTGTTTATCATGCCTCTTTTTGGATGATGAGCTTAATCGAAGATAATCCAAATAGTAACAATAGTTTAATTGATATAGAGATTTGGACGAGTCCGACAAAAGAAGGAAGTTATACCTATCAAGGTACGATTATCTCAAATGCCGAAAATTCAACAGAAAATGCGTGGCAGCAATTTCAAGGAAGTTTCGATACCAGTGGATTCGGCGCATACGATGAGTATTATATGCAACTTAGGATAAATAAAAAAAATGGGGGCGTGATTCATGAAATACATGTAGATAACGTCATCCTTAAAGAATTCCCAAATAATTCCTACAAGGCTTGGGCAATAGCGAATAATCTATACGAAAACTCAGCATATTCTGATTTTGATAAAGACCAAGAAAGTAACCTTAATGAATTTATATTTGCTGGTAATCCACTGAATGCCGAAGAAAAAGCGAAACAAATAAGCATTGTTTCCGAAAGCAATAGCAATCAGATAACCTATACACGTAGAAGTAATCTAAACTCAACGGTGAATCTTTTATCAACGGATTCATTAGCCAATCCTAATTGGGAAATTCATAACCCCATTTCATCGACTACCACATCCTTAACGGATAATAACTTCTCTGAGGTACAAGTCGAATTCAATGCGTCGGGAAATGCTCAATTCTTTAAGCTATCTGCGTCAGAGAACTGATTAAAAGATCGGCTTATACGATGTTTAATGAAGTGATAGTTTATCGATCAATCAAAGACTGTTGCCCCACTTTCTGATCCAGTACAGAGTGTGCTTAGGTCAATGTTGAAAGCTTTTTTATAGGCCAATGATATTTCATTTTTTAATTCAGTGGACAAAGTATTCTTTGCCATGACAACAACAGCTCCGCCAAAACCCCCTCCAGTTAAACGAGCTCCGTAGATCGATTCACTTCCTTTAATGTAGTTGATGATAAAATCTAACTCTTTAGTGCTATTTTCAAAATTTAAACGAGAACTTTCGTGAGATTCATACATTAACTTTCCTGCTAATTTGTAATCATTCTCTTCAATCGCTTTGGAGAGCTTTGAGACTCTTTCATGCTCACCAACGATATGCAATGCTCTACGATAAAGCATATCACTCAGCTCAGGTTTGCACACTTCAAGCATATCGTAATCAACTTGTGTCAGATTTTTGATTTGAGGAAACTTATTCTGGCAGACTTTCAAAGCCAGATGACACTCCTTAAATCGCTCTGCATAGAGTGAATCAACTAGAGAATGTTTCAGATTGGTATTCAATATCCAAAAATGTATATCACTTTGATTCTTAGAAAAAGGAATGAGGTCAAAGGCTTCATTTGTGCAATCAATTTTAACCAAATGGCCACTTTGTCCAAAGGCTGATACACCCTGATCTAAAATGCCACAAGGAACACCCACAAAGTCATTTTCCGCCTTTCGGCATAATTGAACTAAGTCATGTTTTTCTAAATTCAATTCAAGAGAATGATTTAAGAGGACAGCAAGTCCAAGCTCAACAGCTGCACTACTACTTAAGCCAGCCCCAATCGGTAAATCGCTTACAATAGCAAGATCATATCCATTGTCTATTGGGTAGCCTGCATCCTGAAAAACTTTAGTAACGCCAAGGGGGTAATTGGCCCATGAACTTTCGTTTTCAAGACGATGAATGTTAGCAAGGTTTGACTGCACAGATGATTCGTTTGCACTGATTAAATTAATCGCATCATCATCTCGTCTTCTAAACGCCATCGTGACCCCTTCATTTATCGCTAAGCCAATGACATCACCTCCATTGTAATCTGTGTGATTGCCGATAAATTCAATTCTGCCTGGAGCAAAAGAATACAAATCGGGAGATGCGTTGAAGGTTTCAGTGAATAAATTTTTTGCGGCACTTTTTTTCTCCATAATTAAATGAATAGAATGATTAGATAATCCAGATATTGGTAAATTAGATTTTTTTTAGTTAACAGGTAGCAAGCTCAATCAATCATTTCTGATTTCAGAGTGAAAGAATCTGTGCGAAATGGCGTTAAAGGTAACAATGTAGAACCAGTTTGACCATAAAGATTACAAATAGGGTTATTGGCCCAAGCATAACGCACAGCCACTGGATCATTTATACCATCAGCCCAGACTTTAATTTTTGATCCGTTAATAATTCCTGCTTGAGCATTCACAAAAACTTCATCGACTCCGCATACTGTGAACCCTTTTAGTTCGTTGCTATCCAAAGAATAAAGCTGTTCCCCAATGTCATTAAAATCAAGAAGGATAAAACTATCTTTGATTTCCATACTGGCATAACTTGGATTTTTATAGGCAATGTCAAAATCGTAGTCTCGAGCTAGGGCAATCCTCGCTAGCCGATCAGCTACACCCTTTTTATTTCTAGGATGAATGTCTCGCCCTTCTCCTAAATCGATAATCACGGCTTGTCCTACATTGCCTAATCTATTTAGGGTAAGGGTTTGTGATTCTCTTAATTCAGCAAATAAGGATACTTCAGGTGGGTACATCGATTCGTCTAAATAATCAGCGATTTGAACCCAATAAAACGGGAAATCGCCCTGACCCCATTGTTTTCGCCAAGTTTCAATCATTTTAGGGAAAATATCTCGATAATCAAAGGCACGTTTTACATTACCTTCTCCTTGATACCAAATGACTCCTTTGATTCCATACCCTATAATCGGATGCAAGACCCCATTATAAAGATTAGCTGGCCTGTGCTGTCCTGTAAAAGGGTTAGCCTTTTTCCAAGGTTTACGTGGCTCAGGTAGACCTTTTTCCCTAGCCATCTTCAAGTGGGTACGCCATGAATTTATTTTTTGCTCATATTCATATGCAGCCTGATCAGGGTCAAAATCATTCATCACTTTTTCGAATTGTTTTATATAGGAACGTCCCGCTTCCAATGATCCTAATACATCTAACGGAATCCACGCTTCACACGTAGACCCGCCCCATGAATTATCAATTAAACCAATCGGAACATTGAGACTTTTGTGTAGTGTCTTGCCAAAGTAATAACCGATTGCTGAAAATTGCTTGGCTGATTCAGGGCGAACAGCCTGCCAATGACCTTCAAAATCATTTTGGGGTTCTTGCGATCCAAAATGGGGAATAGACAAAATCCGTATTTGAGGATAATTCGCTGATGGTAATTCCAAATCAGAATTGAAACTGTTCAGTAAGCTCCATTGCATGTTTGATTGCCCAGAACAAAGCCATACCTCCCCAAACAATACATTGTCTATGCTTATACTCTCATCAGCACTCTGAATAACCATTACTTGCCCTAGAGCATTTGCTGGTTTCGGCAAGAGGTTGATTTTCCAATAACCTTCTTGACTCGCAACCGTCGAATAGAAATCTCCCGCAAATGAAATATTGATTTCCGTATTACTATCGCTCCAACCCCATATTGGATTTACCTGATTTCTCTGTAATACCATACCTGAAGAAAAAATGGAGGGCACTTTTATATCAGGATAAAGCGAATTAAAAATACAAAAAAGAGATCCTAAAATTAAGAGATAACGCATAAACTTAAAGCACTTTAAAAGATAACTTTGTTTAAGTTAGAAATAGAATTCAATACCTATTATTAAATCTTTTAGTTTATTTTTAATAATGTTTTTTGATACAGTAAAATTGGTCTTTTAATTAATATAATAGCCTATTTTAATGACAAAGATCGTCAGAAATTTTAGTGTAAGTTTTAAAATAATTTTTTAAATGAAAGAAAAATCAGAAAAGAGAAAAAATTGCTGTTCCCCATCAAGAGATAACTCTAATGATTTGAATGAAGTAAGATCAAATGACTGTTCTAGCGATCGCCAATCCAATATTGGATTGAAAAATATGATTGAAGTAGACGGTGGATTTTTTGAGATGGGCTACGAAGGTAATGATTCATTTAAAGGCGATGGGGAGGGCCCAATAAGACAGGTGAAAGTCGATAGCTTTTATCTCGATCAAACAACCGTTACCAATGAAGCTTTTTCCAAATTCGTAGAAGATACGAACTACATTACTGATTCTGAAAAATTTGGCTGGGCATATGTCTTTATTGGTCAGCTCAAGAAATCAACTGTTCGAAAATTAAATCAATCTCGAAAAGTACAAGGTGTAGAATGGTGGGTTGGTATTGATGGTGCCAACTGGAGGAAGCCAGAAGGCCCTGGATCCAATATCAAAAATCGAATGCACCACCCAGTGGTTAGTGTTTCTTGGCATGATGCTCATGCATACGCACAATGGGCCAACAAAAGGCTCCCGTCTGAGGCCGAGTGGGAATACGCTACACGTTGGAATAACAAACATGCAAAAAAGTTTCCTTGGGGCGATGAATTGGTTCCCGGCGGAAAACATAGATGCAATGTATGGCAAGGTAAATTCCCTCATGAAAACAAAGCAGAGGATGGCTATCGCTGGACTGCTCCGGCTAAATCATTTCAAAGGTACGACAACCAATTCTATAATTTGATTGGAAATGTTTGGGAATGGTGTAACGATTGGTTCTGTAATCAATGGCACATTGAAGATTCAAAACAGACACGTATCAATCCACAAGGCCCCGGAAGCGGCCATAGAAAAGTCATCAAAGGTGGATCATTCTTATGCCATGAGAGCTATTGCAATCGTTATCGAATTGGTGCGAGGACGAGCAATACGCCCGATTCGGCTACTACTAATTTAGGATTCAGATGTGCTAAAAGCATTTGAAAATCTTTATGATGTAACCTATACCTATCAATACTCCATCTACTACCTTATGAACATAAAAATAAGTCTATTCGTTATTACATTTATCTTATTGATTTCAAATGCGAATGCAGAAGTTATTGCATACTACGAATTCAATGAAACACAAGGCGGGGCGAGTAATGCACTTAACTCAGTAGAAGGTTCAACTATCTCTCCCCTTAATAACAATTGGGGGAATTTAAATGGCTCAGGGCAATTGGTGATTAACCAGAATAATCCTCGCACTAATTTAGACCTAAATAACGATACATTGAGTGGTACAGTATTTTATCGAATTGATTTTAATTCTTGGAATAGCCTAAACGAAACGACCGATATAAAATTACAATTTGGATTAAGGTTAAAAAGTGGGGATACAGACCTTACTCCCACCAATCAGCTTCTGAATTTAATCATTCGTTTAAAACCCGCTAGCTCTTCAACAAATTCTTTACTTTCTACAATGGGAGCAGGACAGTTCACTTATATTACTACACTGCAAAATCCTAGCAACCAAGAAGTAAGTATACTAGTTGAAGTCAATACCGATACTGACCAATTTTCTGTTTGGGTAGATTACGATTCCCAAGGCTCTTACACAAAATTAAAAAATGCTTTAGCACTTAATTTAAATGGTGAAATAGATTTCATAGAGGTTGATGGATTAACATTAGACTCAGGGGGAGGCTATTTTGAAATTGAACGCTTGGCACTTGCAAACAGCTTCAATTCAATCACGAACCTTCAATCAAATCCAGATTCAACTTTTAATCCTTATCAAGAAAACACATTTGAGTATGAACTGTTTCAAAGAGGTTCAAGTTATACGATTGATCAATATAATGATTTTTTTGCAAATTATGCCCTTATTGACTCAGATTTAAATCAACCCTACTCCATTGAGCGTGTTGATAATGTTTATTTCTACACTTTTCCAAGGAGGAAAAACAGCGAATTGATTTATACCTTATTAGAAAGTGATGTTATAACTGAAGAATCTTGGAGTTCTATCCCTCTAAGTAACCTCGAAGAGGATATTTCTCTGGATGAAACTTTCTGGCAAAGTAAATACAGGATAAATACCAGCAGTAATAAGAACTTCTTTAAAGTTCAAGCTAGGATACCCGATGATGACTTTGGAGATTTGCCTGCAGCTCGTTATGTACCAACTGACTATTCTTTTGTCTGGGGTGATCATTTCCAAGGTAGCGAACTGAACACTGAGAATTGGTTTATTGGCATGAGGAATCCTGATTCAGGAGATTTAATTCCAGGTGCAAATGGAGATTATTTACTCAAAGATGCCTATTCTGGATATGTAACTGAAGAAGATAGCTTTGTTCAAAATGGTTCTCTTATCTTAAGAAATCAAAAAAGAAGTTACACTGGTATAAGCCCTCAAGGAAGTTTTGAATACACTTCAGGCTGGGTTACCTCCATGCAGAAAGTTAATTTTAATAAAGGCTACATAGAGGTGCGTGCAAAATTCCCATCAGGAGTGCAAGTATGGCCAGCGATATGGCTTGTTTCTGAAGATCTTATTTGGGGGCCCGAATGGGATTTATGGGAATATTTCGGATATAGAGATTCAATTAATGGTTATGATGCTATGGGAATGCATTTAATGACCGGTTACGAACAAGCAGGCAATATGTGGCCAAATCAAGATCCGCAATATTGGGATATGGCCTGGATTGATTCTTATGACCTAAACTACAATGCAGAAAATTGGCACACGTATGGATGGGAATGGACAGAAACATACGCTCGATGGTGGATCAATGGCAAAGTCGTAAATACGCTTTATAAAAACCAATCTAGAAAACCCGATTTATGGCCAAATGAAGATATGTATATCATCTTAAATAATGGAGTAAGATCAGCAGCCCCCGCTTCTGATACATCAACTATATGGCCGAACCAATTAGAAATCGATTATATCGAGCTCTATCAAAAAAATTAATCTCTAATGCTTAAAATTTTTATTCTTCTTACAAGCCTAACTTTACTGAGTTCTTCTAAAGCTGATCCATCTCCTAATATTTTATGGATATTTGCTGAAGACACTTCCCCTTGGTTAGGTTGTTATAATGACCCTATAAATTTGGAACATACTCCAAACATCGACTCTCTTGCAAATTCAGGGATTCTGTTTAAAAGAGCTTTTGCTCCATCTCCAGTTTGTTCTACAAGTCGTTCTGCAATCATAATTGGGCAAAGCGCTATACGATTTGGAGCCCATAACCATCGTTCTTCTCGGACTAAAAATAAAATCCAATTACCAAAAGATTATAAGACTATACCACAGATATTACAAGAAGCCGGCTATACTACATTTAATTACGGGAAAAAAGATTATAATTTTCATTGGAGCTCAAGTATCTATAACCACAAATTGAAAAACTATACGGATTTTTCTAAACTTAAAGAAATGCAACCCTTCTTCGGGCAAATACAAATTAAAGGCGGGAAAAACAATACTTCAAAACTGCCACTAAATAAAAAAGTGTCTCCCGATACAGTTAACGTACCCCTAGACTATCCCAATCATGAATTATATAAAAAACTAGTTGCACAACATTATGATGCCATACGAATGGATGATGATCTTATAGGAGATATACTAAACGCTTTAAAGACCTATGAATTAGACAAAAATACGCTAGTTGTTTATTTTTCTGACCATGGTGCCAATAATTTTGTACGACATAAACAAATGCTATCCGAAGGAGGTCTTCATGTTCCTTTAATTATATCAGGACCCGAAAAATATATCCCTAAAAAAACAACGAGGGATGATCTCGTAAATCTAATTGATTTATCTGCAACAACTTTAGGATGGGCAGGGATAAAAATTCCTTCTTGGTTTGAAGGGCAAGATTTATTTGCCAAAAATTTCAAAGAAAGAAGATACATAGGCGGTCATAAAGATAGAATGGATCATACTATAGACAGAGTGAGAACCATTCGGACAGATGAATTTCGATACATCAAGAATTACAAACTCGATAGAATATTGCTCCAGCCTCAGTACAGGGATAAAAAGGATTACACTAAGCTTCTTTATAAACTTTATGAAGAAGAAGCATTAAGTGATACCCATAGGATTATTTATTTTGGAGAGAGAAAAGACGAAGAACTTTATAATGTAAAAGTCGATCCCTTTATGCTTAACGATCTTAGTTGCGATCCAAATTTTAATAAAATACTCAAACAGCATAGAAAACTTCTTGATGAATGGTTATCTCATGGCGATTGCGGTATGGAATTAGAATCAATTTACGAATTACAGGTCAATGGAGAAGATGCAAAATGGGGCATCGGAGTAAATGTTGAATATGAAAAATACAGGATAGATAGCGATGGCGATGGTCTTTCCGATAAGTGGGAAATAGTGAATAATAGAGACCCAAAAGACAGTTTACTATATTTTGAATTCGACTGTGGTGGGTGGCAAACAGAAGGATGGTACTCCAATAATCTTTCCTCAAATATAGCCGGCCCTCTAGGTTATTTAGATTTCAAATTAGATGATAAATTTGGTTTAATCCAAAAAAATGGACTGAATCTTAAAATTAATCCAAATTCTAGCATTAAGCTAAAAATAAGTTCTTCTGAAGACTTAGAAATTATGGCTATAATAAATAATACCATTGTTGGAAAAAATAAAATTGAAAGTTCTAAAGAGCTTAAGATAGCTGAATTGCCCATAAACATCTCTGACCGTGCTGAAAATCTGAATACCCTGAGTTTACAGTTTAAAGGCAATAAAGGTGCATTTATAAGGATAGACTCAATAAGAATGCATTAATATTTATTGTATAAAGTCTTCTTGTTGCCGCCCCACTTCATTTAACTTATATTCCAAGAGCTCTTTTTTCAATATTCTTAACTCTTTAATCAATTCTTCTGTCTCTGGAGAATTACCCATATTGGAGTTTTCCAATAGATTTGGATAATCTCTTAGAGGACTCTCATTAAAGATTAGCCGATGATTTGATCGCTTTGTAGAAAATTCAATTTCTGCCTCAGATGGTGAATTTATACCTTCGTTTAAAACTTTAGCCTTAATAGTAATTCTTCCAGGCGTTTCAGTTGACCGAATCAAAGCTACAGCTTCACCCCATAGAAGTTTTTGAGGATTAATTCCATTTTTTCTACCACCTATTAATTCGCCTTCTCCCGACACGCTAAATTCAATATATTCATCGCTTAATCGTTTTACAGCTCCACCTGCATCCACTAGATAAGCCACTACAGGAGTAATATCACTTCCATCGGCAATAGGTTGCACATTGTTTTCATCAATCCTTAATACAAGCCTTCTCTTTCTGCCTGCTGGCCAGCGAATATGTTCAGCAACAACTTCATTATTTATCAAGCCTTCTGCATGCATAGTTGCACCGTCGACAAACGGTTGATCAATTTTTCCGTAAGATTTTTTATTTTTATTTCTCACATCTACATGTCTAAAAACATTTTTGTATATTACAGGCACTCTAGGCACAGGGCTACTTGCATCCGTAGCTTTTTTAACACCTAAAGAATCTCCATATAAAGAAAGCCTTACCTCCTCGCAATTTGTAAAAATAACCACATCTTTTGGAGAAAATGGGGTCATTAAATGAGCGATATAAACAAACGGCTCAGCTTCTACTAAGGGTACTCTATCTAATCCTTCCGTTGGCAATAAACTTTTAAATAAATAATAGGAAAATTTCGGCTGACGATAAGCATCCATTATACCGCCCCAAAATGGATCTGGGTGATATCCCCTTTGATGGTCGAAAGGATGCCACATAGTGGCTCCTATCAAAGATCGACTCGCCTCGTAAGCTTTTGTCAAAGAGGGCCACTTGAAATGCTTTCCTTTGTCATCCCATTCCTCAATAAAATAATGAAGTGCTTGCTTTATTTGTGGGACTTCTCCCCACTGTTTAGCTACACGACTGACTGAATTATGATCCACCCAATTGTCCACAAAATCTCCCCATTCCCGCTTAAATACACTTTTGTTCTCATATTTCCAAATAGTATCATCCGCATATAGGACATCAAAAAAATGCTGGTTATTTCCCCGATGCGTTCGTGCATCTGAAGCAGTGTAAATTCCTTTATATGGAAACTCTTCTTTCGCCGCAGTAACAGCCTTATCCGCAAACGAATTTGGAAATTTCGTCTCATTCGGAACAACCTCCCAAAGCAAAACGGATGGACGATTACGCTCTAAGCGGATCATTTTACGTATATCGTCTAGCATTCGCTGTTCAAAAATTGGTTTGTCATTCCAAAATTGCCAACCAGGAGTAGTCGCAACAAATAAAAGCCCTAGTTCATCGCAAGCGTCCATAAATGCAGGATCTTGAACATAATGTGCAGAACGAATAACTCTCATGCCAGCTTGGCGAAGCTTTAATGCATCTCTGTAATGTAAATTATTAGTTAATGCATTCCCAATATGGGCAAAATCTTGATGCCTATTCGCACCAATTAGGAGATTTGGATAAGGTTTTCCATTGAGATAAAGTCCATCCTTACCTTTCATTTCAATTGTCCTCAGCCCAATTTTTTTACTTAAGCTGTCTAAACAATTTCCACTCTCATCAACTATTTCAACAAGTAAGTCATACCTGTAGGGATCGTCTGGAGACCAAAGTTTTGGATTTTTGACCAATAAATCGAAAGATGAAATTATTGATGTATTTTTAGAACAATACTCGCTATTCGAATCTTCAATAATCACATTACCTAAAGAATTGATTAATTTTATGTTTACCTCTACCGACCTACCGAATCCCTCATTGAAAATATCTGCATCAATCAATACCCGAGCTGAATCTTCTGATAAATCTTCATAATGAATAAAAATTCCACCTCCTGCCACCTTGTCTGCTGCAATAGGGTTTGTTATGTAGGTATTATTGTGTGTGACCAACCAAACATCCCGGTAGATTCCACCAAAGTATGTAAAATCTAGAGTCTCTTGCTTCTTGCCTGGAGGATAGTCGGGATCATTACTGTTATCTGCTCTAACAGCGATTAAATTATCTTCTCCATAATTAACGAAATCTGTGATATCTAAGTGTATTGGAAGATAGCCACTAAAATTTTCCGCTATCAATTTTCCATTAATCCAAATTTTCGACTTGCCCATTATTCCTTCAAAATGAATGAAAATTTTCTTACCCTTTAATTGCTCATCGACGATAAAATGCTTTCTATACCAAGCTGGACCTTGATAATTTGCCCCACCACTTGCACTAAGTGGCAATATTTCAAGACCATGTGGTAAATTTACGACAGGCCAATCGCTGTCATTAAAATCATTAGTATAGGCATCCAAAACATCACCTTTGATAAAACGCCAGCCAACATTAAAATTTATTGCTTCACGAATATCTGGCTCTGTTTGATAAAACCCTGCAGTAGAAAATTCAGGCCTATAGGATTCCTTTTCTTTATTCTCTATAGCAATACCGAGCACTATATATCCAATATTGAGAATGTAAAAAAAGACGACTGATTTGTAGAATATTTTAATCATGTTTTATCCAATTAAATATCATTAATGAATTTTTTGGTTTGAATTTTTAACAGATTCAAGTTCCTGTTTTAGATTCTCTGCAATGATAGAATACTTATTGATAAGATTTAAAGTTTCAGATGGATCTTTTTTTAGATCATAAAGTTCGCTAATTCGTTGATTCTCTTTTGTTTCATTAAATTCAATATACTTCCAATTTCTTTTTCTCAATGCAATTGCTCTCGGTGATTCTTCTACCAAGAAAGCCCTACCCTTTGCATCTTTTCCAAGTAAAGCCTTAAGACCATCGATACTATCTCGAGCAGAATTTTTTGGTATCTCTATATTAAGTAAGGAAGCAAAAGAGTTTATGAAGTCGATCTGACTGATGAGAGCCTTAGAGATGCCAGGTTTGATTTTCTCGGGCCAATGAATGATCATAGGAACTCTATTTCCTCCCTCATAGATGCTGTATTTTCCCCCACGAAATTCCCCTGCAGCATAGTGCCCGCGGTCATTATCGGACTTAGATGTTTTTATCGTAGTACCATCTTGGTAACCATCATCGTAAGCGGGGCCATTATCACTGGTAACAATCACTATAGTATTTTCAAAAAGGTTATGTTCTTTCAGTGCCTTAACGATTGAGCCTACAGTCCAATCAAATTGAATCATCGCATCGCCTCGATAGCCCAATTCAGTAACTCCATGAAAACGAGGATGAGGTGTTCTGGGAACATGAATATCTTGAGATGAAAAGAACATAAAAAATGGCTTATTTTTATTGCTTTCAATAAATGCCGACGCTTTCTCAACAAAAACATCCGCCATGGTTTCATCATTCCATAAGGCCGATTTGCCGCCTGACATATAGCCAATTCTTCCTATTCCATTGATAACGCTATGATTATGACCATGACTACTTTCGTAATAAGTCATAGCAGAACGATTGGTTTTTCCATCAGGATATTGTGTATTATTAGAATCAACTTGGCCTTTATAAAGCCCGACTGAAATAGGGTCTTCAGGATCTAAATTCACAACGGACCTATTTTCCACATAAACACATGGCACTCTATCATTCGTTGAAGGAATGAAAAAAGCATAATCAAATCCTAGCTCTAAAGGGCCAGGCTCAATTCGACCATTCCAATCAGCTTGATTATCTTTGGTCCCCAAGCCCAAATGCCATTTCCCGATAATACTAGTCCGATAACCTGCTGTTTTGAATAAATCTGCTAGAGTAAAAGAATCTGTCGGAATGACTAAAGGTGCTTTAGGCCCAAGTATCCAGATATTATTTCGGAATGCATACTCTCCAATGAGCATAGAGAAACGAGATGGGCTACATGTTGATGCCGTACTATGTGCGTCAGTAAATCTCAAACCAGTCTTTGCTAAAGAATCAATAAAAGGCGTTTTTAGCTTTTCAGCACCATAAGCACTAACATCACCGTATCCGATGTCATCTCCGTATATTATGACAACATTTGGCTTTAGGGATTCTCCATATAAATTGACACCCAATAATATAAATGGAAGTAAGAAACTAAATGTTCTATATATTAAATTCATCATATATTTAAAATGGTTATAGAATAATTACCACTTGATGCGGGCTTTTTGAGGACGTTTTTGCCCGAATACAAAGTGCTCACTCTGCTTATGCGAAGCTAGAAATATTTCCTTAAATTCGGCTACTTTTTCAGGGAATTGTTCAGCTACATTAAATTTCTGCGATAGATCATTTTCTAGATTATATAATTCAATCTCATTAACTGATGGATCTACAGATGAAGTATGCTTTTGAACAGCCACCCACTGACCTTTTCTTGCTGAACGCTTTGTCGGCCAATGTAACTCAAAATAAAGAAAATCATGAGCTTTTTGTCTATCAAGAGTCCCTTTTAGTAAAGGAAGGTAACTGACACTATTAGTACCATCATGTAACTTTAGACCAGCTATATCACAAGCTGTTGCCATTAAATCCCAGTGTGCCGCTAAATGGCCACTTCTCCTACTAGGCTCAATAACTGACGGCCAATAGGCAACAAATGGTACTCGTATTCCTCCTTCATAAAGGTCTCTTTTAATGCCCCTAAGTGGACCGCTATCGTTAAAGAAATCGGGTATAATACCACCAGCATTATGAGCACCGTTATCACTTGTAAAAATAACCAGTGTATTATTTTCAATCTTAAGCTTTTTAAGAAGCCTAATAATTTTACCAACATCTTGATCCATCAGACTGATCATTCCAGCGAGTCTTTTTTGAATATCTGGCCAATCTCGATCTTGGTATTGAGTATAATTTATATCCTCTTTAGGTATTTCAATTTTTGAATGTGGAATCGCGTAAGAAAGGTATAGAAAAAAAGGATTCTTACTATTGGATTCAATAAAATCCAACCCTTCGTTCGTTAAGCTATAGTGACTGTACCCTTCCGGAGTATCACGTTCGCCTAAACTAACTTTTTCATGATTCCGCCAAAGCCAATTTGGATAGTATTTATGTGCTAGTCGCTGGCAATTATACCCATAGAAATAATCAAAACCTTGGTTGAGCGGATCACCCTCGCTATGTGGATATCCAAGCCCCCATTTACCGATACAAGCTGTTGCGTAGCCTGCTTCTTTTAATCTTTCTGCGACAGTAATTGTTTCATCAGGTATTGGTAATTGTCCCTGTTCATTAAGTTCCGTTCCCTTTACTTCATAATTACCCCTTACATACGTATTTCCAACATGCTGACCTGTCATCAGTGAACATCGAGCAGGAGCGCAAACTGAAGTACCTGAATAATAATCAGTCAAAAGTAATCCTTCTTTTGCCATTTTATCAATTTCTGGCGTAAGGATCAATTTCTGACCATAAGCTCCAAGATGACCATATCCAAGATCGTCTGCCATTATGAAAATAATATTTGGTTTTGCTCCGTAGAGTAAAAAAGACGCTTTGATAATTAGAAATAAATAAAGGAGAAACTGCATAGGGATAAATTCTTAGGATAAATTCTTATTAAGGAACAATAAAGAGACAAAAAGAAATTTAAATATTTAACGATTTAAATATTACCCTAAAAACATTAATTATGAATTAGATAAAAAACTTTAATTGCCGCAGATAAAAACTTCGATATTAAGTCTTTTAGCTAACTCAGCCTTTGCCCATAAACATTCTCGTGCAGATTCAGAATCATTCGCATATACCACATTTAAATGATTTGCTTTATGGCGTGCCATCATCTGATCTCTTGAAATACCCTTCATAACAGCATGCATAATCGGCCATTCTGGGGTTGTTTCATTCAAACGACGTCGTGTTTCCGCTTCAGGTAATTCAATCACTTCTGCTTGCCCAATATCCATTTTTAAGCGTGCATCCTCAATATAAATACGACTCCAGATAATGACACCTGGTTTAGCCACACCATGTAACGTACTACCACCTTTAGGAAAATACATTGCAGGTTGCCGATAACCATGACTCCCCTTCCATCCATCAATATGATGTTCAATAGGAGCTGCACCACTTATCAGCAATACCCAAACATATTCATCTGTACTACCGCTTGCATCAAAATCGCCCCAGCGCAAATCATGCAAAGTAATTTCTAAAGGTTGGCCTAAGGCCTTGTGCAAACGCTTGGTAATCATTGCATCTAATCCCGCACATTCATCGACTTCGTTAAAATGTGTGAAAGGTTCACCTTCAAAAATTATTTTACCTTCAGCATTCTTAACTGGCGGACGATCTGAACTATTTAACATCCCTTCGACCAAATCAGAGGCAGGACATACATCCTTAAGCCCTTGCTGGTATTGTATTCCAATGGCATCACAACCGAAACGATCTCCAATTCGACAAGCCGCAATATACATTTTACATTGTTCTAACACCTGCGACTCTGTTAATTCGGCTTCTGAGTCAGACCCAAAATGAAAATTAAAACCACGCTCAAGTAACCAATTAAAAATCTCACCTGCTTCTGTCTCTGACACGGTTTGCATTTCTGCAAATAATGCACTTTGACTCAGCCGTTCTTTATACACGCCAATATTAAATAACAGCTCGTCTGGAATCGCTGCATTATACATCCCCATACAGAATTCATCGAAAACTCCCATGATGCATTTTTCTCTATCCATTGTTTCAACTATGGAGTCAATAGATGCTAAGACAGAATCTGATAAAGATTCATTATCCGTATACGGGGAAACATGACTGGTGTCTTGTTCAATAGTACCATATTCAAACCATCTGTTTAATTGAGATTTAAAATGAGCATCCCCTGAAAAATCCTCACTCCATAAACTGGAATAAGCCACATTCGCTTTGGTTAATGATCCATTTAGATTTAACATTCCCACCAATCCCGGCCATTTACCACTCCAATTAGCCAAAGTAAGTATAGGACCCTCATGAGAAATAAGACCCGCCAAAATATGATGCGAATACTGCCAAACTGCTTCTGCTACAATAATTGGCATAGCGCGATCAATCTTTGAGAAAATATCCATCCCTTGCCGCTGACTCGAAATAAAGCCATGCTTAGCGACAGGATCATAGGCATGTGCACGTTCAATTTTGTAACCCATAGACTCAGCCAATTTGCATAGCTCAGCTTCCATCGCTTCTTGCTCGGCCCAGCAATTTTGATTCGCACTCAATCGTAAGTCGCCACTGGCAATCAGTAATAGTGTTTTATTCTTCATAACTACTTATCCTTTATAAAATATATGCTTTGAATTATATCCCTTTCTTGATGATTGAATCATATCGCATTTGATCCTCATATAATTGATGAAATACTTCATATTTTCTAGCATGATATTCAGCAGTGGCCTCTTCTGGTTGAATAGCATGCCCCAAATGCGACATAGCACCCATAGCCTCTATCAAGTTCTGATATTCCCCTGAAGCTACCGCTCCCAACATAGCCGAGCCAAGTAATACTGACTCCATTTCTTTCGGTAATAATAATCGACAGCCCGTAATATTTGCGTGTTGCTGAAGAAACAACGTATTTTTCGTACCACCACCGCAGCAAATTAAAGTATCAATATCGTAACCCTTCGCATTCATCGCTTCAATAATGTGACGTGTTCCATAAGCAATCGATTGTACCGTAGCCAAATACAATAGGCTCAAATCTTTCACCGTGGCCGATAATTTCAAACCGCTCACCATTCCAACCAACTCAGGATTTGCCCGAGGTGATCGATTACCATGAAAATAAGGGCAAACATGCAAACTTTCACTCAACCCATCGACCAAATCATATTCTTCAGTTAATAAATCACTCAAAAATGTATTTAAATAATCATAAATCGAAAGCCCCCTAGCCGTTGCCTCTTTCATTGCTTCCGAATAGGCTGCATGCGTTTTAATAACATGATCAACCAATGAACCCGTGGCAGACTGCCCGCCCTCATTTAACCAAAATCCAGGAATCATTGCCGAATCATAGGGTCCCCAGACCCCTTCTATATAACGTGCTTCTTCAGCGACCGCCATATGGCAGGAAGAAGTCCCACCAATCAATGCCAAGCGTTTATTAAAATTTATCGGCTCAGCCTCACCATATTTAGTAAACTCTTTAAGTCCAAGCATCCCTAAACCGCCAGCATGAGCGTCTATAATCGAGACACCCACAGGGGTACCCTTAAGCAAACCCATTTCTTTCGCTGAACTCTCGGACAAGCCTTGACCTATTGGGCGTCCCATCAAACGCACTAAATCACTTCGACCTATTGACTCAAACGCATCTTCAGATAAGTCATCCAAACCAATTGCTTTAAATAAATTCACATCCCAGCCCGAATCACTTTCAGAATTTTTATCAAAAGTCCACTTACAAGAAAGCGAGCACAAAGAACGCACAGTAGAGCCTGTAGCACGAAAAGTTAAATAATCAGGCAAATCAAAAAAATGAGCCACTCGCTTCCATGACTTAGGTAACTGTTTTTTTAACCAAAGTAATTTCGGCAATTGCATCTCTGGTGAAATACGACCACCAACAAAATCAAAAGCCGAATAACCCTCTTTAAAACCATTGATTAAATTCGTTTCTTCAATTGCTCGATGATCCATCCATACAATTATATTTTTAGCATCATCTTCATCAGGGTCGACTGAAACGGAATTCCCACATTCATCAATTAAAACGAGAGAGCAGGTTGCATCGAAACCAATGCCCTTAATAGTTGCGATATCTATTTCCGTCTCGGCTAACACCCGATGGCAACAAGAGCAAATCGACTGCCATATATTTTCAGAAGACTGTTCAACAAAATTCGCTTTCGGCTTCCATGTCTTAATCGCTTCAACTGTGTGCCCAACTAAAACACCCCGCTCGTCGAAAATTCCAACGCGTGCACTGCCAGTGCCCACATCAATCCCTAAAAAGTAATTCATCAGTTAAACAATAGCTACTCGATTTCCGACCAACCCATTCTCGAAAGAAACGCATCCGTGTATTTGAGCGTTTTATGATAGTCACTTTCCGCCAAATGCTTACCGTGATTAAAAAAGCCATGGTCTCTCCCCTCAAATGGAATCAAGGTGGAATCATTCCCTACTTCTAACATTTTCTCATGAAACATTTCTGCTGTTTTGTAAGGAACTAAGCGATCTTCGGTACCATGGTAGATAATCGTTGGAGGGACGCTTTCGTCTACATTGTGATAAGGGGAGATTTCATGACCTTTGACCCCTAATCTCGCAAAATTGAATCGTTTAGGGTTCTTCAAAGGGTCAACAACACATACCGGATTGAATAAGATTAAAGCATTAGGCTTCGACAATTTTTTATGTTTTTCATCTTTCAAAGTCCCAAGCGAAGCGGCTAGATGCCCCCCTGCTGAACCCCCTGAAGCCGCAATCCGATTGCGATCAATTCCAAATTGATTGGCATTTTTCCGAACATAGGCAAAAGCATCTTGAGCATCTCGTACTGAATCAATCGCTTGAGAGTTTTCCGTGGACCTCACTCTATAATTAGGAATAAAGCAGACATATCCCTTTGAAGCGTAGTACTGAGCATAAGCCACAAATTGAGTAATATGACGAGCATTCCAGCCACCTCCAAAATAAAAAACAATAGCAGGATTTTTGTCTGACGCCTTCCAATCATCTGGCTTAAAAACATAGATCTTAAGATCAATACTAGACGTTTCTTTAAAGGTATAATTTTCACTATTGTCTAAAACCTGTTGATTAGGATTAGCATTCAAAAAACAGGCAAAAAGCACAAGAAGAGGTAAGTATAAGCATTTCATATATAAAGCTTTTAAAGGTCTCGCCTACCAATACAAATAAAATTTTAAATCACTTTACAAAAGATCAGATTTATTTTGTATTCATGACCCAGTTGGGGGCGTAGCTCAGTTGGATAGAGCAACGGTTTTCTAAACCGTAGGTCACAGGTTCGAGCCCTGTCGCCCCTGCCACTTTTTAAGCTAAATTAATTTCCCTTGCTCCATACTTGACAAATGCGAGAGAAAGACTTGTTTTAAAACGCTTTGGTATGGGTCGATAGCTCAATCGGTAGAGCAGTTGACTTTTAATCAATTGGTTCGGGGTTCGAGTCCCCGTCGGCCTACCAAAGATTTTTCGAGTATAAGATAAAGTATCTTAACTAAAATCTATGTTTTATAGACAATCCGTGCACACTGGTCACACGCTATGATTTCCTCAGCAGCTATGGCAAGACCAAGCACATCGTTGGAGACTCTCAAATGGCAACCTGCGCAATTTTGCACCTCTATAGACGAGATATAAGGCGGTCGCTTAGTCTGTAATTTAGTTCGATCGTAGATTTCTAGTGCCTCTTGGTCTACTGACTCACGAGATTGCGTATAGTTGTCTTCTGCTGATTGAACATCTGCATTCAATTGTTTTAAACGTGTCTCTAATTC
>NTJV01000015.1 GCA_002457235.1 Puniceicoccaceae bacterium MED-G32
TTCAGCTGAAAGATTTAGAAGGTGGTGTTTTCACTATCTCAAATGGAGGTATTTACGGATCTATGTTAAGTACCCCAATTATCAATTTCCCACAACCAGCCATTCTTGGACTGCATAACATTCAAGAAAGAGCAGTCGTTGTGAATGGTGAAATTGTTGCTCGGCCGATGATGTACCTCGCATTAAGCTATGACCATAGATTAATTGATGGAAAAGAAGCAGTTACTTTTTTGAACCACATTAAGCATGCAATAGAAAATCCAGATCGCTTGCTAATTGGTCTATAAAAACATTATGAGCGACAGCACACAATTTGATATTACAATTATTGGTTCAGGTCCAGCGGGATACATTGCTGCCATAAAAAGTGCACACCTTGGCTTTAAAACTGCGCTCATTGAAAAAAGCCAAAATCTAGGGGGTACTTGTCTGAACGTTGGCTGCATACCGAGTAAAGCACTTCTGCATTCGTCTGAAATTTATCATACCTTAAACCATAATGCCTCTGCTCACGGAATTAAAGCATCTAGCCTAAATGTTGATATTCCAGTTATGATGCAGAAAAAAGATAAAACTGTTCAGCAATTAAGGTTAGGCATCGAACACCTTATGAAGAAAAATAAGATAAAAGTTTTTCAAGGTACCGCTTCTTTCAAATCTACGACTGAACTATCTATTCATGACGATACCAGTGACAAAGAAGCCGAAGTGATAAGTTCAAAAAAAATCATTATTGCAACGGGATCAAAGCCTAAAGAGATTCCGAGTTTGCCGATTGATGGAGAAAATATCGTCACTAGTGATCATGCTATTGCTTTTGTTGACATTCCGACAAAGTTGGCTGTTGTCGGAGCAGGTGCAATTGGACTAGAACTCGGTTCAGTTTGGTCGCGTTTAGGGGCTAAAGTAGATGTCATTGAATTTCTTCCTCAGATTTTAGCTGGCTACGATAAAGATATAGCGGATCAATCACAAAAGATTTTTAAAAAGCAAGGACTCAATTTTCATCTCAATACTAAAGTAACAGATTGTAAAACAGACAAAAAACAAGTTGTACTAAAGCTAGAGTCGAACGGGAAAACAGACAGTTTGGAAGCAGACAAAGTACTCGTTGCAATTGGAAGAGTTCCTAATACTGAGAATTTAAATTTAGAAGCTATTGGTTTAAAAACAGACCCACATGGACGCATAACTGTAAACGATAATTATCAAACCGAAATTGATTCTATTTATGCAATCGGTGATGTGATAGAGGGTCCTATGCTTGCTCATAAAGCTCAAGAAGAAGCCATTGCTTGTATTGAACTCATTGCTAACCAAGCTGGACATGTTAACTATGAAGTCATTCCAAATGTTGTCTATACAGAGCCCGAAATTGCTTCTGTCGGACTGACTGAGGCTAAAGCGAAAGAACAAAACCTATCCATTAAAATCGGTAAATTCAACTTAAGCGCAAATGGTCGAGCTATTGCCTCAGATGCGACTGACGGCAGTGTAAAAATTATTTCTGATGCAAAAAGCGATCGCATACTCGGCATTCAACTGATTGCTAAAGGAGGGTCAGAAATGATCAGTGCTTGTGTTGCACACATGGAGTACGGAGGCTCATCAGAAGACATTGCTCGTACTGTTCATGCTCATCCTACATTAAGTGAATCAATCAAAGAGGCGGCAATGAATGTATACGATAGAGCTATACATTCATAAAAGCCTATTTTTGCTTATAACGAAATACAGTTAGTGAATTGGGCGGTAAGTTAATAGAGATAGAATCGGAACGACTATCCCAAGCTACTGACTCAGACTCTACACCTCCATTATTTCCAAAGCCCAAGCCACCATATTCGTGAGCATCTGTATTCAGTATCTCCTGATAATATCCATCAAGCGGAACTCCTACACGATAATTCTCTCGATAAATTGGAGTGAAATGGGCTACAACTAGCAGACTATCGCTTTCTGTTTCACCCCAACGAATAAATGCAATTACCCCACTTTCGGAATCTGCACAAGCAATCCATTCAAAACAGCCTGAATCAACATCTCCATTAGCTATGCCTGGAGTATTTACGTATAAGTCATTTAAGTCACGAACAACTGCCTGAATGCCTTGGTGGTCTAGATATTCCAATAAATGCCAATCTAAACTTTGGGTATAATTCCATTCTGCGGACTGACCGAACTCACTTCCCATAAACAAAGTCTTCTTACCTGGCCATAGCCACATTAAGCCATAGAGCGCTCTTAATTGATTTGCTTTTGTCGAAATAGAATCCCCCGGCATCTTAGAGAGCATTGAGCTTTTCCCGTGAACAACTTCATCATGCGAAAATACCTGAACAAAAGATTCACTGAATTGATAAAGCATACCAAAAGTTAAATGGTGATGTTCATATTTTCGGAAAATCGGGTCCTTTTGCATATAATGCAAGATATCATGCATCCAGCCCATATTCCATTTGAAGTCAAAACCCAAGCCACCAGAGACTGTGTCTCGAGATACTCCATCAAATGATGTTGATTCCTCTGCGATCATCAGTGCACCAGGGAAATATTTGTGCACTTCATCATTCACTTCTCGCAAAAAGTAAATTGCATCCACATTTTCCCTACCACCATATTTATTAGGCACCCATTCGCCTTCTTTTCGTGAATAATCAAGATATAACATAGACGCCACTGCATCCACTCTTAATCCGTCAATGTGAAAATGTTCAAACCAAGCTAGTGCATTTGAAATTAAAAATGACTTCACTTCACATCGCTCATAATTAAATATCAAAGTCCCCCAATCTTGATGCTTACCTTGTCGAGGGTCTTCGTGCTCATACAGAGCGGTTTCATCAAATCGAGCTAAAGCAAAACGATCTTCAGGGAAATGAGCAGGTACCCAATCCATTATTACACCAATATCATTTTGATGTAATTGATCGACCAAATATTTAAAATCCTCTGGACTGCCAAATCGCTGAGTTGGAGCAAAAAAACCTGTAACTTGGTAGCCCCAAGAGCCATCAAAAGGATGTTCAGCTAAAGGCATAAATTCAACATGCGTGAATTTTAAATCTTTCAAATAAGGCACCAACTCTTCAGCAATTTCTCGATACGATAATGGGCGATTAGCATCTTCTATCTTTCGTTTCCAAGAACCCAAATGCATTTCGTAAATGGAACAAGGTGCATTTTTCCAATTTACACTTTTTCGCTTTTTTAGCCATTTGTCATCATTCCATTTGTAATTGTGGGTATCATAAACAATCGATGCATTATGCGGAGGTGATTCAAAATACTTGCCGTAAGGATCGGTCTTCAAAAATGGCACCCCGGCTTCACCCAAAATTTCAAATTTATATTTTACGCCCTCTGTTAGGCCTGGAATAAATATTTCCCAAATGCCTGAAGAACCAAGCCCCCTCATCATATGACAACGCCCATCCCATGCATTAAAATCACCTACAAGTGACACCCTCTTTGCAGCAGGCGCCCAAACTGAAAAAGACACTCCGCTAATACCATCTATAGTGAGAAAATTCGCGCCCAATTTATTATGAATAAAACGATCTTTGCCTTCATTAAAAAGGTATAAAGATTCTTCCGAAATCGTTGGAAGAAAACTATAAGGGTCATAAAATTGTTTTATGACACCATTGTTATAAGAAGCCTTAAGCTGGTAAGTAAAAAATTCGTCTTCTCCTTCTAATACACCTTCAAAGACATCGCTATTACCTAGACGCTCTAAAGCAAATATAGAATCCTCTTTTTTTGAGCGTGATTGACTCAATTTAACTACAGAACATTCTTCAGCATTTGGTAGAAATACTCGAACAATTAATTTACCCTTACCTTTTCCGGATGTTACCGGTAAACGATGCATTCCTAATACTGCATGCGAGTTTGAACAATATGCACCTATTAGAGCTTCAAAATCACTTTTCTTGATCTGCATATACTCCTTAATTAAGCTATTCCACAAAGAAGTCACGATTTAAAATCACATTATATTCATTTCTTTTTAATAAATTTCTTGTCGAAACTTAATGCTAATCCATAAATAAACATGTGCTATTGAACAAACTATACGCTATATTTTTACTTTATTTAAGTTCAGTCATTTCACTATTGGCGAATCTACCTGAACTAAGTTCAATAAATCCAATTGAATTTGATGAAGTTGCCCAAAAATTGGTTGCCAGCAATGAGGCCACTTTTGATTTCAAAAATATACGACTAAAAGCTGATGTTATTACCTATTATAAGAATTATAATTTATTAAATGCTCGAGGAGGAATAAATTTTGTCTCAAATAATCATCGATTGCTCTCAGATGATTTCGCTCTCGATGTTCAAAGCAATACTTTTTCAATAAATAACATAAAATATGGAACATGGCCCTATTATATAAGTGCAAAAAGCGGTGGTGGTAACGAAGAAAAAATCCAATTCAATCAAGGCGTTTTTTATTACGGAAATCCTCACCCCTTAAGCCCAAATTTAAAAGCTCAGACCGTTTCCATAGTTAATAAAGATAATAAAAAAGAGGTAATTTTTAAAAATACTTTTTTGAGAATAGGCAATGTCCCTATTTTCTATTTACCGAAAATCAAATATGATTTAGATAGAAATCCTTATTTGGCAATTACTCGACTCGGTTACGAAGATGAATTTGGCGTCTACCTTCAAACACTATCGCTTTTCCCCATATACGACTGGCTAAGAGTTGGTTTAAATTTTGACTTGTACGCTGACCGAGGCACTTTGTTCGGTCCAGCAATTCAATATCATAAGGAGGGTAAAAATTCATGGATTTCAGGAGCTATAAGTACTGGCTATATTAATGATAAAGGTATGACTGGCGTAGATATTACCAATAAGCCAATTGATAAAAAACGAGACTTTCTTTTAGCACAGCATAAGCAAATATACGATAACACGCTATTTATCACTTTCCAAACAAACGATTTATCTGACTCTGAAGTAACCCGTGATTTCAAAGAATCTATTTATTCCCAAAATCAATTTCCACTCAACTTCTTTGAATCTGCTTTCATCTCAAAAAATTACGGGATAAACGCATTCGCTCACTTTGAAAATGATGATTTTTCAAAAACTCGCGAACGCCTCCCAGAGGTCAGTTTTCACTATTTCCCTAATCCAATTTTTCGTTCATCCCTATTTCATTTTGCAAACATTAACTATTCTAAGTCTGTAGAAGCTTCTATTAATCCCTCCATATTCAGCCAGATCAGTGCTCTAGAATATACTGTCTTGGATCTTAACTATGGAGTATACGATAACTACAGCTATAAAAAGTGGCTAAAAATATCACCAAAGGCAGAATATCGAGGATTTCAGTATTCTACAAATCTGTCTGCCAACGATTCTTCACTCGACCCATTTAATCAACACTATGATTTCGTGCTCTACGGCTTAGATATCAGTAGTCAGTATCAAGCAATCTACCCCACAAGTAACAACTTATGGAAAATTAAAGGACTTAGGCACATTTTCGAGCCATCGTTAGGCATTACTCGTATCCAATCATTAGATAGTAATACTCTCAACGCATATACTTCAAATGAATCAAACCCCTCATTCCTTTTTTCAAGACCCTCTACTTCCTTACTCGATTATCGAAATTTAGAGCAAATAAACGAACTTTTTCTCACTCGCTTTAGTTTAAATAATACTTTCCAAACTAAGCGAGATTTGTATGGCTCAAGAAACATCATGGAGTTAAACTTAATAGCCGATTTTTATCATCGGTACAAAAATCGTAATCCGAATGATACAGTGTCAGAAAAAAACGCCCTGTGGCTAGAATTTAAGGTAAATCCTGCACCTTGGCTAAAGTTTGAAATAGCATCACGATTAAAAAGCCAATCATTAAACTTAGTGGAGAATTATACCAGACTGGTCCTAAAAAGTAGCCTTTTTTGGGAGCTAGCCCTGAACACTTATTTTAAAGAAAATTTTGCCGATCAAATTAGCTTCGATTATCTTTATAAACTTAACAATAATACCCACTTTACCACCTTCCTTTGGGCTGATTTAAAAAATGATACAATTCCTAGATTCAAATTGGGTATTGATAAAATTTACAACACAAATTGGAGAACCAGCTATTCGATTAATTACCGAAAAGACCAACGTAGAGGTGAAGATCTCAGCTTTGACATCGGCTTAGAACTAATTGGCTATTAAAATACTATGCAAGACGCACTCATTCCTGATCAAGATCACCTTATCACTCTTAATAGTTTTGAAGGCCCTCTTGATCTATTACTTTATTTAATCAAAAAAGATGAGATTGATATCTACGACATTCCCATAGTCTCAGTAACAAATCAATATATCGAAAGCATCAATCAAATGGAAAGCCTTAACCTTGAAGTTGCAGGTGAATTTTTTGTCATGGCATCCACATTAATGTATATAAAAAGCCGATATTTATTGCCCAAAAAAGATAGAGATACCAATGAAATAATTGATGATGGTACTGACCCAAGATGGGAGCTAGTTGAAAAACTCGTAGAATATAAAAAATTTAAGACCATCGCTCAAGAGATAGAATCTATGATTCAAAAAGCAAATGACTATCTACCCAGAAATTCCACACATTTCAAGAATCCTGACTCAGATACCGAACTTAAACCTGTAGATAGAGTTGAATTATGGAACGTATTTAATAGTGTTCTAAGAAGGCTTACTGACCGAATACAAGAAGGCGAAATCCACGAAGAAACCGTTACTGTTTCTGATAGAATGACTTATATTATTAATTACATTAAAAACACACCCTCATTTTATTTTTCAAATTTATTTGAAGAAAAAACTACTTTAAATAATATAGTAGCTACATTTTTAGCTGTATTAGAGCTAACACGACTTGGAGAAATTACTTTAACGCAGGATCTTGCATTCACAGATATACTTTGCCAAAAAAATTAAAATTTACTAGATCGGAAAACATGAAAAATAACAAAAAGAAGTCATCAAAACTAATAGGATTGGGTTTAGATAACAATGATGGCCATAAACGAATCACTCAAGCTGAGCGATTTTCTATTCTTGGTGGCAACGAGGAAACCCACCAAACCTTAACAGAGGTGGCGATCAAGACTTTTGAAAAATTAGATAAAAAGGGCAAAACCTTAGACACAGTCGAAAAAGAAGAATTAAACGATATTATTCATAATTCATTGCAATAAATATCTAGGTTGTCATTAACACTTTAAATACAATCATTCATCAAATATAATAATTATGTCAGAAAATATTACAGACTTAGATCAAAGTAATTTTGAAGCATTTATTGCTTCAACAAACGCAACCGTTTTAGTAGATTTTTGGGCTCCTTGGTGTGGCCCCTGCAAAGCAATTGCTCCTATTTTAGAAGAATTGGCTACTGAATTGCCCGATACAGTAAAAATTGGAAAAGTAAATGTTGATAACAACAGTGAACTAGCAAGTAAGTATGAAGTAAGAGCTATTCCTACCATCAAAATCTTCAAGGGTGGCGAAGTTGCAGATACCGTTGTAGGATTATCTTCAAAAGAAGACTTAACCAATCGCCTGAGTTAACTCAAAGCAAGATCAATTTCACTGAATCAGCTCGTTAGTTTATTAACGAGCTTTTTCATGATCCCATCAAAAGATCCATTAGTAAAAAATACAATAACTACTGGCTTATCTGTATTTTTACTCTCTGTTAAAAATTGAATCAAATACTGATATAATTCCTGATTTTCTTCAAAATATTCTGCAACACGATTGCAACCCAAGCCTTGGATCTCATTGATCATCTTAAGACGATCTAAATATAAATCATTAGTAGCTTCGCTATTTTTATTAATCGCACCAATCAGCACGACATCTGCCTTAGATAAAGCTTTAGTGAACTCTAATTGAAACAGCTGGCTTTTTGAAGTATTACTTCTTGGTTCAAAACAGGCCACTATTTCATGTTCAGGAAAAATTTCCTTTTTTGAATCCAATATTTCTGAAATAGCACTTGGATGGTGTGCAAAGTCTTCGTAGATTAATTGATTCTCTTCTTCATAAAGCTTTTCCTGTCTACGCTTTACACCTTCAAAATTTTTTAAAGCAGCTAAATCAATTGATAAAGGGTTCTTATTATCAAACGCAATTCCGGAAGATAGGGCTGCCACCGCAGCGTTACGTGCATTATATAAGCCCTGTAATGGCCATTCAACTTCAGTCCAAAAGCGACCTTTAAAATAAAGTTTAAAAGAAGAACCCCATGAACCTTCTTTAAAATCTTTAAGCACTAAATCATTTTTTGTATCGATACCAACTTTCAGTAGCGAACAAAAGCATTGGTCCAAAAGTCCAAGAATGTTCTTATCATCACCATTAATAATTAGATAACCTCTTTGAGGAATTAAGCGAATTAAATGAGAAAAACTTCTTTGTATATCGGTAAGATCTCGAAAAATATCCGCATGGTCCATTTCTAAATTATTGATGCTTACGATATAAGGATTGTAATGGATGAATTTGGAACGCTTATCAAAGAAAGCAGAATCATATTCATCTCCTTCTATCACAAAATGCTCCCCTTGACCAAGATGAGCCCCATTAGGTAAACTTTTAGGAACTCCCCCTATAAACCAGCTAGGCGCATCAGCATTCGCCTCAAGCAAATAAGCTGCAATCGTAGCTGTCGTAGTTTTACCATGAGTTCCTGTAATAATAACGGTATCCTTTTTCTTGAGTAGAAAATCATTTAATAATTGAGGTAATGAAATCATCGAACAGGCTCTTGAGTCTAATAACCATTCTAACTCATCATTGCCTCTACTAATAGCATTTCCCACAACTACCAAATCGGGATTTAATTGCTGAAGACGTTTCGCATTAAACCCTTGATATATCTCTAAAGCGGCAGTTCTCAAAATATCAGACATAGGAGGATAAATCTGCCCGTCTGAACCTAATACCTCATGGCCAAGCTTTTTTAATAAAATAGCTGCATTGCCCATGGCTGTACCACCGATTCCTAAAAAATATATCCGCATGCTGATAATCTTTAAAAACAAAAAATATTTACAAGCGGAATAATTCAACTGATAGTGGATTTAAACCACATATATAATCAAAATATGAATAAAGTACTCAATATACTAGTCATAGGCTCAGGAGGTAGAGAACACGCTATTGTAAAAAAATGTATCGATAGCCCTTTATGTAATCGTGTTATCGCGGCTCCTGGAAACGGAGGCATGGCAGAGTCAATTGATTGCTATCCGATTGCTGCTGATGCCATCGATGAATGTGTGGCTTTAGCTAAAAATGAATCTATCGATTTTGTAATAGTTGGCCCTGAAGTGCCACTCTGCCTCGGCATAGTTGATGCATTAAAAGCAGTCAACATTCCTGCCTATGGCCCGACAAAAGAAGCTGCACAGCTGGAATCCAGTAAATCATTCTGCAAAGACTTTTTTCATAGACACAACATACCAACTGCAAAATACGCAACATTTGATGAAGTGCCTCCCGCTTTAGAATACTTAGATGCAAATCCTGCACCAATTGTAGTCAAAGCCAGTGGTCTTGCAGCAGGCAAAGGAGTCATTATTGCACAGACGACTGAAGAAGCTAAAGAAGCCGTACAATCGATGCTCGTTGATAAAAGCTTCGGCACAAGCGGCACTCAAATCGTCATTGAAGAATTTTTACAAGGTGAAGAAGTTTCAATCCATGCAATAGTTTCAAATGGTACCTACCTTTGCTTGAGTCCTAGTCAAGACCATAAGCGAATTGGCGAAAAGGACACGGGTCTTAACACTGGCGGCATGGGTGCCTATGCCCCTACTTCCATAATGACTGATGAATTACAGGAAACCATTGATTCAACCATCATAATTCCCACCATCAAAGGACTTGAAGCAGATGGTATTCCTTATAATGGAACTCTATACGCGGGATTAATGCTCACTGAAAATGGACCTAAAATCCTTGAGTACAATGTTCGATTTGGAGACCCTGAAACTCAGGTAATGTTTCCACTCGTTGAAGATGATTTAATTGCCCTGCTCTATGCCTCAGCTACCAATCAAAGCTTACCCGATTCCATCAAGCTTTCGAGCGATAAATGCATGACGGTTGTGATTGCGAGTGAGGGTTATCCAGGGGATTACCCTAAAGGAGATCTCATTTCATTTCCCACTGAATTACCAGCAAAAACAGACATCATTCACGCTGGTACCTTACTCAAAGAAGGCAAAATATACAGTAATGGTGGACGTGTCCTAAGTGTTACTTCACAAGATGAAACAATTTTAAAAGCTAAAGATAAAATTTACTCTCTATGTGAAGCGATCAACTATAAGAGAAAATATTATAGAAAAGATATCGCCCATAGGGAAATGAAAAGACTTTGCGAGTAAATGGACTCAAAAAAACATTTAGTACTAATATTATGCACAGGTAATACTTGTCGTAGTCCAATGGCTGAATGTTTGCTCAATGCTTCAGCTGAGCAACATCCTATCTTAAAAAAATTCACCTTCAAATCTGCTGGTGTTTTCGCACAAAATAACCAACTGGCTTCGAGTAATTCCAAAAAAGCGATCGAAAAAAAATCACTGTCCTTAGAAAACCATCGATCTCAACAACTCACACAAAAACTCATTGATCAATCGTACATGATCTTAGGCATGACCTCATCTCACATTCAGCAGCTTGAATTCCAATACGAAAATCTTCCAGTGAAAATTTTCCCTTTTCGTCATTGGCTAAATAGCCATGAGAATGATATTCCAGACCCTTTTGGAGGAAATTTATCTGAATATCAAAATTGCCTAGAATCGATAGAAGAATCCATTCCTTCCATCGCACACTACCTTGAGAGCCAAAGCCTAGATTAAGTTATTTCTTTCTTAATATCCAAAAAGCACAATCGTCAGAAAATTCACGTACATTTGGATCTTCATTGGCAATGATTGAACGTGGTACAACGATCTCTACTTGAAATCCAACATCCTGAACCAATGCCTCCATTGATGCTTGATCGGGAACATGAATATAAACATCACCCATATCCGTTGACTCAAAGCGATCCCCAAAATCATCCAAAGATTTTTTTTGCTCACCTTTTGACCATACTCTTTGTTCTTCAGCCCAATAAGCTTGATATTTAGGATTAGACCTAAGGTGAGAAGTAAAAACAAACAGCCCATCTTTTTTTAAAACTCTATAGATTTCCTTAAGTGCCAGTATTCGATTAGATTCTTTAGGAATTTGCATTATGCCATTGAAACCGAAAATCACTCCTTCAAATACGCCATCTTCAAATTCCAAATTAGTCGCATCGCAGACTCTAAAAGGAAGAGAATATCCCAAACGTTTACTCAAAGCTCTTGCTCTCTGAATCATGTTCTTTGCATAGTCTGTTGCTAATAAATTCTTATATCCCAACTCATGTAAGCCAAAACTGATACGACCCACCCCACAACCAAGCTCTAAAATAGAATCCTCTAATTTGAAGATTTGCTGAAATATCTTTTCTTCAGATTTCCATAAGCCAATCTTTTGTGCAGCTGATTCATAGTGGTCAACTACGGTCTCTGAATTAAAATAGCTCAGTACGGTCTCTGTTTTCATGACTAATCTGTGAATTAACCTTTAACCGCTGAAGCCAAGATAGTTTGAAAATACGGCTCTTCTGTCTCTTTTGAGACTATATTGATTTCAATTTGCTTGAAACCAGCGTCTTTCAGCAATTGATAAAGTTTATTTTGAGAGAACCCCAGCCATACATCCGCATACAACTCTCGTGCTTTTTCAAAATCATGCTCCAATAAATCAATAATGATGATCCTTCCTTCATCCTCTAAAATCCGATAAGCTTCTTCTACAGCCTTAGCTGGATGATTTGCATGATGCAAAGCTTGGCTCAGTAAAGCAATATCGACCGACTTGTTTTTCAGCGGCACGCTTTCAATATCCCCAAGTTGATATTCTAAATTCGTCAGACCATTCTTTTTCGATAAACTCTCACCAAATTCGATCATTTTCGGGGCATTATCGATACAATATACTTTTTCTGCACCTCTAGCTAATAATTGAGAAATCAAACCTTCGCCAGCACCCAAATCGGCAATTTTCAACTTTGGCGTCAAATAGAGTAAAAAATGACCGATTGCTTCCCAACTACGACCAGGACAATAATTTTTGCCTAAGCGTCCAGCTACAGAATTAAAATATTCTTCAGCAGCTTGCTTACGTTTATTTAAAACTCTTTTGAGATTTTTTTGATCCTCTAAGGCTTCAGCATCTGCTCTAAGAACACTTAGTACGGAATCAATCAACTTTGCCTTACTAGGATTACAGTTTAGATTAATCGCATAAAACGTCTTTTTTCCTTCTTTACGGTCTATAACTAAATCACCCTGTCTTAATAAACTTAGGTGTGATGAAATTCTTGACTGTCCCATATTCATAACCTCTTGCAGTTCAGCCACTGATAATTCCTCATCATTCAAAATGATTAAGATGCGTGCTCGAGTTGAGTCCGAAAGCAATTTCATTGTATCCCAAAGTTCTAACATAATTTATTTTATTTATTATAGAATCAATTAAACAGAAATTTGAAATAAAAAAACCCTTATGTTTCCATAAGGGTTAAATTTTTTATAAATGAAATAACTACGAATTATTTCGTCGCTTCATCAAGAAGGTCACCAAGGCTGGTCATATCGCCTGATGCAGAGATGTTATCGAATGCAGCCTGCTCTTTAGCAAGATCTTCTTCGCTATAATTAGCTGCCTTGATAGATAAACCAATACGACGCTCATTTTTATCAATTTTGATAACACGAGAGCTGACAGTATCACCTTCGCTAAGTACATCTTTGATGTTTTCAATACGTTCCTCACTGACTTGAGAAATGTGGACCAATCCATCTATGTCATTGTCCAACTGAACAAATGCACCATAACTAGTAATCTTAGAAACCTTTGCTTCTATAACATCACCAATCTTGAAGTGGTTCGCAATTTCTTCCCAAGGATCAGTACTTAACTGTTTAACTCCTAATGAGATTCTTTGAGCATCAATGTCCACATCTAAGACAACTGCCTTAATTGGATCACCTTTCTTCAAAACTTCACTTGGGTGATTGATCTTACGAGTCCAAGAAATATCAGAAACATGAATCATACCATCAATACCATCTTCAAGTTCGATGAAAGCACCATAAGTTGTTAAGTTTCTCACTTCGCCTTCAATTAACATACCGAGAGGATAGTTAATTTTCGCTGCTTCCCATGGATTTTCTTCAAGTTGACGAATACCCAGTGATATTTTTTGTTCATCTTTTTGGATTCCTAAGACGACAGCTGATACTTCTTCACCGATCTTCATAACGTCACCGGGCTTAGTGATACGTTTTGTCCATGATAATTCTGTAACGTGAACAAGACCTTCAACTCCTTCTTCGAGTTCAATAAATACACCGTAAGGAACTAAGTTCACCACACGACCAGTTACTTTTGCACCTAAAGGATATTTATCATCAATGTTCTCCCAAGGATTAGGGTGCAATTGTTTCAATCCAAGAGAAACACGTTCTCTATCTCGATCGATTTCAATAATGACTACCTCAATTTCTTCTCCCTGCTTTAGCATTTCACTAGGGTGCTGAATGCGACCCCAAGACATATCAGTAATGTGCAAGAGACCATCAAGTCCATCCAAGTCAACGAACGCACCATAATCTGTGATGTTCTTAACTTGTCCACGCTGACGATCACCTGGTTTCACTCCATCTAATAAAGCACGGCGCTTCTCGATTCTTTGTTCTTCAACAAGCTCTCTTCGAGATACTACAATATTTTTTCTCTCAGGATTGATTTTGACGACCTTAAAGTCATAAGTTTGACCCACGTACTGTTCTAAATTTTTAGGTGCTTGAACATCAATTTGTGATGTAGGCAAGAAAGAATCGACACCAATTGAAACGATTAAACCACCTTTAACAATTGAACGCACTCGTCCTTGTACAATAGATCCTTCTTCGCAAGTTTCAGCGATTTTTTCCCAGTTTTTCTTCTGCTCTGCCTTGTCATATGAAATGACAGGATAGCCTTCTTTATTTTCAAGTTTTTCAAGATAAACTTCGATTTCGGAATTCACTTCCAATTCACTTGGGTCTACAAATTCATTGATATGAACAACGCCTTCTGATTTTCCACCGATATCGACTACAATTTCTGTTGGACGTATTTCAGTGATAATTCCTTTGATAACAGATCCTTCTCTAAGGTTATCAATTTCGCTACCTTTAAGTAGCTCTTCCATTAACTGACTCATAATATAATGTGTGTCTTACAATAAGTAAGACGGGTTAAGATTAATATAATTTTCTTTTTATAAATGGTTCCAACCATTTAAAGAAGCGTAGATAAGTAGATCAGTCAGACAAATAAGCAAGCTAATAATTCAACCATGGAATTTGGGCAAAAAAAGGCGCATTCTCTACCCCTAAAGAATGCGCCACCATTATCTACTTTATTTGTTACCCCAAACTCCTTTACAGGAGAAATTGATAATATTTATAATAGAAACTCTTAAAGTTACTTTTGCAAGCTTTTTTTAAAAAAGTTAAGCCCTGACCACTAAATCCTTAATGTCTTCACAATATTGTAATTGTTTTATCCTATGCAAAAACTCGTTTTTTTTAAAAATAATCTCAGAACGAAGCGTGGAATTAGTCACAGAAACGATCAATGTACCTGTATCTGTTAACTTTACGGGATAGCATCGCTCTGAAAAGCTCCCAAAAACCTCATCCCAAGATTCTACTAATACCTGTTCTGGCTTCGGTCGCTCTAAGTCATAACGTTCAACAAAAAGGACCACGAGATCTTCAATAGTCATTGGATCTTTTTGAGAAAAATTACAATCTCGATTAGGAACCCCTAAAAAATTTGCAATAATCGCTTCCTGCTTCTTTGAAAATGAATTTGAAGAATTAGCTTTAGTCATAAAATGTCCCATTTTTAAGAAATAGCTTTTTATTCGTATATTGAGCAAAGTCTGAATTATGTGTTACTAAAACCAAACTCTTTTTCTCTATTTCAACTAATGATAACAAAAGTTCTAATATTTCCTTTGAAGAATGGTCGTCTAAATTTCCCGTAGGCTCATCAGCAAAAATAATTAAAGGATCACAGATTAAGGCTCGGGCAATAGCCACCCTTTGTTTTTCGCCTCCTGACAATGTCGTTACTGAATGTTGTTCCCTATCTTTCAAATCCACTTTTTCTATATATTTCTTTATTCTCTTATGAATCACATCACGACTCATATTTTTAGACCCGATTTTAGCAGACAAATATAAGTTTTCGTAAACCGTTAGATCTGGAACTAAATAAAATGATTGGAAAACAAAGCCGATAAAAGAGCGTCTCAAACTCGACAAAGTACTTGATGAAAGATTATCAATAGATCGTTCTTTCCATTTGAGGCTTCCCTTATCCAAACAATCCAAACCCGATAATAAATTTAATAAGGTTGATTTCCCGGATCCAGAATCACCCATAATAGAAATACTTTCCCCTTGAGCCAAAGAAAAATCTAAGCCTTTGATAATAGAAACTTCATCATCACCACTTGTAAAAGACTTCCATAAATCTTTTCCTGAAATTAAAATATCTCCTTTACTACTCATACCTCAAAGCCTCCGAAGGTTTAAGCTTTGCCGCTTTTAAAGCAGGAATCAAAGCTGCAGAAAATGAGATGATTAAAGACAAAAGAAAGACTTGGATAAAGTCTTTCCATAAATACTTAACTGGAATTGAATAGAGATCATAGACTCCAAGAAATTGAACATCGTTACTATTCATAAGCCATAAATAAGCTCCGAATAAAGCATCTCTATTCTCCAAAACTAAAAAAGCAAAAGCAATTCCTGAAAGACTCCCGACCAAACCTATAAACAATCCCTGTAAGCAAAAACACAAAGCAATCTGCCAAGATTCAGCACCTAGGGCATTCAATAATCCAATCTCCCGAGTCTTACGAATAACCGAGAGTGTTAAGGCTACAGCAATAGAAAAAGAGGCCACTAAAATAATGAATATGATAATAAACGATATTACCATCTTCTCTTGTTCTAAAATAAACAAAAGATCCGCATTCATATCCATCCAGTTTTTTACCAATAATGATTCTTCATAATCGCCCATACGATTTTGTAGCAGAGCCTTAGTCGATTCGATCGCCCTTTCGTCTTCATTCCACAATTTAATCAAAAACCCAGTAATTTCATTTTCCGCCTCTAATAAATCTTGAGTTCCACCTAATGAACCTATGACTAAATTTTCATCGACTTTAGGACTTCCAGTTTGCAATAATCCTGCCACTACAAATTCCTTAGGGAATAACCATTCTTCTTCAGTCAAGTATTCTAAAAGCTTAGGCGAGTACAAGGCCACTGAATCACCGATATTTACATTTAATTTATCTGCTAAAGGGACACCAAGAAAAATAGTTTCGTCATTTAATGATTCATAACTACCAGCAACAATAAACTCATCAATAGGTAATGCTAAATCATTGGGTCCGCTGTTTCGAACATTAATTCCTCGGATATAAGGGAAAGCAGTACTAAACTCGCTCTGCACCATCAAGATACTTTCAATATAAGGACTTACCTGTTTAATTGATTTGTCACTTGAGAGTTCTTCAAACAAACCTCCCCAATCTTGGAGCAACCCTTCACTCGAATAAATAATAATATCACCATGCGTTTTTGCTAAATGCCTACGAATGTTCTCCCCGAAACCATTCATCACACTTTGTACAATAATCAGAACGCTCACGCCTAAAGCCACCCCAATTATTGATATCATTGAAAAATAAGAGATAACCTTCTTAGAAGGGAATAATTGCTTTAAAGCGTAATATAAATACCAAGGCACAGATAGAGCATTTAGAAAAATGAGAAAAAGGAAAAGTAAAAAAATTAACCAATTTAAGTATTCTAAATCTTGACCTTAATGCAGGAAAGACTCTTATAGGAATCTTAAATATATCAAAAACAAATTTAAAAACTAAATATTATGCCAGTAGCAACACCAAAACAATATGCAGCAATGCTTGATGCAGCTCAAAAAGGAAACTATGCCTACCCTGCAGTGAATGTCACTTCAATTGCTACAATTAATGCATCTCTGAAAGCATTTGCAGAAGTAAAATCAGACGGAATCATACAAGTTTCTACAGGTGGGGGTGAATTTGCCTCCGGTCTAAGTGTAAAAGATGCTGCATTTGGTGCGATCGTACTTGCTGAAGCCTGCCATAAGCTGGCTGAAAAGTATGACATTTTAGTCGCTTTACACACTGACCATTGTCACCCAGAAAAAGTTGAAGGATTTTTAAAACCCTTATTAGAAGCTTCACGCAAAAGAATCGCTGAGGGCAAAGGCCCACTTTTCCAATCACATATGTTTGATGGTTCTATTCTTCCTTTAGAAGAAAACATGAAAATTTCAAAAGAGCTATTAGCAGAATGTGCGGAACTTGATATTATTTTAGAAATTGAAGCTGGTGTAGTTGGAGGAGAGGAAGATGGTCATGATACCTCTGGGCTTCCAGCAGAAAAATTGTACACAACACCCGAAGATATGGTTCAAGTTCATGAATCACTCAACGGTATCGGTCGCTTCTTATTTGCAGCAACTTTTGGAAATGTTCACGGTGCCTATAAACCTGGGGCAGTACAATTAAAGCCAACTATTCTCAAAGATGGACAAGCCGCCGTTGAATCAAAATATGGTGCAGAATCTCGCTTTGACTTAGTATTTCATGGTGGATCAGGTTCTGACTTAAGTGATATTCGTGAGACTTTAGGCTATGGTGTCGTTAAAATGAATATTGATACCGATACTCAATATGCTTTCACCCGCCCTGTTGTTACTCATATATGCGAAAACATTGAAGGCGTGCTTAAAATTGAGGACGAGGTCGGTAATAAAAAGACTTACGATCCTCGTAGCTACTTGAAAAAGGGAGAGCAAAATATGTCTCTACGTATGGCTAAAGCCTGTGAAGATTTATGCTCAGACGGAAATACCATTTTTGGTACTGTCTAAAAGTACAAACTCTTTTCAAAATACAGCACACATTAAAGCTACTTTCGCTCTAAGAAAGTGACGATTTAATCGTATACCCTACGTCCGTCAAAGGCACTTTTCAACGTGCTGGAATCAGCAAATGTTACCCCACCACCACTTGGCAACCCAAAGCCCACTTGAGAAAACCTTATATTCGGAAAATCAGAGAGTAAGTCTTGAATGTAATGGCAAGTCGCATTGCCCTCAATATCATTACTCAAGGCAAAGATAACTTCGTCAACAGCACCGTGTTCTATCCGACTGACTAAGCTTTTAAAATTCAAATGCTCTGGCAGTACTCCATGTATTGGAGAAAGTTTCCCCGACAAGACATGGTACAAACCGTTCCAAGTGCCCGATCGCTCTATGGCCATTAAGTCCAAAACATTTTCTACTATGCATATAGCACACTTAATCCTAGATGGATTTAAGCAGATTTCACATAAATCTCCCTCACAAAGATTTCCACAATCTTCGCAAGGAGATAATTTCATTTGGGCATCCTCAATCGCCTGTATTAAATCTTTCCCAGACTGCACTTTATCCGTTAACAAGTGAATCGCAATTCTTTCGGCAGAACGATAGCCTAGACCTGGCAATTTCCTGAGATGAGACAAAAGCGTATCATAGGAATTATTCATTGATTCCGATAATTAAAATAAGCCTGGAATGCCACCCATTCCACCTGAAAGAGAATTCATCAACGATTCATTTTTTTCTTTTGATTTTTGAGTCGCTTCCTGAACTGCAGCTAACAAAGTTTCTTGAACAAAATCGGCATCCTCCTTGAGAAACTCGGGATCAATTTTAATTGATTTAAATTCACCATGACCCGTTATCTCAATTTCTATGGCACCACCGCCACTTGATACCTTAAGAATTGTTTCTGCAAGTGACTCCTGAGCCACCTGCATTTGCTTCTGCATCTTTTGTGCTTGTTTTAATAATTTTCCAACACCAGCCATATCAAAAAGATTTGCAAAGAGTTCATTTCAGTCAAGTAGAAATCAACTAATTAATCAGGTTAATTGACGGATTATTTGACTGTATCCCTCTTTATAACTCGGGTATTTAAAACCTAATCCCAATGCCTCTTTGAGCTTTGTATTAGCAATGCGTCTGTTTTTAGTTCGTGTTTTTCTGGATAAGTGCCTTTGTGACAGTAAATCCTTGTCGAATGTCGGTGAAGCTATACCTAGTTGATCCGCAAGCCATTTAACAACCGCCTCTTTTTCAGTAGGTGTATCATCACTTAAGTTATAAATGCCAGATGCTATTGACCTCTTAGAATCCAATAGCCTCGTAATAACTGAAACTATTTCATCTACGTGAATCATATTCATGAAATAGCTACCTGATCCAGCAATAACATTGGACGATTGGATTTGATTTAGCAGATAATGACGTTCAGGTCCATATATACCAGATAGGCGAAGTATATAATAA
>NTJV01000016.1 GCA_002457235.1 Puniceicoccaceae bacterium MED-G32
TGTGAAACCGGGCAATCTTATGTGGAAAGCCAAGGGTGCAGGAATCGGAGAACTTGACCCACTATTAAACGATGAAGAGATAAGAAAAATCAGTCTTTACCTACAAAGTTTACAGTAATTTTTCCATGAGTACGACAAATACAACCGAAGTAATTAATCCAAGTGTTCATAACGACTTGGCTGAATTAAAACCTGAGATAAGTGACTTAGGCTTGCGACGCCCAGATCATTCAAAAAATGTCTTCATCGATTGGATGACGACTGTGGATCATAAGAAGATCGGCTTAATGTATGGTGCGATGGCACTATTCTTCCTGCTTGTTGGAGGCCTTGAGGCTCTTATCATACGGACTCAATTAGCGGTTCCAGAAAACGATCTAATTTCTGCACAGCGTTACAATCAGTTGTTTACAATGCACGGTACGACCATGATTTTCTTGGCAATCATGCCATTGAATGCGGCTTTCTTTAATTTCTTAGTACCTTTGCAGATCGGTGCGAGAGATGTGGCCTTCCCGAGGATTAATGCTTTTAGTTTATGGGCGTTTGTTGCTGGTGCTTTAGTCATTAATTTTGGTTGGATTTTGCAGGCGCTAGAAATGTTTGGCTTGTTCACCGCTTCGGGTGCAACGGCGGGCAAAAATGATTTTGTCCCTGCGATGGGTTGGTTTGGATATGCCCCGATTACCAGTACTGAGTTTACGGGTGCAGGTACGGATTTTTGGATTATGGGTCTCCAGATTTTAGGTGTGGCTTCCCTCTCCGCTTCTTTGAATTTTATCGTCACAATTATTAATATGCGGGCTCCTGGCATGAAAATGATGCGTCTGCCTGTGTTTACTTGGATGACTTTAATTGTGTCTTTATTGATTATTTTTGCTTTCCCTGCGATTACGGTCGCTTTGATACAGTTGATGTTTGACCGTGTTTTTGGCACAAACTTCTTCTCTGTAGCGGGTGGCGGTCAACCGATCCTATGGCAGCATTTGTTTTGGATTTTTGGTCACCCCGAAGTGTATATTTTGGTTTTACCAGCGATGGGTATTGTTTCAGAAGTGCTTCCTACTTTTGCGAGAAAACCTTTATTCGGATATGCGATTGTTGTTTTCTCAGGTGCGGTTATCGGTTTCTTAGGATTCGCAGTGTGGTCTCACCACATGTTTACAACAGGCTTGGGTAAGATCGCTACAGCAGCCTTCTCTCTTTTGACAATGGCCATTGCGGTACCTACAGGGGTAAAGATTTTTAATTGGGTGGGAACGCTTTGGGGTGGACACATTCGTTTCCATGCTCCGATGATTTTTGCTGTAGGCTTTGTATGGATGTTTATGATGGGTGGCTTTTCTGGAATCATGCACTCTTCTGCTCCTGCAGATGCTCAACAACAAGATAGTTACTTTGTTATTGCTCACTTCCACTACGTTGCGATTGGCGGAATTTTATTGGCGATCATTTCTGGAATCTATTACTGGCTTCCGAAGATGATTGGTAAGATGTGGCAAGGTAACCTTAATATCTGGGTCGGTATCTTCACAGTTGTAGGATTAAATATTACTTTCTTCCCTATGCACTTCTTAGGTCTCTTAGGACAACCTAGAAGAACACATACTTATCTAGCGGGCTTTGGTTGGGAAAGCTATAATATGGTGTGTACGATTGGATCTTATATTTTAGCCTTTGGTGTTGTATTGTTATTGGTGGATATGATTCGCTGTTTCCGTTCCAAGAAATTGGCGGGCAATGACCCTTGGGATGCAAGAACTCTAGAATGGGCGACAAGCTCTCCACCTAAGGTATACAATTTTGCTGCGACTCCTGTGATCAATGCGCGAGATGCTTATTGGGCAGACAAGTATGGACCAGAAAACCGTAAGCTTGGCGAAGTCGATGAGAGTCATGGTATTCACATGCCAAGTCAGTCCTGGATGCCGATGGTTGCATCCGCAGGATTTATTCCTTTGGGACTCGGATTATCGTTGATGCAAGCAGGTGTTCCCTATGCGGGCTATGCGGCGATTTTAGGGCTTGTCATTATTGCCTTAGGAATTTCATTATGGGCTCTTGAAGGACCGGGTGGCTATCACTTACATCCTAAAAAAGAAACTAATTAATTTTTTGATTTAACAAAAATTTATGAGTCAAACTGAATCCCATGATGATGGTCACCACGGCTTGATGGTGAAAAATAAGAAACTGTTAATGTGGCTTTTCCTTGGGTCTGACTGCATGTTTTTCGGAACACTGATTTCTACGCATTTAATTTATCGCAAGCTTTATCCTGAGGAATTTAACCCAACTCAGTTATTCAGCTTAGAATTAACCTCTTTCTCCACCTTCATTCTTTTGATGAGTTCATTCTTAATGGCTCTATCCGTCTCGGCGATGCACAAAGGAGAAATGAAGAGTTTTCGCAGAAATGTGGTAGGCGTGATTTTCTTTGGCTTGATCTTCCTTGGTTGTCAGGTCTATGAATTTGCTCACTTTTACCATGAAGGCTTAACCTTGGACACTGGAACCTTTGGCTCTACCTTTTATTTGATGACGGGTACGCATGGTGTACACGTTGCGGTGGGTGTGTTTTGGTTAATTTCCATGCTTTTTTATTCACAAAGCGGTAAAATGGAAGCTCATAAAAATGCGATTGATGTGGAGATTGCAGGATTGTATTGGCACTTTGTCGATATTGTTTGGATCGTTATCTTTACCGTGGTATATTTAATAGAATTTATCGTATAATTAAAAAGTTATGTCTGATACGGAACACATGTCTGAACTAGAGGTACTTAAAGCGGAAAATAATCGCTATTATGCCTTTGTGAATTTGGCTCTGATTCTTGCGGCTGTTACTGGTATTGAGTTGGTTTTGGTATACCTTCCTTTTCCTACGACATTGATTTTTACGGTTTTGATTTCCTTGTCTTTATTTAAATTTGTTGGGGTCGTTGCATGGTTCATGCACCTGATTTATGATAAATTGATTCTGACAATGGCTTTTGGTACAGGCATGATCATTGCCTTTGGTACTTATACCGCTCTACTCTTTTTACTGGGTGGCGACATGGTGGCGCCTCAAGAAATTCCAGGTCGATAGAGCTTTGCTTTATTGAGACTCCTGGGATTGACTAGTTCAAGGAGAGGATTGCATTTAAAATAATCCCCATATACTAAAAGTTATGCAGCTCCATTGGCACACTGAACCCTTTCTATTATTATCGATATTATTTGTCGGTTGGGCCTATGCTATCGCAACTGGGCCGATGCGTTCACGTATTGATCCAGAAGAAGCTTTTCCTTTAGGCGCTTCAATCCGTTTTTATTTAGGTCTAATTATTATCTACATTGCGGTGGGCTCTCCTTTAGATTCGATTGCTGAACTTTTTTTATTCAGTGCCCACATGGTGCAACATATGCTCTTGATCTACGTCGCTCCGACTTTACTCATTTACGGAATGCCTGCTTGGCTGATTGATGCCTTGATCAAATATTTAAAGCTCACGCCCTTACTTCGTTTGTTAACCAACCCAGTGTGTGGAGGGCTTTTGTTCACCTTTGTTTTTACCCTTTGGCATATTCCTACGCTCTATGAATTGGCACTAATTGATAAACGTATCCACATCCTAGAACATTTTTCTGTGTTCACTTTGGGTATATTAATGCTTTGGCCCTTTATGACTCTGTCTAAGTTAGTGCCTAGACGAAGCTTTCCTATTCGCTTGATTTCTATTTTCCTGCTGATGGTTGGACAACTACCCGTATTTGCTTTTCTGACCTTTGCAGGAGAAGCCATTTATCCAACCTATGCATGGGCACCAAGAATAATTGACCTTGACCCGCTTAATGATCAAATTCTAGGAGGTATTATTATGAAAGTTATCAATATGGCATTTTCTTTAACGCTTTTAGGGCTTTGCTTCTATCACTGGGCAAAAAATGAAGAGAATGACCTAGCTTAGGGAAACGCTTAATGACTTGGGAAATTTACTTTGTATTTAGCCTCTTAGGGCTATCGATTTACAGTTTTATTCATGAGCGAATCAGCCCTGATCTAACTGCACTTACGGTCTTAGGCATATTGGTGTTTGTCAGTATGATCACTGGAGTGAACACACTGCCTAGCTTGGAGGCGACTTTAGGAGTGTTTGCTCACCCTGCCCCGATTACAATTGCCGGTATGTTTATCGTTAGTACTGCTTTAGAAAAAACAGGTGTGATTAAAGGAATCACTGAATACCTAGGTAAGCTTTCAAAGCTATCTTATAAACGATTTCTTTTCGTGATGGTATTGGGTGTGGCAGCAGCCTCTGCTTTTGTAAATAATACACCAGTTGTTATTGTACTCATGCCAGTAATTTTAACTTTGGCTAAGAGCATGAATATTGCTTCGTCAAAATTATTGATCCCGCTTTCTTATGCATCGATTTTAGGGGGGACCTGTACCTTGATTGGCACAAGTACCAACTTGCTCGCAAGTGGAATCTTAACCCAATCAGGATATGACCCTATTGGAATGTTTGAACTGGCATCCATTGGGCTTCCTCTTGTATTTGCTGGAACGATCTTCCTTGTTTTCTTTGGCAATCGCTTATTACCAAATCGAGAAACTTTGACCGCAATTCTTTCTGAAAATGAACGTAAGGAATTTATTACCGAGGTGTTTGTGCGGCCCAATTCAGATTTTATTGGCTCAAATGCGAATGACTCAGGCTTAGCAAAACATCGCAGTATTCGCTTAATCGAAATCATTCGTCGTGGTGTTGTTTTAAAAGGCAAGCTGAATGAAATCGAGCTTCGTGAGGGCGACCGCTTACTCCTTGCCTGCCGGCCGACTCAAATGAACGGAAACAGTAATGCCAATTCATTCCAACTGCCTGAAGAATTTGAAAATTGTCTGGGCATCATCTCTAGCAATGAAGGACTAGTGATCGAAGGTATCGTTGCACCCCATGCTCAATTTATTGGTAAAACACTCGAAGAGATTAACTTTCGCCAGCAGTTTCGCATGGTACTTTTAGCGATTCACCGTAAGGGGATCAACCTAAGAGACAGCTTAAATGAAGTGCGTCTTCAGGAAGGCGATACACTCTTACTTATGGGCTCTGTTGATGCGGTAGAGAACTTAGAGTCAAGTGACCAAATTATTATACTCGATCGTATACACAAAGAGAAAAAACCACCGAGTCGCTTTAAACAATCGATTTCTGTCCTTACGATACTGGGTATAGTATTACTTGCATCGTTTCACGTGATACCGATTGTAGCCGCTGTAATCTTCGGCGTGAGTGTCTTACTCATTTCTAGATGCCTAGAGCCAAGTGAAGCTTATCAATCCGTCCATTGGCCAATTCTTTCTATAATCTTTGGAATGCTTGCACTCGGTCAGGCAATGACCTCTACAGGAGCCAGTAATTTGATAGCTGAAGGTATTGCTAATTGCGTCTTTACCTTTGCACCAATTGCCTTACAGCCAATAATTTTACTCGCTGTGGTTTATTTGATCACGTCTGCTTTTACTGAATTTCTATCGAACAACGCAGCCGTAGCTTTGATGATTCCGATTGCGATAAGTTTAGCCATGAACCTAGGCTTAGATCCACGGCCCTTTGTCATCGCAACCTGTATCGCATCCTCAGCAAGTTTCGCTACTCCCATTGGATATCAAACCAACACCTATGTTTATGGCGCAGGGGGCTATCGCTTCACCGATTTCACTAAAATTGGGCTACCTCTAAATATAATATGCTTTGTTGTGGCTACAGTTTTCATTCCCATAATTTGGGAATTTTAAGCTGGGGTTCAATAGAAGCAAATACCAAGCAAAAAAGCGCGACTAAATATAGTACATCTTGCTATCGTTTTTCTCGATAATTGAATCCAGTGTGATTTCGCTTAAATAATCAACTAGCTTCACTCGCACACCGTCCCAGGTTTCTGAAACTTTAGCACCTGATTCGCCGACTGAATCGTACGAGACTTTAAGCAATTCTGCATCGACTGCTTCAACTATGGTTAAAAGTGTAATTTGCTCTGGGTTTTTAGCTAAAGCATAACCCCCCTGCTTGCCTCGTTTACTGCTAATCAGACCTTTTGTACGTAACTCATTAAGAATTTGCACCAAATAATTTGAGGGAATAGATTCCGCCTGAGCGAGACGATCAATATGCACCATAGAAATAGCCTCTTGGTGACGACCTAACTGGGCCAACACTCGACAAGCATACTCTAATTTTCGGGAAATTTTCACACTTTATAGCTAAATAGTTACAGACATCAGTAAAAGCTATCTTGAAATGATGTAAACTCCTTTAAATGAGAAAAATAAAGTACAAAAAAGGTAAAATTTTTGTAGCCATGAAGACAAAAAATGGGTTTTATTTTACCTCAATGTCAGACAAGAAAAAATCAGCCTCACAAAATCCAGATACAGCATCTGAAAATAAAAATAACGAAGTTTACGACTCATCAAAAATTGAAAAATTAGAGGGTTTAGAAGGGGTAAGAAAAAGACCCGATATGTACATTGGAGATACCAATGAGCGAGGACTCCATCACTGTGTTTTTGAAATCGTTGATAACTCAATCGATGAAGCACTCGCTGGGCATTGTTCCAAAATTACAGTGAGCATTCATAATGACGGCTCCTGCTCAATTGAAGATGATGGTCGTGGTATTCCCGTAGACATTCATCCAAAATATCAAATACCCGCATTGGAATTGGTTATGACCAACCTACATGCTGGAGGTAAATTCGGAAAAGGTGCTTATCAAGTCTCTGGGGGCTTGCACGGAGTTGGAGCGAAATGTGTGAATGCTGTTTCAGAATGGTTTGAAGTTGAGGTCAAACGAGATAGCAAAGTACATAAAATGGAATTTTCGCGAGGGATCACGACTTCAAAGATGAAGATTATTGGTGATACCAAACTGACAGGTACACGAATTGCTTTTTCCCCTGATCCTCAAATTTTCCTGACCACTCGTGAATTTAAATTTGAACTTTTGGCTAAACGCTTAAGAGAACTGGCATTTTTAAATCCTGGAATTGAAATCATTTTTGTCGATGAACGTATCAACAAAACGGAAAGCTTTATCTTTAAAGATGGAATTGCAGAATATGTAACTTTTCTCAATGAGAATAAAAATGTACTCCACGATGAGCCGATTAAAATTAGCGGATCTGCCCCCTGCCCAAATCCTGATATAGATACTGATATTGTGGTGGATATCGCACTACAATATAATGATAGTTATAATGATCAGATTTATGCTTACGCGAATTCGATCTTTAATATTGAGGGCGGCACGCATCTATCAGGCTTCAGAACTGCTCTAACCCGTGTTATTAATAACTACGCTAAACAAAATAATTTACTTAAAGATAAAGACCCGAATCTATCCGGTGATGATTCAAGAGAAGGATTGACTGCCGTTATCTCTGTCAAAGTGCCGGAACCTCGTTTTGAAGGACAGACCAAGACCAAATTGTCCAATGGTGAAGTCGATGGTATAGTTCAGAAGATTACTGGCGAAGAATTAAAATATTATTTTGAAACACAGCCACAGATAGCGAAACGTCTTATCGACAAATGCTTGAATGCAGCTCGTGCGAGAGAAGCAGCAAGAAAAGCTCGTGAAACCGTACGTAAAGGGGCCCTCTCTGGAGGCGGTTTGCCAGGTAAACTAGCCGATTGCTCTTCGAAAGACCCTGCTGTTTCTGAAATATACATAGTAGAGGGTGATTCTGCTGGTGGTTCGGCCAAACAAGGACGTGACCGTGCTACTCAAGCAATCCTTCCTATTCGCGGTAAATTATTAAATGTAGAAAAAGCGCGATTAGATAAGGTACTGGCAAATAATGAAATCCGAAGTCTGATAACAGCTGTGGGCACAGGAATCGGTGAAGAAGGTGAAGGTGCTTTTAATTTAGAAAAAGCCCGATATCATAAAATCATTTTAATGACCGATGCTGATGTGGATGGAGCACACATTCGAACCTTACTTTTAACCTTTTTATTCAGGCAACTCAAAGGACTGATCGAAGCAGGATATGTTTATATTGCCCAGCCGCCGCTATATAAAATAAAGCGCAAACGTAGAGAGCAATATATAGATAATGACCCACAACTGAACCGTATCCTTCTTGAGCTCGGTAGTGAAGATGTCACCTTTAGACGTCTAAGAGACGATAAAGAGTTAGGCAGTGAATCAATTGATAAAGTTGTGGAGATCTTATCACGACTTGAAATGGTCGGAAAAGGAGTATCCCGCTATGGTTGTAACCTAGCCGAATACCTCGATCAACATAACCCAGACGATCACACTCTACCAAGGTATCTTGTGCGTGTCCGTACTGGAAATAAGGAGTCTTTTAACTTTTTAAGAGGAGATGAAGAAAGAGCTTCCTTCCACCAAGAGTACGACTTAAGTGAAGGAGATTCTTCAGGGGCAATCATAAAGGAAGTCACAAACAAAGAAGGCTTACAGGTACAACAACGGATTTCACTGCATGAAATTTATGAATCTACAGAAATGAGTAAACTGCTCAAAGAATTGGCGAATTTTGGTATTGATATTAAACAATTTTCTCCGACCGAAGAGGCGCGCTATCACCTAATTGAGAACAAGGGTGATGAGAAAAAGGAAAACATTGTAGAACTCTGCACAATTATTGAATTGATCGATGCGATACGAAGAATCGGCAAACGTGGCTTAACTATTCAACGTTACAAAGGTCTTGGAGAAATGAATCCTAAGCAACTTTTTGAGACAACAATGGATCCAAGCACGCGCAAATTGCTGAAAGTAACCATTGAAGATGCCGCCCATGCGGATGCTGTCTTTACTATGCTGATGGGCGAAGACGTTCCTTCACGTAGAGCTTTCATTGAAGATAACGCTCTAAATGTTGCCCACTTGGACGTATAACCCTCCTGCTAACTGTACTCACACTTTTAAACATAAACCATTATGTCAGACCAAGAAAACGATACTAATTTAATCAGTAATAACGAAGCCGGAACTTCCATTTCCGACATCATGCAATCTGCCTACATTGATTATTCAATGTCGGTTATTGTCAGTCGTGCCCTACCCGATGCTCGTGATGGACTTAAACCTGTACAAAGGCGTATCCTATACGCGATGTTACGAGAAGGACTCCTTCATAATCGCCCTTTTGATAAATGCGCGGGTGTGGTCGGTGAAGTTTTGAAAAATTATCACCCACATGGTGACAGTTCAGTTTATGATACGCTTGTACGATTAGCCCAAAAATGGGTCATGCGCTACCCATTAATTATTCCTCAAGGAAACTTTGGTTCCATTGATGGTGATTCTGCTGCAGCCTATCGATATACTGAGTGTAAACTAGAAAATATCGCCGAAGATTTACTTAAAGATATTGATGAGGACACCGTAAATTTTGTTCCTAATTATAAGGAAAGCATTACTGAGCCCTCTGTCTTGCCCGCGGCCCTACCCAATTTATTAATGAATGGTTCAACGGGTATTGCGGTAGGTATGACTACAAATATACCTCCTCATAATTTGAATGAACTGATCGATGCAAGCTGTGCAATTATCGACAATCCACATATCGATTTAGATTCTTTGATTGAACTTATACCAGGTCCCGATTTTCCAGGTGGAGGATTCATTCATGGAAAAAGCGGTATCGAGAGCTATCTAAAGACAGGCCGAGGCATCGTTCGTACACGAGGCATTGCAGATGTCATCGAGACCAATGGCAAAGAGGAAATTATTATTTCTGCGATTCCTTATAATGTAAATCGTGCCTCACTAGTCATGAGAATCGCTGAATTAATCACGACTAAAGCGATTGATGGTATTTCTGATTTACGTGATGAATCAACCGAAGAAACACGTATTGTTATCGAACTCAAACGAGGAGCAATTCCACGGGTGATTGTCAATCAACTCTACAAAATGACTCCGCTTGAAAGCTCATTTGGTGTCATATTACTTGCACTCGACAATCGTCGTCCAAAGCAAATGAACATCAAAGAAATGCTCAATTGCTATATTGATCACCGAAGAGATGTCATCTACAGACGAACTGAATTTAGATTAAAGAAAGCTGAAGCAAGAGCACATATTTTAGAAGGCTACCGAATCGCACTGGATAACTTAGATGATTTTGTAAAACTTATACGCGCATCAAAAAATCGAGAAGAAGCCAAAAATAAGCTGAAAGAAAAATATCCAGTATCCGAAGCACAAATCAATGCGATTTTAGAATTAAGACTTTATCAATTGACCGGGCTTGAACGAGATAAGATCGAAGATGAATACCTCAAATTAATGACAGAAATCGAAGAGCTAAAATCTATTTTAAATAATGAGCAAGAACTGCTCAATGTAATCAAAGATGAGCTATTAGTGATGAAGGAAAAATACGGCAACCCTCGTCGTTCTGAAATCCTCAATATTGATGGTGACATCTCAATGGAGGATTTGATTCCTAATGAAGGTTGCATGATCACTGTAAGCCACAAGGGATTCATTAAGCGAACCACATTAGATGCTTATCGCTCCCAAAAGAGAGGCGGTAAAGGTGTTATAGGTTCAGGGCAATACGAAGACGACTTTGTTGAACACCTATTTACAGCCTCAACCCATGACTACATAATGTGCTTCATGAATAGCGGACGAGTGTATGTGGAAAAAGTGTATCACTTCCCTGAAGGATCACGTACCGCAAAAGGCCGTTCAATTTCCAATATCTTAGAAATACAAGAGACCGAAAAGATAGCTGCGATGATATGCGTCAAAGGCTTCGATGAAACGAATGAGTCGATTGTTTTAGCAACTAAGAATGGCGTGGTGAAAAAGACAAAACTTTCTGACTTCCGCAATTTCAGAAAAGGTGGGATCATTGGAATCAATATTGATGATAATGATGATTTAATCGGTGCTCGTTTAACTCAGGGCGAAGATGAGATTGTTTTAATCACCCAGAATGCTCAATCGATTCGATTTGCTGAAACGCAATTACGGGATCAAGGACGAGCGACTCGAGGTGTTCGAGGCATTAAATTAAAATCAGATAGCGATGAAGTCGTAGCCATTGAAATCGTCAATCCAGAAGCAACGCTACTTGCGGCAGGAGCCAACGGCTTAGGCAAGCGAACTTCCTTTGATGATTATCGTCAACAATCTCGAGGTGGAACAGGTATCATTGCTATGAAAACTGAAAAGATTGCGGGTGTATTATCGGTAGTTGATTCAGATGAAATCATGATGTTTACGAAAAATGGACAAGCGGTACGCAGTCCAATCAAAGATGTGAGAATCTCAGGAAGAGCTACTTCTGGAGTGAAGCTGGTGAACCTAACAGATAAAGATACACTGATTGGAATCTCTAAGGTCGTAATGACAGAAGAAGAAGCCACCGACTAAACCACAAGTTACTTTAACAGTACTTTTGAAAAAAGCCTGTCTTATCGAGTCAGGTTTTTTTCGGTCTTATACCAATCTAAAATTGCTGACCTGAGTTTGGCTTTTGAAACTGACGGAATAAACTTTAAGGAAGCAGAATTGATACAAAATCGGGTGAAGTTTGGCTTTGGGCCATCAGGGAAAAGATGACCTTGATGGCTTCCACACAAAGCACAGTGGACTTCAATTCGTCGCATGCCAAAACTATTATCAACTTGTTGAGCGACTAGCCTGTCATCAATCGCTAGAGAAAAGCTAGGCCAACCAGTTCCTGAATCATATTTATCTAAACTAGAAAATAAAGGAGCTTCACAACCCACACACGCATAGTAACCTAAGTCCTTATTATCAAAATAAGGATTTTGAAATGGAGGTTCTGTTTTATGCTTTCTCGCTACTTGGTAAGAAATCTCTGAGAGCAAAGATCTCCACTCTTCGTCACTTCGTTCAATTGGAAAAGCACGATCGGAAAAATCTAAATCTGAGGGTAGTCCACAAGCAGAAACACAGGACTGTAGATCTGAAATCTTTACAGCTTCATTTTCATTACTTTGACTATTACTACTGTTACTATCTGCCTGAACGTAAACCATTAATATAAAAATAGCCAAAAAGGATAAAAATACAAACCGCTTCATATTTTTAGTTTAAACCAAAACGAGTTTATGTAAACCCTGTTGAAAGATTCGTTTCAATTTCTTAAATCAATCGATCGAAATCTTGAATAGAACGGCAATTTTCTAAATGACCATTAAACTTTTCTTTTAAGAGTTTTAAAGCCTCTTGAGGTATTAATTCTTGGGCTTGTTCAATACTTAAAGATTTTTTATCTTCGATATCTAAGGACTCAATTGCTAAATCTTCGAGCATGATTTCTGGGCTTTCATTTATCATATCATCAAGCTCATTTGAAGTAGTGTAGCTTTGCCCTTCCATTTCTTTCACTTGATCTGATTTAGAACTAACCTCAGATGGAAAAGATACTGACGAATCATCGACAGTGGAGTCCTTCTCTATTTCAGCGACTGCTAGACTTGTATTTGTATCGAGAGCTTCAACCCCTCCTACCTCCAAAGTATCTTCTTCGTAGCTAGTTGCTAATGTCTTAGGGAAACTAGGCGCTATCCATGCTTTTTTTTTTCGCCACTTTTTTCCGAAGCAACGATGGTTTCAATCAAGCTATCAAGCTCTAAAGAGCGAGATTCTTCAGCTGCCTTGAGTAAAATAATTTCAAAATTCGATTGTTCGGAAAGACCTGCACGGATACTGGATTCGCCTTTCTGAAGAGTTTCACTCATACGCATCAGAGAAGCCGTTGTCATTTCTACTTCGAGCAGCGATGTCTTACCCTTATTTTGAATAGCATCTAGTAAAACGGAACGAATATAAGCCATTAAATCATGATGCACGCGGATCAGATCACGCCCTTCAGAAACATAGCGATTCACACGATCTATAATTTTGGTGAATTCCAAAGCCGCCATCTCTTGAGCAATGCCCTTAACTTCAACGATCCCCACTAATCCGTAAACATCTAAAACATCTGATTCTTTAATTGATTTTCCGCAAAAAGAAATCATCTGGTCTAAAATTGATTGGGCATCACGCATGCCACCATTGGCCAAGCGTGCAATGGCATCAAGAGCCTTTGCTTCCACTTCAATTCCTTCGGCTTTGATAATGATTTTAAGCTTTTCAGCAATCACTGCCTCAGAAATCGGTCGAAACTCAAATCGTTGACAACGCGAAACAATAGTCGGGAGTACCTTATGTGCTTCCGTTGTAGCGAAGAAAAATTTCACATGTTCTGGAGGCTCTTCTAAAGTTTTCAGCAATGCATTGAATGCAGCAGTCGAAAGCATATGCACCTCATCAATAATATAAATTTTAAAACTACACTGGGCAGGTGCATATTGACACTCTTCCCTAAGGCTTCGTATTTGATCAACGCTATTATTTGAAGCCCCATCAATTTCGATCACATCCATACAAGAGCCATTCATAATACTTTGACTGACTTCACTGTCATTATTCACCATGACACTTGGTCCACCTTCTGCATTCAAGGCTTTAGCAAATAAACGAGCCGTACTAGTCTTTCCCGTACCACGTGGGCCAACAAATAGATAAGCATGAGCAATTCGATTGGATTCAATAGCATTAGTCAGCGTTTTAACGATATGATCTTGACCCACAAGCTCATCAAATTGTTTGGGTCGCCAACGCCGAGCAATCACTTGATAAGCCTGATTTGTCATAATATGATTAAATGAATGAAGAAAGAAGTGGAAATATGTAAAAAGTGGCTAGGCACCCTACGGCACATATGAAAATTGCTACCGCTGCTCCCTTCCAGGCCTGACGGGGTTTGCAGATCCAATATTGCATAGGACCCAGCCGATTAAAGACTCTTAAAATTCGCGCTTTCATTCAACCCTATTTTAAACTATTTTTCAAATAATCGAAATATGACCAAAAATATCGCACAGAAACGTAAACAATTTTTCCCAATCAATGATTCATTTCGGGATTATCTCAGTGCCCATAGAAGATATTTAGAATTACCTCTAGTTTATGAGGATCTATTAGAGTATGAAGATTCCTTCCCCCTGATTAATGAATTTGGCGACGATACTTTGTGGCAGACCTTACTTTTTGACCAACATCGAGGAAAAGATTTATATGAAGCACTCAAGCGTATCTACGTTCAATTACGATCAGAAGGACAGGAATCAGTCTTAAAAAATCTTTATATCGATCGAGTGGATTTATGCACTTTTGGAAATACACGACCGATGCGAGTTCGGGTAGTCAATCAATTCAACGACAATCATGATTATTTCTATATTAAGAAAGCAGATGCCTCACGAGTCTACGGTCTTGAGCTCGAAGAGCTACTCTCACCGAATGCCATTAACTTTTTGATCTGGGGAGATACTTTAATTGAAGAACACATTATAGGGGTACCTGGTGATCAATTTATCAAAGAATATTTACCGAGATCTGATATTCATGAAGTTCGCCTAGCAAAAGAATTTATTAAGTTCAACGAACGAAGCTTTGTTCGTTTGCTTGGTGATATGCGTGCTTATAATTATGTTGTCGAAGTCACACCTGATTTTGAAGAAAATCAATATCGAGTTCGAGCCATTGACTTTGACCAGCAATGCTATGAAGGCAAACGAACCATGTATTTGCCTCAATATTTTAAAAACAACTTACCCGTAGTTCAGCTATGTACTCGTTTGATTAATAAAGATACAGCACTTCAGTACCAACAAGAGGAACGCGCGCTCATCAAGCGTCGATTGAACTTCACAACCAATCGAATTGCCCATTTAAGAGATTGTATGTGTGCCGATCAAATATCGTCTCAGGAAAAAACCGAGCAATTGAAAAAAGAGTTAGCAGAAATGCACAATGATCCTCGATTTTTAAAATGTAAAACCATGGGTGAGATTACGTTTCTGAATTTATCTGTTACCCTTAACCTTGATCAGGAACAGGGCTTTTATCCATAAAAAAACCCTCCTTTTCCGTTAAGAAAGGAGGGCTTTGTAAATTAAGCTTTGAGTTTGAGAAGCTAGGTTTGGTTTACATCATACCGCCCATACCACCCATGCCACCCATGCCGCCCATATCAGGCATTGCAGGAGCACCGGAAGATTCTTCAGGCTCATCAGTAATCATTGCTTCAGTTGTAAGAAGAAGTCCAGCAACTGAACCGGCATTTTGTAATGCGGTACGAGTTACCTTAGCTGGATCAACCACACCTGCTGCAATCAAGTCTTCGTATTTGCCAGTAGCGACATTGTAGCCATTACCTCCCTTAGACTTAAGAACTTCAGCAACGACAAGAGAACCTTCGACACCTGCATTCTGGCAAAGCTGTCTAAGTGGTGCTTCAATTGCACGACGGACAATCGATGCTCCAAGAGCTTCGTCACCTTCGAGTTCATCTGCACTCTTCTCGATGGATTTAGCAGCGCGCAATAAAGCGACACCACCACCAGGGAGAATTCCTTCTTCCACTGCTGCACGAGTTGCGTGCAATGCATCGTCCACTCGATCTTTTTTCTCTTTCATTTCTGGTTCAGTTTGTGCACCGACATTGATCACAGCAACACCACCAGCAATTTTTGCTAAACGCTCTTGAAGTTTTTCACGATCGTAATCTGAAGTTGTCTCTTCAATTTGACGACGGATTTGCTTCACACGTCCTTGAATTTCAGAGCTTTTACCTGCACCTTCAACCACAGTTGTATTTTCTTTATCAATAGAAACACGTTTGGCTTTTCCTAAATCACTCAACTGAACATTCTCAAGTTTGATACCAAGATCTTCAGTGATGCAACGGCCGCCTGTCAGAATAGCGATATCTTCAAGCATTGCTTTACGACGATCCCCGAATCCTGGCGCTTTTACTGCAGCTACATTCAACGTACCACGTAGTTTGTTCACTACAAGTGCGGCAAGTGCCTCACCTTCGATATCTTCAGCAATAATCACAAGTGGCTTGTTAGTTTTGGCTACTGTTTGAAGTAATGGAAGAATTTCATTCAAGCTACTGATCTTTTTCTCATGGATTAAGATATAAGCATCTTGGAATTGTACTTCCATAGACTCATTATCGGTACAGAAATAAGGACTTAAATAACCCTTATCAAACTGCATTCCTTCAACAACATCTAAAGAGGTTTCGATACCTTTAGCTTCTTCAACAGTAATCGTTCCGTCTTTACCAACACGATCCATAGCCTCTGCGATAATCTGACCGATCTCACCGTCCCAATTTGCAGAGACTGTAGCGACTTGGCGAATCTCTTCGCTGTCTTTGACTTTTTTGCTAAGCTTAGCGAAAGCGACTGTTGCAGAAGCAACTGCCTTATCAATACCGCGTTTAAGGTAAACTGGATTAGCTCCCGCAGCGACATTTTTGATGCCTTCACGATAAATTGCTTCAGCTAATACTGTTGCCGTAGTCGTACCATCACCTGCAGTGTCAGAAGTCTTTGAAGCAACTTCACGTACCATTTGTGCACCCATGTTTTCATAAGGATCTGATAAATCAATTTCCTTTGCTACAGATACACCGTCCTTGGTTACGGAAGGAGCTCCGAATTTTTTGTCGATAAGAACATTACGTCCTTTAGGCCCTAATGTTACTTTCACTGCTTTTGAAAGTGTTTCCACACCTTTCAGTAGTTTTTTGCGAGCCGCTTCATCAAATAGAATTTGTTTAGCCATATTTTTTGTATATTTTAAATTTTTTAACTTATCATTAACCAACGATACCAAGAATACTGTCTTCTTCTACGAGGATGTATTCGATTCCGTCAATTTTAACTGTAGTACCGCCATATTGTGGTAGTAATACCTTATCACCTTTTTTCACATTAAATGGAATTGTTTTTCCATTGTCGTCTTTCTTGCCTGTGCCAAGAGCTACAACTTCAGCTTCCTGAGATTTCTCTTTTGCTGAGTCAGGGATGATGATTCCTCCTCGGATTTGTTCATCTTCTTCGACACGTTTCAGTAAAACGCGTTCACCTAATGGTTTAATTTTCATAGATTATTTTTAGTTTAGAATGTTTGTAATTTTAAATTATTTTTTCTCTTCGTCTTCGTCGATAACTTCAAAGTCGGCATCTACTGTGTCGGCTTGATTTTGATCTGCACTAGCTCCTGTATTTGCTGCATCCCCCGCTTGAGCATTTGGATCTCCCGCTGCGTCTGCTTGAGCATACATCTCTTGAGCAAATGCCTGAACGATTGTTGAAATCTTCTCTTTCTCAGCGTTGAGTTCTTCAGCAGTTGCCTCTTGGTTTTCTAGTACTTTCTTACCTTCACCTAAAGCAGTTTCGAGTTCAGATTTTTTATCTTCAGGGATTTTTTCCCCCTGCTCGCTGATTTGCTTTTCCGATTGGTAAACAAGATTATCTAATTCATTTCTCGCTTCAACTTTTGCTTTAAGTTCGGCATCCTCTGAAGCATGTGCTTCCGCCTCACGCTTGAGTTTTTCGACTTCGTCTTTGTCTAAGCCTGATGAATCACTGATGGTAATATTCTGTTCTTTGCCTGTACCTTTATCTTTTGCACTGACATTCAAGATTCCATTTGCATCGATATCAAAGGTAACTTCAATTTGAGGGACACCTCTTGCTGCAGGAGGAATACCATCTAAGTTAAAGTTTCCAAGACGTTTATTATCCTTAGCCATCGGACGCTCTCCTTGTAAAACAACAATGTCCACGGCAGGTTGATTGTCTTGATAGGTTGAAAATACATTACTCTTCTTAGTTGGAATCGTTGTATTTCGTTCGATCATCGGAGTCG
>NTJV01000017.1 GCA_002457235.1 Puniceicoccaceae bacterium MED-G32
AGTATGGCGTCGAAGATGTCTGTTATACTTCTTCTTCTCAACTTTTTCAGGCTGCTTTCTTTTGTCTCTTGTACTCATGTAGCGAGAGACCGGTTTCCCTTCCGCTCTTGCTTCTGTGCACTCTAAAATGATATGTTCTCTAGGCATGATTAATAAAATTAAAAAGTGGAGTTAAGTCCTTGTTTGAAATACTGCAACTTTTTTTTTATTTAAGTTGTATTTACAATATAGTTAATATTTTAATTCTCAGATGAATTCTAAGACTAAGACAATAGCAATTGGTACAGATCATGCAGGATTTTCGCTCAAAGCGCCAATAACTCAATTACTTGAATCAAATGGAATAAACGTACTTGATATGGGCTGCTTCAGCACTGATTCATGCGATTACCCTGATTTTATAAAGCCGGCAGCTAAAAAGGTGATTTCTGGTGAAGCTGATAAAGCAATTGTTTTAGGAGGTTCTGGTAATGGAGAAGCAATTGCAGCCAATAAAGTAAAGGGTATACGCTGTGCTTTGTGCTATGATCTATGGACTGCTGAAATGGCTAGTAAGCATAATAATGCTAATTGCATTGCTATTGGCTCTCGGACCACTTCTGAAGAACTCAGTTTGCAAATTATTGAAAAGTGGTTAACTACAGAATTTGAAGGCGGACGTCACTTAAATAGAATCGAGAAGATTGAAGCTTAGTCTTGAAAATATGCCAAAGAAATACTCAATAATTAAGTTATAAATTTATGACAATGGAAGACACTAAATCAAAATCATCTGAAGGGAAAAGCTCTCATATCAAAATACAAGATACATTCCTAGAACAACGCAAAGTATTCTTATGGGGCGAAGTTTCTGATAAGTCTGCACGAGATGTGACAGAAAAACTTTTATATTTACAGTTCAAAGATCCCGGGAAACCCATCACTTTTTATATCAACACCCCTGGTGGATCAATCACTGCTGGTATGGCCATTTACGACACAATGCAACTTATCAGTTCACCAATCAAAGTAGTGGTTACGGGAATGGCTGCAAGCATGGGCTCTATATTACTTTCAGGCGCTGAGAAAGGACAACGAGTCCTCTACCCTCATTCTCGTGTTTTAATACACCAGCCTCTCATTTCAGGTCAAATGATTGCTGTTGCAGTAGACATTCATATCCAAGCCAAAGAAATGGAAAAATTGCGAGACGAGCTTAACAACATCTTGGCAGAAGCTTCAGGACAACCGCTCGAAAAAATCCAAAAGGACACAGATAGAGACTTCTATATGACAGCAGAAGAAGCGATTGAATACGGTCTAGCAGACAGTATTTGCGAAAATGTATAATCCATAACTAGTCTTATATCAAAGCCTATTAATTATTCATAATAGACTATGATAAGATTTAGCTCCGTTCAGATTATTTAAAAAGCAGTAGGCTTAAGGCCATTATAAGCATGCCGAGTATCAGCCCGATTATGCTGTCATGTCCTTTACAATAGGCTCTACTGGTTGGCAAAAGTTCATCCAAGCTTATGTAGACCATAATACCTGCAACTACTGAAAATAATATGCCCATTATGTTTGAAGGAATCACACCAGAATCAGCGCCCATAAAATAATACAAGGCAGCAAAGCCAATTAAAGCACCAATAGGCTCAGCTAATCCACTCAGAAAAGAGTATATAAAGGCCTTCTTTCGATTACCGGTCGCATAGAAAATAGGAATTGAAACACTTATCCCTTCTGGGATGTTATGTAAGGCAATTGCTATTGCGATAGGAATTCCAATTGTTGGATCTTCTAATGCTGATAAAAATGTAGCTAGTCCTTCTGGAAAGTTATGAATTGCTATGGCTAAAGCTGTAAATAAGCCCATTCGCATCAATTTCTTTGAACGCTTAAAATCTTCTATATCTTCATCCGAAACCTCACTTTTCGAGTGTAATAATTCATACTCTTTTTCTTTATGAACTTCATGAGGGTTTTCAAATTTTGGGATCAAGGCATCAATAATTCCGATTATTGCTATACCTGAGAAAAATGATATAACGTTTATCCAGTGACCTTGAGTATAACCATAATATTCAACTAGGGCAGAAGCGCCCTTCTCTGAAAAAATCTCAACAAAAGAAACATAGAGCATGACACCAGCAGAAAACCCTGTTCCTACTGATAATGCTCGGTAATTGGTCCTTGAGGTCATAAAGGCCAGAATACTGCCTATACCTGTCGCCATTCCTGCAAATAAAGTTAATCCAATAGCGAACCACAAATTTTCCATTTAATAAAATTCCTTAATTTTACCCTATCAACATGCTAAAAATGATAGCCTTAAACTGGTTTTAATAACAGGGTAATCGTTGTATGTGAAAATTTAGGAAAATGGTGGCCAGACGCAGAATCGAACTGCGGACACAAGGATTTTCAGTCCTCTGCTCTACCAACTGAGCTATCTGGCCTTTTCCTAAAAGTGGAAAGTAAGTTATGATTTTACCTTTAGGTCAATCGAGTTTTTTCAAAAAATGAAAAAAATCATCTATCAATCAAACTTAAAGAAGGTTCAATATTTACGAAATCATTTTGTTGGGTTTCAAGAGAATATTCTAAGTCGATAAATCCGGCAAAAGCGATCATTCCTGCATTGTCTCCACTATGTTTAGGTAATGCACTGTAAAAAGGAATACCATGACTGGATGATAACTTGTTAAACTTATTTTTCAAATTTAGATTATTGGCTACGCCACCTGATAAGCCAAAGCTTTTATAATTACCCTCAATAATAAACTGACCTGTCTTCTTAATTAGTTGATGGAAAACTGCCTCTTGATAGGCAGCACAAATAGAAGATAAATTTCCATCAATATCTGACTGTTTCATCTTATCTAACTTATAACGCAAGCTTGTCTTCAAGCCAGAAAAACTAAAACGTTTGTCTTTACGATTACCCATCGCTTTTGGAAATTCGGTGTAACTACTATCACCTTCTCTAGCTAAAATTTCAATTCTAGGACCAGCAGGATAAGCTAACCCTAATAATTTGCCGCCTTTATCTAAAGCTTCACCTGCAGCATCATCGACAGTTTCTGCTAAGATATGAATCGATAGACTCGTATCAATTTCAAATAAAACTGTATTTCCACCAGAAACTATCAATCCTAGGTGAGGTAATTGTGCCTCTAATTTTGACTTAAAACCTTTTGGATCATTCTCATGTAAAGATATGAACGGTGACCAAGCATGTCCTCTTAAGTGATTAATGGTAATTATAGGCAATCCATACACAAAAGCTATACTTTTAGCTAAAATACCACCCATAGCAAGACAACCAGCTAGGCCAGGGCCATTGGTTACGGCAACATGACTAAACTGATCTGCGTATTTCTCTAACTCTAATTCTTTCAATAATAGAGGAAAATTATTTAAGTGCTCTCGACTAGCTAAGTCGGGAACAACTCCTCCATACTCAGAATGAAGTTCTATTTGCGAAGAAATTCTCTCTATGATAATACCACGTTTAGGATCAAACAAAGCCAATGCCGACTCATCACACGAACTTTCTATTGCTAAAATCATGACTCTAATACAAAAATAAAAACTACTATTTTAATATCGTAAATTGACTAATATTTATTGATTAGAAGCAAGTCCCTTCTCTATGAATTCAAAACTTCAAGATATCCTTAAGCAAGCCTGCTCCATGTCACCAATGACCTATATGGATTACATTGAGATCGTTCTATACCATGAATCTTATGGTTACTATACTCAAAAGAAACAAAGAGTAGGACGTTCCACTCAAACAGATTTCTATACTTCTGAAAGCCTTGGCAATGTATTTGCAGAACTTGTTTTAAATGCAGCGCAAAATCTTCTGAAAAAGAATGACCTATCTTCTTATCATTTTATTGAAATCGGAGCAGAACCCCAGTCCTCATTATTAAGCCAACTAGACGAACATCCTTTCAAAAAACAATCTGTAATTCGCAAAGGAGACGAATTAAAGATAAATAATGAACCCATAATTCTTTTTGCCAATGAATGGCTCGATGCACTTCCTTTTCATCGTTTAGTCTATTTAAATGGTCAATGGTATGAAAAAGCAGTCACACTGAATACAAAGGATGAATTAGAAGAGACTTTACTAGAAAAACTCTCTCCACCTATTCAATCAATTGCTGAGCGTTTACCCACTAAAGTAAGTAATGGGTATCAAATAGATTTGTCGCCTGAGACACAAAATCAAATTCAAGCTATTTCAGATAAACGATGGTCTGGCTTGGTAATGCTTTTTGATTATGGTAAAACTTGGAATGAAATTGCTACGCAGATGCCTAATGGAAGTGCGCGAACTTATTACAAACATAAACAAGGTACTGACTTACTATATGAACCTGGAAACTGCGATATTACCTTTGATGTTTGTTGGGATTTCATAAAAGAGATTTTTGATAAAAATAAAAACACTCAAAGTCATCTTCAGTCACAAGAAGCATTTTTTGTAATACATGCTCAAGATCGTATCAAAGAAATCTTATCACAGAGCCAATTTACTTTTTCTCATACTAAACAAACACTTTTAGAATTGATACACCCAGCCAATATGGGGCAGAAATTTCAAACATTCCATGCCATAAGGAAATAAAATTAATAGGGTAAATAAAGAAAAGGCTTGAATCTTTATTTAAAACCATTTTTGTCATCTCTTTCTCAAACAAAGGAATATTATGTCACGAATTTGCGCAATCACAGGAAAACGCCCAGTAAAAGGCGGTAGAATTATAAGAAAAGGTCTTACCAAGAAAAGTGGTGGGATTGGTACTAGCTTGGTTAAAAACACCAGAAGACGCTTTAAACCAAATTTACAACGTATCCGAGTTAAGTTACCCTCAGGCCAAGTAAAGCGTATGTGGGTATCAGTAAAAGCGATCAAAGCAGGTAAAGTTCAAAAAGCTTAAATCTAATAACATTTTCAATAAAAAAAGCCCTCAGAATTCTGGGGGCTTTTTTGTGTAAAGATAAAGTTAAATTAGCTACGTCCTTCGTAGAGGCGTTTTTCTTTCACTTGATTAGCTGCCTTACCGATACGATCACGCATATAATACATACGCGCACGCATAGTGATTGATTCTCTATCAATCTCTACTTTTTCGATAACTGGGCTATGTACTGGAAATACCTTTTCAACACCAACACCAGAAGCGATGCGTCTTACTGTAAACGTTTCTCCAATACCAGTCCCCTTGCGAGCGATGATAATGCCAGGAAAAACCTGAATACGTGTCTTATCACCTTCTTTAACCTTAAGGTGTACACGAACACCGTCGCCAACTTTGAAGTCTCCTCTGTCGTCCTTCAGTTGATCTTTTGTAATTTCATCTATAATTGATTGGCTCATAAATTATTTGTCTCCATTTTCTAATAAATCCGGTCTCAAACCAGTTGTCTTTTTAAACTGTTGATCTTTTCGCCATTGTTCAATCGCTTTATGATTTCCAGATAAAAGGACCTCTGGCACACACAAACCACGAAATATCGCAGGTCGTGTGTATTGAGGAAAAGCGAGTAAACTGTTCATGAATGTTTCTTCAGTCAAGGATTTTTGATCACCTAAAAATCCAGGAATAAATCGGCTTACCGCATCCACTAATATGATTGCGGGTAAAGTGCCATTAGTTAATACAAAATCACCTATACTTATTTCTTCATCTATAAGCTCATCACGTACCCTTTGGTCGACTCCTTCGTAATGCCCACTGAGGATTATGATATGCGATTCTTTGGATAAATCTTGAGCCTTAGCTGTATTGAATGGAACTCCGTCAGGTGCCATATAGACGACTTTACTGTGTTCACGCTTTAAGCTCTCAATCGCATTAAATATAGGAGCTGGACTCATTACCATCCCTGCCCCTCCTCCATAAGGAATATCATCCGTTGTTTTGTGCTTATCGTCGGTCCAATCTCTGATATTATGTGTATTCAATCCAATGACATCATTAGACTGGGCTCTAGCTAACATACTAAAAGACGAAAAACCCTCCACCATTTCTGGAAAGAGGGTTAGTATATCAAATTCAATTTTCATAGCTCTAGGAGCTAAAACTTAAGTTAGATTAAGATTCTTTTGAAGCTTCTTCTGCTGATGCTTCCGTTTCTTCGGCTTCTGCCTCAACTGTCTCAGCCTCAGGTAAAGAACATGCTTCGGTGGTTTCTTCAGCAACTGCTTCCGCTTCTTCGGCTTCTACAATTGGCTCAGCTGCCTCTTCTGCAACAACCGCTTGTTCAATCTGCTTCTCTTCTTTTTTAGATTTTTCTTTTGGAATAACACCATCAATTTCACGACGGGCTCTGCGAAGTAAACTCTCTGCAGTATCAGTAGTTTTTGCACCTACTGACTTCCAATACTCAACTCTATCTATTTTAAGATTCAATTCATTTTCTGGACGACTAGCCTGTGGCTCGTAAGTGCCTAAAAGCTCCACAAATCGACCGTCTCTGCGAGCGTTTGCTTCAGTGACAACCATTCGATAGAATGGTCGGTGACTAGTTCCATGACGTTGTAATCGTATTTTTAATGCCATAATTTAATAAACTCCTTAAAGAATAGGAAACAGAAGAAAAAACCGATGCGAGGACAATCTGTCAAGAAAAGATGCATATTAATCTTCAATCTGGCCAAACAATATCACCTGAATCAGTCCAAGGTAAGGGAAATGAGGATTTTTGCCAGTCATGGCGTACATCACCTATTTTTGCAAACTCACTCGCTTCGCCCTCTACCATCTTGCCAGAAAATTGATAACGAGACTCTTCTCCTAAGAGAAGAACGTGACACTTTTTTGAATAAGAAACTAAAATTCTCGGTTTTTTATAATCAATTTGGCGAATATTTTGCATAAAAAATATATAATAAAAAATGTTAATTCATACTAGCCAATTAATGAAGGATAATCTAGGTTTTTCGCATGTCAGAAATTAAATTCACAAAATCCAATGAAGTCATCAAATGGGATGATAATTATGAAAACATCCTAGAATTAGCTGAAGCTAATGATCTAGCCTTGCCGTTTAGTTGCCGTATGGGCAATTGTACGTCCTGCCAACATCCACTAATTTCAGGAGAAATCGAATACCCTTTCGGTCATACTGGTGAACCCGATTCAGGGCATATTCTCCTTTGCTGCTCAAAGCCTAAAGGTGATTCCGATTTGATAATTGATGCTTAGATATAAATTGACTAAGACATTTGGAAAGGATCTACATCAATCCATTCTCTCACGTCTTTATCAAGCTTTGGTTTAAATGCTTTTCTCGCTTCATTGATTGGGTTAATTGTACGAACAACACTTGGGGTAAAATACCAAAAATGAAAACGGTATTCGTCTTTGATTTTTTCAATAGGCGCTGGTGCAGGACCACGAATTTCTAAGGATTCACCCGTTGCTGCTTTCAAGTCTTTCAACCATTGATTCATAAAAAAGCGCACCTTGTCCGGATTTTTTCCCGAAAATAAATGCCTTATTAAGTGACGGTAAGGTGGATAGTTGAATTCTTTTCTTTGCTCTAAAGTCTCCATTAAAAACCCTTGAAAGTCCGTCTGTCGCGCATAAAGAATAGGTGAAGCGTGAGGGGTACACGTTTGCACAACAACTTCTCCTGCCCTGTCACCACGACCGGATCTGCCTGATACTTGAACAATTAATTGAAAAGTACGCTCACTCGCACGGAAATCTTCAACGTGTAAAGAGCGATCTGCATCCACCAATCCAACTAAAGTAACATTCGGAAAATCTAAGCCCTTTGCAATCATCTGAGTCCCTACTAAAATATCAATTTTACCAATTCTAAAATCATTTAATATCGAACGAAATAAATTCTTTTTTGTCATCGCATCCGCATCCATTCGGACGATTCTAGCTCTTGGTACTATTTTTTGAACAATATCCTCAATTCTTTGAGTTCCAAAACCTTTAGTTAATACTGACGAATTATTACATTTAGGACAAACTTTAGGAAGCTTATAAGATACTGAACAAAGATGACATTTCAAGGTCCAGTCTGTCCTATGTACTGTCATTGGAATACTACAATGTTCACAAGTCGCAACATGTCCGCAATCTTGGCAAATAAAGTTAGATGCAAAGCCTCGACGGTTTAAAAAGAGTATCGATTGTTCTCTTTTCTCAAAACGATCAATGATTTTATTAGCTAACATTGAAGATATAGGACCTGCACCATCACCCATTTTTCCTTCTTTTCGCATATCCACAATATGCACCTTTGGAAGCTCTCGGTTATCCACGCGATTGTACATCTTATGTAATTTATATTTACCCAATGTCGTATTATGAAAGGTTTCTAACGACGGAGTAGCCGACCCTAAGATACATACTGCGTTATTAATAAATGCTCTGTAAACAGCTACATCTCTCCCGTGGTACCTTGGTGAATCTTCCTGCTTGTATGCAGGTTCATGTTCTTCATCAACTATAATTAGTTGTAAATTTTTAACGGGAGCTAAAATCGCGGATCGAGCTCCAACAACTACGGAAGCCTCATCTTTTACTAACGAAGACCATGCATCGTATCGCTCCCCATCAGACAAATGACTGTGCCAAACTACAGTCTTTACTCCAATAGCTTCCAATCGATTTCTCACACGACCAACTGTTTGTGGAGCTAAGGCAATTTCTGGAACTAGAAAAATCACACCTCCGCCTTGATTGACAACAGAAGCAATGGCATGAAGGTATACCTCGGTTTTACCAGAGCCCGTTACACCATGAATCACTTCTACGGAAAATTCTTTCTTCTCGATAGAGCGCTGAAGATCTTGAGTAATTAATTGTTGCTCGTTTGTAAGATCATGAGCCTTAGCCATTACCTCATTAGATTCTTGAGCTAGTTTATCCTTGTATACTTCTCTCTTTTCCTCTTTTGAAGTTTCAACTAAATAGCCTTTTTTAATCAGACTGTCACATACTGAGGGAGAAATCTTCAGTCGTTTTATTACCAATGCTTTAGGCAATGGAAGCTTTTGGTTCATCATGAACTTTAAAAGCTCAGCTTGTTTAGGAGCTCTTTTTAATAAGGGCGCAATTAAATAAGCCTCAAAATTTTTAGCAATCTGCAGAACGCGTATTTTTTTTGAACCCATTCCTTTTCGAATAAAACTTGGTATCATAGCCTCAAGAATTGATTCAAAAGAAGCAGTGTAATAAGAAGAGCACCAATTCAATAAAGCATGTAAATCTTCCGTTAGAACTGGCTCAGATTGAACTAATTCAAGTATGAATTTTATTTTATCAATAGAAATTATTTGTTCAGAAGATAATTGAACAACCACACCTAGTTCATTTTTATTCCGTATGGGTATTCTAACAAGGTGTCCCTTACGGATTTTCCCTTCTAAAAAGGAAGGAACTTTATAGGCTAGTTGCGCATTAAAACCAGCTAAGGGAATGACTTCAACAAGAGTTTCACGCTTCCCTATTAAATCTCTCTTTCCTTTAGCAATCACAGAAAACCTAAATCCCTTTTTAATTGCGTAAAATACTCAGTTGTCCTCAAGGCTTGTAAATCTTGATCTTCCAACATCCAATTAAAATCACAATACCCTAAACTAATCGATTTCCTTAAAGCACAAATTGCTTCTTCAAAGTTTTCAACAAGCGATAAACTACACGCTAAGTTATAATGAGCTGTTGCATTGGATTCATCTATTTCAACTAATTTCCTGTCCAATTCTAAGCCTTTTTCAATTTCACCATGACGAGTATAAAGCTCTGCAAGAATTGAAATCAGTCGTTTGTCATTGGGCAATTTTTTATAAAGTGACACGTAAAAATTAAACTCAAAATCAAGAGCTAGGTCTCCTACTGTTTGTTCACTTTTCATAAATCAGAACGTCTTATTTAGTGAAAACTTTATTACACTCACCCTTAGACCTCAATTGGTCACATCTTGCAGATACTTGAAGTCTTTGGTCTTCTACTGATAGCAACAGCTTTTCAGCTACTGTTTTACCATACCACTCCATAAACGGTGCATCTATTTCAAAAATCTTTTCACAATCCATACAAATAACCTGCGCCTGAAAAGTTTTTACATCCTTATTTGCAGCGTAATATTTATAATCTTTACCAACATCTACCTCACGAATCAAATTACTTTCTGTCAGCAGAGGTAAGGCACGGTATACAGTTGCTCTAGATACGGAATCATCTAAATTTCTAGATTTATCTAACAACTCTTCTGCAGTAAAATGGTCATCACAGGTAAACGCAGCACTAAAAATGGCCATCCTTTGATTTGTCACCCTCAAACCTTTACGGGTTAAAAATTCCTTAAAACTCTCAATATATTGATCTTGTATTTCAATTTTCATAAACTTAATGCAACATCAACTTAATGAGACTCAATTGAGACTCAATAATAATATCAGCCTTTAATCGTATTTTTTTGCTTATTATCTAAGAAAACTCTTGAATTCTTCGGATAATACGCTTTGTTAGGTGGTTTTTCAAATTATGAAAGCAACTATTAAAACACAAGGACGACAATTTACTGTGGTTGAAGGAGATATCCTAAAAGTAAATCTTTATCCAGAGACAAAAGCTGGCGATACTATTGATATCACAGACGTTATTATGCTCGGTGAAGGTGAAGCTACTCGCTTTGGCACACCAGTTATTGAGAATGCTAGTGTTAAAGCAACCATACTTGAAAACAAAAAAGACAAAAAGGTCACAACTATCAAAAAGAAACGCAGACAAGGCTACAAAAGAGTAAAAGGCCATCGTCAGCACCTCTCAGTTATTAAAATTAATTCTATCGAAGGTTAAGCGATAAAACCAATTTAGATCATGGCACATAAAAAAGGACAAGGAACTTCAAGAAATGGACGCGACAGTCATTCAAAAAGACTGGGTGTGAAAAAGTTTGGTGGAGAGCATGTTATTGCTGGAAACATCATTTTAAGACAAAGAGGTACTCGTTACCATCCTGGGAATAATGTAGGAATGGGCCGTGACCATACTTTATTCGCTTTATCAGAAGGTTCTGTACACTTTGACTCAAAGCATAGAAAAATTAACGTTGTTGAGGCGGCTAGTGCATAGCTAAGATGAATTTTAATTAAAAAAGCCCGCTAACTGCGGGTTTTTTTTTGGTTTTATACCAAATAAGTTGTGTTTACAAAAAGTAATAGCATTCGTATAGGTAGATTTTAATTAAACATGGAAAGTACAACTAAAACAGGCAATGCTCCGTTTGATACTATAGAAAGTGCGATCAAAGATATCGCCCAAGGTAAGCCAGTAATCGTAACAGACGACGAAGCTAGGGAAAATGAGGGTGATTTAATTTTGGCTGCAGAAAAAGCTACAACAGAGAGTATTAATCAGATGATTCTACATGCAAGGGGTTTAATATGCGTTCCCATGCAGGCCGAACAGCTTAGAAGTTTAGGGATAAATCCAATGTCTTCAGAAAACCGTGAAGCACATCAAACAGATTTTGCCATTTCAGTTGATGCCGCTAAAGGAATAAGTACAGGAATTAGTGCTCATGATCGTGCAAAAACTATACAGATTTTAAGTGATCCTAATTCTGTGCCTGATGATTTGGTGCAACCTGGACATGTTTTTCCTTTAAGAGCGAAAGCTGGCGGAGTATTACAACGTGCGGGCCATACTGAAGCCGCCGTTGATTTAGCTGTATTAGCTGGATTAAACCCGTCTGGCGTAATCTGCGAGATATTAAATGAAGATGGCAGTTTAGCCCGATTACCGGATCTAGTTGAATTTAAGAAGAAGCACCAACTCAAACTGATTTCAATTTCACAACTTATAGAGTTTAGGCATGAAAAAGAATGCCTAATCAAACGCATCTCCTCTAAAAAGATTGAAACTGAATACGGAGAGTTTGATTTTTATTTATTTAAAAGTGTATTAGATGACCGACAACACATTGCACTTTCTATGGGAGAATTGAATCAAGAACCCACGCTTGTTAGAGTTCATAGTGAATATAGATTATCTGACCTCTTTAAGCAATTAGGCACTCAAGGACACAATAACCTAGACCAAGCTTTAAAAAAAATCGCTGAAGCTAAACACGGTGTCTTTGTCTATATAGAACAAAAACATGGAGGAATTAAGTTTCTCAAAGATATTTTAAAGTCTGAACAAATAAGCCCACCTAAAATGGATCCTAGAGACTATGGAATTGGAGCACAGATACTTGCTGATCTAGGTTTGAATAAGATTAAAATCCTTACCGATAATCCAAGAAAGGTAGTTGGATTAGATGCATATAATCTAACGATAACCGATCAAATATCCTTATCTTCCTAAAACATCCTGCTTAAGGGTGCGAAAGATTGAGCTTTCGCTTACGAGTAAGGTGAGACTATCAATTAGTGATTTGCTTTAGAAGCTAGACTATCTTGATTGAACATAAGACCATCCTTAGTGTCGTTAAGAGATACATTGATCTTTTCACCTCTCTTGATAGCTCCTTCCAAAATAGCTTCTGCTAAAGAATCTTCCAGGAAACGCTCGATAGCCCTTTTTAAAGGACGTGCACCAAATTTTTCATCATAACCTTTCTTAATGATAAATTCTTTTGAAGCATCATCTAAGTCAAAGAAAAGCTCTTGCCCTTTCAAACGATTCGAAAGATTCAGCAACTCTAAATCAACAATTGCGTTCATATCTTCCATTCTTAATGAACGGAAAATGACTAGGTCATTTAAACGATTTAAAAATTCTGGTTTAAAAATACGTTTTGTTTCATCTAATATCTTATCGCGTATCTTTTCGTATTCACTATCGGCATTCACCTCTACTCCAAAGCCCATTGAAGTGTCTTTTTGAAGGATGTCTGCACCGACGTTAGAAGTCATGATCAATATCGTATTCCTAAAATCAATTTTTCTGCCTAGACTGTCTGTTAAACGACCTTCTTCTAATACTTGTAACAGTAATTGAACTACATCTGGGTGTGCTTTTTCGATCTCATCAAATAGAACAACAGAATAAGGTTTTCTGCGTACAGCTTCTGTTAACTGTCCACCTTCATCATGTCCAACATACCCTGGAGGCGATCCGACTAAGCGAGACACCGAAAACTTTTCCATATATTCAGACATATCTATTTGAATAATAGAATCACTGTCACCAAACATGTGTTTAGCTAATATTTTTGCTAATAAAGTTTTACCGACACCTGTAGGTCCAAGAAACATAAACGAACCAATTGGACGCTTTGGATCCTTTAGATCAGCACGAGAACGTCTTAATGCCTTGGCAATGACCTCAGTGGCCTTTTCTTGACCAATAACCTCAGACCTTAACTCATTTTCTAAATTCAATAATTTTTTGCTTTCCTTCTGTTCCATTCGAGAAAGAGGAATTCCCGTCCAATCTGAAACAATTTTAAGCATCGCATCGTCATCCACTAAAATTTCTTTTTCAGCTCTCTCTTTTTTCCAGTCTTCAATGAACTTTTTCTGAGTTTCACGAAGTTTCTTCTCTTCATCGCGATACTTTGCTGCTTCTTCAAATAACTGCTTAGCAATAGCATCTTCTTTTTGTGCACACACAGACTCAATTTCTTCAGACATTGATTCAAGATCTGGAGGACGTTTCATTGAGTCAATACGTGCACGTGCTCCAGCCTCATCCAAAATATCAATAGCCTTGTCTGGAAGAAACCTTGATGTGATATAACGCTCAGATAATTTCACCGCAAGTTCTAGAGATTCATCCGTATAACGCACATTATGATGTTCTTCATATTTGCTACGAATCCCCTTCAAAATGAGTACTGAGTCATTGATGGATGGAGCATCTACCTTAACAGATTGGAAACGACGATCGAGTGCACTATCTTTTTCAATAAATTTGCGGTACTCTGATAAAGTGGTTGCACCAATACATTGAAGCTCTCCTCGACTTAAAGCGGGCTTGAAGATATTAGAAGCATCCATCGCACCTTCTGCAGCACCCGCTCCAACTATTGTATGTAATTCATCAATGAAGATAATAATGTTTTTCGCCCGACGAATTTCGTCCATGACCGCTTTAATTCTTTCCTCAAATTGTCCACGATACTTTGTGCCTGCTACCATTAAGGCTAAGTCTAATGTAATGACACGCTTATTTTCTAGTATCTCTGGAACTAAGCCTGAGTTGATCTCATGAGCCAATCCTTCAGCAATAGCTGTTTTACCTACTCCTGCTTCGCCAATTAAAACTGGATTGTTTTTGGTTCTGCGGCATAATATCTGTACTACTCTCTGGATTTCATGTTGTCGTCCAATCACTGGGTCTAACTCGCCATTTTTAGAAAGCTCGGTTAAATCACGACCAAAAGCTTTTAGTGCAGGAGTTTTAGAGTCTTTCTTTTCCTCATCAGGGGAAGAATTTACTGCAGAGGATTCAACCTCACCAGAAAAATTCGGATCTAATTCAGATAACACTTCATTCCGACACCGCTCAATATCGATATTGAGTGACTTCAAGACTCGAGCTGCAACGCCCTCTCCTTCTCTTAAAAGGCCTAAAAGAAGATGCTCAGTACCTACATAAGAATGATTAAGCAATTTTGCTTCTTTCCCAGAGAGAGCTAATACCTTTTTAACTCTTGGAGTATATGGAATAGCGCCTAATGGCTTTGATTCAGGACCTATTCCAACCTGTTTTTCAACTGCAACTCTAACTGTTTGTAAGTCTAAGTCCATTTTTTGCAATACATTGACTGCTACACCCTGACCAAGATTGATTAATCCGAGCAATAAATGCTCAGTACCGACATAGTTATGATTAAAGCGTTCAGCTTCTTTCCTAGATAAAGCTAATACTTGCTGAGCTCGTGGTGTGAAATTATTTAATGGTTCCATATTTTAATATATAGTAAGCTTATACTGTTCCAATTATTTGTCAAAATTAAGTGAAGGAAGTTTGTTAAAATTATTTCTTAACAGTTCTGCTCTCTTTATATCTCTTAATTCTACACTAATATTACTATCAGGATATTGAATATGCCCAGGCTGAATTTCAATGAAGAGATAATCAATAAGCCTTCTAAATTCTTCAGGAAGAAAACCTAAGTCAATTGCCATTCTCATAAATGATAAATGATTCATTGCTTCATCAGAATTTATTAAATGGCAATTTTGCAAAATTCCAAAAGAACGGTGTATTTTATCGATCAATATTTCCTTATTTTTTTCATAATACTTAATTCGGGCATTTAATTCATGCTCAATAATATTTTTCAATACGCCTGCTAAACGATCCAAAATATCTTTCTCTGATTCGCCTAAAGTTTGCTGATTGGATATTTGATAAATGTGACCACTTGCGTCTGATCCCTCACCAAATAAGCCTCTAACCGCCAAACCTAGTTGGTTTGAAGCTCGTATTACTTTTTCTATATTGTCCGATATAGACAATCCCGGCAAATGCATCATAACAGATGCCCTCAAACCTGTTCCTAAATTAGTTGGACAAGCGGTGATGTATCCGAGATCTTTTGAAAAGGCATAAGGCAGTTTGTCTTCTAAGAGGTCGTCGAAATCATTCACCGTCTTCCAAAGTGCATTTAAGTTGAACCCATTTTTGATAAACTGTATTCTCAAATGATCCTCTTCGTTAATCATAACAGAACATAAATGATCACTTGAAATTGAAACCGCTGATCCTTCATCAATTTCTGATAACTCTCTACTTATCCAATGTCGCTCTACTAGCATTTTTTTTTCTAGTGAACTCAATTCTTCCATTTTGAAAAAATAACCTTTTTTCATATAAGGAATGTCCTTTAAAACTGTCTCAATATTGGACAATATGTCACACTTCTGAGCAATGTTGGCACGATTTGGAAAAGTATAATTCTTTAAATTTCGTGCGAGTCTCAAACGAGAACTGATGACAACTGAGGAAGCCTTAGAAGTACTTTTAATACCTTTTGAGGACGCTTTTTTAATCAATTCTTCAATCATAGAGGTTTATTGTCTTAAACGCCTTCAGGAGATTGCATCAAAGCATCTAGCTCATCACGATATTGAGCCGCATCTTCGTAGGCCTCACATTTAATAGCACTGTTAAGCTTATCTTTAAGTGTTTTAATTTGTTCCTCTTTACAAATAGTTTTTAAGCATCTTACGGGTAATTTCCCGATATGCTTATCCCCAATATGCATCTCATCAAGTATAGGCTTAAGAACTGACTCAAAACTCACATAACAGGAGGCACAGCCAAAACGACCTGACTTCTTAAAATCAGCTAAAGATAAGCCACAGGTGTCGCAAGTTTCTTGAAGAGTATCGGATTGATACTCCGCATTTGAAAGCATTTCTGCTAAAGAGAAACCCTCTGAATCAGTCACGCCTTTTTTTTGTGCACAACTTTCACATAAATCAATTTTTTGTATTTGATTATTAATAATCTGAGTCAGATGAACAGTGGCATACTTATCACAAAGACTACATTTGAGTTTGTTGGACATGATTTTATGGTAAAAATAATTCAGTAAATCGCAAAATAAATATAAAGAATTACAGCTAGATATGCAAATAGAGTGCCAATCTTATTAAAATAAGGTACTATTGAAAATATGCTAAACGTCTTATATGTAGATGCCATCCTCTGTGACTTTAGTCTTAAATAAATCAAGGAACTTTGCGGTTATGATTCCAGGCTGACCATTTCCAATTTTACGAGAATCT
>NTJV01000018.1 GCA_002457235.1 Puniceicoccaceae bacterium MED-G32
TGGGAAAATGAGTTTTTGCGGTTTGGAGAAGGGCTCGGTAGTGTCCTGTTGGATGTATAAATGGCTGCGCGGATTCTGAATTGGCTTGGGTGGTGAGTATAAGGTTATCCGTACCCATTTTTGAAAGGATGGGGCCGATACTGTTTTCAATGTCTTGTGCTTGGGCGTTGAGGGCAAAGAGTTGTTGATGGTCTCGACAAAATTTAAGGAGTTGGGTGGCGTAGTGTGCGTCTGTTTTGTCGAGTGTTTGGGTGAGGATGAGGGCGTTGGGTGTCTTGGGGAGCTCGGCGTTTTCTAAGTGTTCGAGGTCGATTTCGGGTGAGAGGTCGAGGACGAAGAAGGGGATGATGGTCTCGAGTGCTTGGTGGAGTTGGGTGAAGTGTTCAAGGTCTTGGGGCGTGTTGATTTCAAGGAGAAGTCCTTCGAGTTTGTTTTCTTTGGCTTGGATTTGATGTTTGCAAATCGTTTGAATGAGGGTGGCGTAGTCTTCGAGTGGGTGGTGTGCTTTGATGACAATGCGTGGTGGGTGGGTCGCTCCGATGGCGTAGGTGGCAGTTTGATTACTACTGTCTTTTAGGGAGTTGAGCTCTATGGGCTGAGTAAGGTTTCGGGTGAAACTATAGGGGTCGATCTGGTCGGGGTTTGTGCTTAAGGGTGTGTCTTGTTTTTGAGGGTTCTTAGACCAGAGTTTCATCGCTTTTTGAGCGAGGGCTTGAGCGACAGGTATTTCGTGGACGGGGTCTTCGGTGAGGGAAACTCTTATGGTATCGCCGATACCGTCGTTTAAGAGGGTACCGATGCCAATGGCACTTTTGATGCGTGCGTCTTCGCCGTCTCCCGCTTCGGTGACTCCTAGGTGCAGTGGATAGTTCATGCCATGGGTGTGCATTTTACTGACGGCGAGTCGGTAGGCTTCGATCATGACTTTGGGGTTGCTGGCTTTTAGGGAGAGGCAGATGTCGTGGTAGTTGTGGCTTTCAGCGATACGAATGAATTCGAGGGCACTTTCGACCATGCCGTGTGGGGTGTCGCCGTAGCGATTCATGATGCGGTCAGAGAGTGAACCGTGGTTGGTACCGATGCGCATGGCTCGTCCGAGTTCTTTGCAACGGAGGACGATGGGGGTGAAGACTTCGTGGAGTCGTTCGAGTTCTTGGGCGTAGGCAGAATCGGTGTATTCTTTGACGGCAAATTTTTTATTGTCGGCGTAGTTGCCTGGGTTGATCCGTACTTTATCGACATGTTTGGCGGCTTCCATGGCAGCGGAGGGGAGAAAGTGGATATCGGCAACGAGTGGGACGTGGCAATGTGCGTCTTTTAGAGCTTGGGCGATGGGGCCGAGGGCTTGGGCGGCTTTTTTATTTGGTGCGGTGATGCGAATGATTTCACAACCGGCTTCGGCGAGGGCTAAGCTTTGTTTGACCGTGGCTTGAATGTCTTGGGTAGGGGTGGTGGTCATGGATTGGATGCGAATGGGGTTTTCGCCTCCAACGGCGGTGTTGCCGATGCGGACTTCTCGAGTGGGTATGCGTTGGGCATAGTAGCGGGAAATGCAGTATGGGTGGGTATCGGTCTTTGCCTGTCTTGTGCTATCCATGTGGTATTATGCGTTAAGGAGCTTCAGTTGCTTCCATGGATGCAGGTGTTTCTTCAGGGGTGGGGATGAGTTGGATACGTCTTAGGTCAAAGAAGGTGACATACACGATAAAGAGTAAGAGTAAGCTGACAAAGGCGGTTTGTAAGTTGACCATAATGCTGATAGGAAGTGGTCGCCTGAGTATTTTTGAAAGGGTGGCAAAGAGCATATGTCCTCCATCTAGTACGGGTATGGGTAGGAGGTTGAAAATGGCTAGGTTGACATTGATGAGGGCAAGAAACCAAATGAAGTCGACCCATCCTTGACGAGCCATGATATTAAGTCCGTGGATGATGCCAACTGGGCCACTCATGTTTTTTAAGCCGACATCTGAGTTTGTATTGAGGAGGGCGTAGAGGGTGCGTTGCATGGTTTGTACAAAGCCTGCAAGTTGGGTGATGGGATCCTCGTGGATGCGTTGTACTTTATAGTCGTAATCGTAGGCAAAGCCGAAGCGAGGTTCGGTTTCACCGGCTTCGGTTTTGATGCGAGGCTTAATAGGTAGGATGAGGTTTTGTCCGTTTCGTTTTACAGTGACATCGATGCTACGGTTTTGGTTTTTTGTAAGGTAAGTTTTTAGAAAGGCTCCTGAAGTGATGGGCTCTCCATCGAGGGCAATGAGGCGATCTTGGATTTGGAGTCCTGCTTGGTAGGCAGGCATGTTGGGTTCGAGCCTTAGGACGATGGGCGCAGAGTTGGAATCTGTTTGCGGGAGGATGCCGAGGGCTCGCATGCGTTCGGAGGAAATGAGTTCTGGATAAGTAGTGAGGGTGAGAGTTTCTTGGTCTCTTTGGATTTCAATAATGGATTGGGGACGACCGTCTGAACTTCTGCCTACGCCGGTTGCCAAGGTGTTCATGTAATCCCACCAATCGCTTACGGGGTTTCCATCAACAGAAAGTATTGTGTCTCCGCTTTGGAGACCAGCTTGTTGAGCAGGACTGGGTACGGTGATGCCGTCTGAATTGATAATGGTTTGGGCGACAGTGCCGATAGTGGTGGATTTGATGACTTCTCGTCCAACTCCCCAAAGGACTAAGGTGATGAGAAAAGCGAAGATGAGGTTGAAGACAGCTCCCATGACGGCAACGATCATTTTATCGCTGTAGGTAATAGGAGGAAGGTCTTTGTAGGGGTTTTCTCCGCCTTCGAGTCGTCCCATGTCTGCGAGCTGAGGAAGCGAGACATAGCCGCCTAGTGGTAATAGAGAGATGCGAAAGTCGGTGCCCTTGTGATGCCAGCCGAAGAGTCTAGGTCCGAATCCAATGGAAAAACGATCGGCAATGAGTCCTCGTTTTTTGGCGGCGATGAAGTGTCCGAATTCGTGAATAAATACACAGATACCGAGGGCGAGTATGCCGGTAAAGATGAACCAAAAGTTAAGAAGAAATTGCATTGAAATAAAATACAGGAGCGATGGTTGAAGTTAAAGCTTTTTTGGGTCGAGTTGTTGGGCGAAGTCTCGTGTGTCTTGATCAATTTTGAGCAATGAAGCGAGTGTGTGGGTGTTGGGTGTCTGGATATTGTTGAGTGTGTGTTCGATGATTTTGGGTATATCGGTAAAGCGGATTTCTTCGGCAACAAAACGTTGAACAGCGATTTCATTGGCGGCGTTGTAGATGGCTCCTCCATAGGGCTCTTGTTTGAGTGCTTGGTAGGCAAGTTCTAAGCACGGGTAGCGTTTGAGGTCAGGGGGCGCAAAGTTTAGGCTGAAGCTTTCGTCAAAATCAATACTGGGTTTTGGGTTGGCTCTTTTGTCTGGATAGAAGAGGCAGTGCTGAATGGCAAAGGTCATAGAGGGAGGTGAGAGTTGAGCGAGGACGCTACCATCTATCCATTGTACAAAAGAGTGTACGATACTTTCTGGATGGAGCGTGACCTTAATTTGGTGGGGTTCTAGATCGAAGAGCCATCGTGCTTCGATAATTTCAAGTCCTTTATTGGCCATGGTGGCGGAATCGATAGTGATTTTTGCCCCCATGGACCAGTTGGGATGTTGCTTGGCTTGGTGTGGGGTGATGTCTTGAAGTTGGTCGATCGGGGTGTCTCGGCAGGCTCCTCCAGAGGCGGTGAGGATAATGGATTTTAAGTCTTTAGTGTTGTTCCCGTGCAGGCATTGAAAGATGGCGTTGTGTTCTGAATCAATAGGAAGGAGGCGAACTTGTTTTTCTTGAATGGCTTGAGTGACAAAGGATCCGCCAAGTACGAGTAGTTCTTTATTAGCGAGTGCGATATCAAATCCTTTTTCGATCGCCTTGAGGGTGGGTGATAGTGCATGAGTTCCTACAATTGCAACGACGAGGATGTCGGCTTGAGTTTCTTCTATGAGTTGGTGTAGGGCTTGATCTCCCCCGTAGAGTTTACTGTCTTTTGAAAAAATCTTTGCTTCAACAGCGGATTGATAAGCGCTCTCATCGCTCAAGGCAATGGAAGGGACTTGAAAGGTTTCAGCTATTTGTGCGAGGGCTTGGCATTTTTTGTGGGCACTGATGCCGACGAGTTGAAAATCTTCGGGAAATCGCTGAATAATCTCTAGGGTATTGCTTCCAATACTTCCAGTGGCACCGAGTAGGATTATTCGCTTTGCTTTATCCATATCTAAAAAATAAAGAACTTAATTAGTAAATAGGCAAGCGGGGCGGTTAGAATTATACTGTCAGAAAGGTCGAAGATGCCACCTAAGCCTGGTATTAAATTGCCAGAATCTTTTTGTCCTGCATGACGTTTAAAGGCACTTTCGATGAGATCAGATGCGATAGAAACAATTGACAGAGGGATGAGGATAATCAGTGCTTTCCAAAGGTTGAGTTCAGTAGGGAGTAAGTGAGTGAAAGAGAGCACTAATATTAGTCCAACAAAAGTGGCAAATGCGATGCCACCGATTGCACCTTCAATTGTTTTTTTAGGACTGATAATAGAAAGTTTATTTTTACCAAAAAGTTTACCAAAAATATAGCCACCTATGTCGGTATTAATAGCAATGATGACGACCCAAAAACAAAGAAATACACCGGAATCTGTAGAGTGCCCTTGTTGGAGATTTAAGTGATATATTTTGAAAATAAATTGAAGTAAGTAGGGTATATAAATAAATCCAAATAGCGTGGGAAGTAGTTTGTTGAAGTTGCCATTTTTAATATCTAAACTTGTTACAAAGAGCGTGATAAGGAGAAAGGCAATTAGGAATAGATCATTGCTTATATCTCCTAAATAAAATGAGCCGAGCATGAGTAGGGCACCGCAGATGAGTCCAACTTGCTTCATGGGCTTTGAGCCACTTTTTTCGAACATTTGGTAGAGTTCGAGTTGGGCGAAGTAAGCGATGAAGGCTAAAATAAATACACCAGCATGAGCACGAAAAATTGCGAGTGACAGTATGACTGAGACCCATAGAGCAATGGAAGTAATGATTCGTGTTTTCATAAAAGGTGAGATGAATTGTTTAGAGGTCTAGCTAATATTTCCGAAGCGTCTTTCGCGTTGGGTGAATTGGTTTATAGCCTTGGTAAAATGTGATTGATTGAAGTCTGGCCAGTAAATCGGGCTGGTGTAAATTTCCGCATATGCAGATTGGAGTAAAAGGAAATTACTGAGTCTATACTCGCCAGAAGTGCGAATGATAAGGTCTGGGTCGGGTAAGTCTTTAGTATCTAGGTAAGTAGCGAGTTTTGGGTAGTCTAATTCTTCGATACTGAGTGTGTTTTCTTTAGCATCTTTAACAATATCTTTTACCGCATCTACGATTTCATTTTGTGAACTGTAGTTAAGAGCAATAGTCAGTGTGAGTTGATTAAAACCAGCTGTTTTTTCTTTAGCGTCTTCAATGCGCTGATAAGTTGCTTTGGGTAATTCTTGTATGCGTCCAATGGTCTTAAGTTGGATTTTATTTTCAATGAGAAGTTGCAGTTCTTTTTCTAAGAAATTATTGAGCAAAGACATTAGACCATTCACTTCCTCTTTGGGTCGATTCCAGTTTTCTGAACTGAAGGCATAGAGAGTGAGGTAGGGTATTTTGTTTTTGATTGCCGCTTCAATCACTTTTTTGACTGTTTTGATTCCTTCATTGTGTCCAGCGAGTCGGGTAAGATTACGCTCTTTTGCCCAACGGCCATTACCATCCATTATAATGGCAACATGTTTAGGAATTTCCATAGCTTAAGTATATAAGTTTATTGAAGTGGGTCGTGGGTTATTTTGTATTTGCTTGGATCTGAGCAAGAATAGCTTTTTGGGTATGGAGTCTATTCTCGGCTTGATCGTAAACAATAGAATTAGGGCCTTCAATAATTGCTTGAGTGACTTCTTCGCCAATGTGGGCAGGTAAACAATGAAGAAATAGAAAATCTTTATTGGCCTTAGTGATAAGGGCTTCATTGACTTGGAAATCGGCTAAGGCTTCTTTGCGTTCTTTAGCTTGAGCTTCATCGCCCATTGATACCCATACATCGGTATTAATGACATCGACTTGGTCGGCTGCTTGGCTTGGGTCAGTCGTGAATGTATGTCTTGGTACAAGATTTTCTATTTTGAGTTTTTCTAAAACTTGATCGGAGGGTTCATAGCCTTTGGGACCAGCGAGCACCAGATCAAAGCCGATGTATGCAGCGGCGATAATCCAGGAGTTGGCCATGTTTGAAGCGGTGTCACCAAAGAAAGCGATTTTTTTGTTTTGAAGCGCAGACAGGTCAATATTTTCTGGGTCAATCCGTTCTAAAATGGAGAAAATGTCGGTCAGAATTTGGCATGGGTGATTGAAGTCGGTTAAGCCATTGACTATAGGCATAGTAGCGTGTTTAGCAAATTCTGTGACGACCGAATGGTCGTAGGCTCGTATCACTAATCCATGTAGGTATCTCGAAAGAACAATCGCTGTATCTTTGATGCTTTCACCTCGACCGATTTGGGTGTTTTGAGAATTGAGGACTATGGCCTTAGCACCGAGTTCTTCTATTCCCACTTCAAAGGATACTCTAGTTCGTGTACTGCTTTTGAAAAAGAGTAGGCCCCAAGATTGTTGCTCTAGAGTTTTGGGTGTGTTTGCCCGATTGAGCTTTAAGTCTTTGGTTTGCTTTAAGGTTGCTTGAAGTTCTTCTAATGAAAAATCGGTTATGTGATTAAAGTGTTTCATCGTATTATAAAAATAGGCCTCTAAAAATAGTTATGCGTTTTTAAAGACGGAGTCTAAGATTTTTATGCTTTGGTTTAAATGAGTTTCTTCAGCGATTAATGGAGGTAGGAGGCGGATGGTGTTTTGACCTGCGGGTACAATTAATAATCCTTTATCCCGACTACTGTGAGTGATAGCTAGTGCATCATCGACTGAGATACCGACCATGTATCCTTTTCCTCTAATCTCATGAATTTTGTTTGGGTATTTGGTTTTTAAGTTATGGATTTTTTCATGCCATTGTTTTGATTGTTTCTGTACTTTTTCAAGAAGCTTGTCTTCAAAAATAGTATCAATGACAGTGTTACCAGAAACGGATGCGAGGGGGTTTCCACCAAATGTGGTGCCATGTGATCCTGGTTGAAAGAGTTCTTCGTGTGCTTGATTGATCCAAATCGCACCGATAGGGAATCCACCTCCGAGTCCTTTGGCCATGCCAATGGCATCAGGCGTGATACCGCTTTCTTGATAAGCAAAGAAATCACCCGTTCTTCCAATGCCGCATTGAACTTCATCGATTATTAAAAGAAGGTCATTATCTTGGCAAAGCTGTTGAAGGTCTTGAAGGAATTTATTTTCTGCTGGAAAAATACCGCCTTCACCTTGGATGGTTTCAATCATGATAGCAGCGACTGAAGGGTCGACTTGTTCCTTAAAGCTTTCAATGTTATTGAATTCAGCATAACGGAAACCTTCAAGCATCGGATGGAATCCTTTTTGTATTTTTTCTTGTGGCGTCGCAGCCATGCAACCAAAGGTACGTCCATGAAAGGCATTGGTTGCGGTGATTACTTGGTGGCAAGTCTGTCCTGTCTTTTTACTTTTTTTGAGTCCGTGCAGTCTGGCTAATTTTATCAGTGCTTCGTTAGCTTCTGCTCCGCTGTTGCAAAATAACAGCCGACCGGGACCGGCGATTTCCACAAGTTTGTCTGCGAGTTGTTGCTGACTAGGAATTCCAAAAAGGTTGCTACAATGAACAAGGTTGTGAAGTTGTTCTTGAATCGCTGATGTCCATTTAGGATGGGAGTGTCCAAGTGAGGTGACGGCAATACCTGAAGTAAAATCTAAGTATTGATTGCCCTGATCATCATACAAAAAGATGCCTTGACCTTTGACTGCATTGAAAGGCGGCGGTGCGTAATTTTTTGCTAATGATGGGTAATGTTCCATTGGAGATTGTTTAGTTATGAAGAATTTCAGTACCAATACCTTGATGGGTAAAAATTTCTAATAAAAGAGTGTGTGCTTGTTCAGCGTGAATAAAGTGAACCCGTTTGACTCCTTCAAGGAGAGCACTTTGAGCGCTTTCAACTTTTGGAATCATTCCGCTAGAAATAATCTTATTATCAATGAGTTCACTGATTTGATGAACTTGTAGTGAAGAGATTAAACTGTCTGGGTTTTCTACATCACGCATCAGTCCAGGGACATCACAGAGATAAACAAGCCGTCTAGCCTTTAGGGCAATAGCTACTTTGCAGGCGGCAGAGTCGGCATTTGTATTATAGGTATTTCCATCATCGTCTTTTGCTAGTGGAGAAATGATCGGTATACTTCCGCTGGTAAGGGCTTTTTTGATGATCTTTGTTTTAACACTGAAGATTTCTCCAACATAGCCAAGGTCGTAGGATTGAGATGGGTCATTTTCATCAGTAAATATCTTTTGTTTACAGAGTAATATGTCTTTCCCATCGATGGGTGTAGCATGTGCACCTTGCTCTATAATATCTTGGCAAATATCTGGATTGATTTTTTGATTAAGTGTTTGGTCAACGACTTTGATGATGGGGCGACTGGAAACTCTTAAGCCATTTTTGAATTCTGTTTTTATGGCTTTTTCTTTGAGTGTATTAGTAATCGCTTTACCGCCACCGTGGACAATGACAACCTTGATGCCAACGGCATGAAGGAATGCGATATCGGAAGCAATTTTTTTGCGTTTACTGAGGTCGCTCGAATCCATGAAGGCTCCGCCATATTTAATAACAAATATAGAGTCTTTAAATCTTTGGATATAGGGAAGCGCTTCCAACAAAACGGAGGCTTTTGTGGTTGCGTCTAAATCTAATAAATTATTTTCGATAAACATGGGTATGCTATTCGCTTTTGTTGAAATCAACATAGGCTTTACTTAAGTCTGTGGTGATTAATTTGAACGATTGGTCTCCTTGATTTAAGTCTAAAGTAATAGTAAACGATCTATTTTGGGCAATTGCTTTCCAGTCGTCCGCATTTTGTTCCTGGGGGATTCCTGAGAGCAGTGCGGGCACTGCATTGTAATGAAGATTGAGCTGATCTAATTTGAGTCCGACTCTGGCGTATCCTGCAGCGTCAACAATACGACCCCAATTTGGGTCGGATCCATAAAAAGAAGTTTTTACGAGCAATGAATTGCCAATGGCCCGAGCGACTTTCTCCGCATTTTCAAATGTACTACATCCTTTGATTTCTAGAGTGACAATTTTGGTGATTTTTTCTCCATCACTGACAATTTTTTTGGCGAGGATTTCGGAAATTAAAGTGAGCGCTTCTTGGAAAGCTTGTGCTAAAATGGGGTCTTCATCGATAGACCCACCTGATTTACCATTAGCGAGAAGAATCACCGTATCATTGGTACTCATATCCCCATCAATAGAGATGCAGTTGAAGGTTTGTGCATTGGCTTTGGATAAATATTTTTGGAGAGATGCGTGCGAGGCATCTAAATCAGTAATAATGAATGCGAGCATAGTAGCCATGTTTGGCTCAATCATACCAGCGCCTTTGGCGATTCCAGCTAGGGTGAAAGTCTTGCCTTGGTATTGAATAGTAACTGTAGCCTGTTTTTCACAGGTGTCCGAAGTCAATATAGCTTGAGCGGTCTGTAGTGACTGTGTTGGACAATGTTTGAGTGCTTTCGCGCAAGTATCGATTCCAGCAGAAATTTTATCAATAGGGAGTCTTCTTCCGATTCTTCCAGTTGAGCATACATAAAATGGGAGCCCTATATTACTTGTGACTTGTGCACTGGCTGACATTTCTTGAGCATCGGCCACGCCATGCTTTCCGGTACAGGCATTGGCATTACCACTATTGATAACAATGCCACCGATTTTTTCAGGATTGGCTTTGAGGACAGCTTTACATAAATCTACTGGTGCGGCAGTCACATCATTTTGTGTGAAGACAGCGGCTGATTTTAGCGGAGCATCGCCCACGATTAAAGCAAGGTCAAGTTGGCCGGATTGATTGTCTCGTATATCCACCGCAGTTGCTGAAAACTTATAGCCTGGACAATCGAAAAGTCCTTTCGAGTTTTCTTGTGCAATTACTGTAAATTGGGAATCCATAATTTATATGAGTCAATTGGTTCGACAAATATCCGTGAAGTATTTTCCTCTAGGTTTTAGAGGAGACCCATGGTTTCTGGGAGGGCAAATTTTTTGTTGAATATTTGAACAGCTTGGCCGCTGGCACCTTTGATTAAGTTATCAATGACGGAGGTGATGACAAAGTTTTCTGTCTGCGGATCATAAACGGCAGAGAAGTCGATTCTATTAGAGCCAACAACATGTTTAGTTTCTGGAAAAGTGCCACTGGGTAAAATATTCACAAAGGGTGCATCACTATAGGCTTTTTCCCATTGAGCATAAATTGTCTCAATAGAAACTTTTGCCGGAACGACTATAGTGGTGTGTATGCCTCTATCGATAGGGGCTAAATGGGGACAAAACTGAATAGAGACATCTTCAAAAGCAGCGGTATCGAGTTGCTCTGAAATTTCAGATAGGTGCCGGTGTTTAGGTAAGCCGTATGCCTTAAGGTTTTCATTAACATTAGTATATAATAAACCTTCTTTGAGTGTTTTACCGGCACCGCTTACACCACTGTAACTGTTGATAATAACATTTTTATGGCTGATTTGTCCTGCTTTAAAGAGTGGAATCAGAGGGATGAGGATACTGGTTGGGTAGCACCCTGGACAGGCAATTAATTGAGCGTCCATCCATTTCGGGTGGCTGATTTCAGGTAGGACGTAGGGCGATACATCGAGCAATTGAGGGGCTGGGTGTTTTTTGCCGTAGTATTTTTCGTAATTACTCGGACAGCTTAACCGAAAGTCAGCACTTAAATCGATGATTGTTTTGCCAGCATTGTATAAAGGTTCGGCATATTCAAAGGAAACGCCATGAGGGAGGGCTAAAAAGACGGTTTCGATTTCCTTGTTTTCGGCTAAAGCTTGTGGGCTGGATTCGGTGAAATTTAGATCTTTTACGCTGTGGCTAAGCTTTGGTAAAATCTCTGCTACCTTTTTCCCTGCGAGTGACCGAGAAGTAACCGCACATAGCTCCGCCTTTGGATGCTGAGAGAGCAACCGTATTAATTCTTCTCCAGAATAACCTGAAGCACCGACAATAGCTGTTTTCATTATAGGTTTGTATAAAGGGATTGATGACTTTTGAAAAGAAAAACCCTCTTTGGCTGAAAATTTTGCCGTAGAGGGTTTCGAAATTTTTAACTTATATGTAAGTAAAGAATTAACGTTTCGAGAATTGGAAGCGCTTTCTTGCCCCTGGTTGGCCTGATTTTTTACGTTCTCTACTACGAGGGTCTCTACTTAAGTGTCCTTCTTTTTTCAAAGTGACTCTATCTTCCGAGTTGTATTTTTCGAGAGCTCTAGCAATTCCGAGGCGTACTGCACCCGCTTGTCCGTTTAAACCTCCGCCAGTCGCATTGATAGAAATATCGAATTGATCTTTCGTATCAAGAGTATCGAGAGGGGAAAGCGCATTACGGGTGAAGTCTTCAGCTTTGAAATAATCACTAGGATTTTTTCCGTTCACTTCAATTTTTCCAGAGCCAGCTTTTAGGCGAATACGAGCGGAAGCAGTTTTTCTACGACCGACTGTTGTGATATCTTTGTCTGTTTTCGTTGCCATAAATTAAATAAGAAATGTGTAAAATGAATAAAGTAGGATTAACTCACTGAGTAAGGTTGAGGCTTTTGAGCTTGGTATGGATGCTCAGAACCAGAATGAATTTTAAGCTTTTTGATCATTTGGCGACCAAGGCGGTTTTTTGGAAGCATTCCCTTAACTGCATGCTCAATAATAAATTCAGGTTTGTTTTGACGCATTTGTGCCACTGATTTGTAGGACTCGCCACCCATCCAACCGGAGTAGAACATATAACGTTTGTTCTCTTCTTTGCGTCCAGTAAGTGCTACTTTATCAGCATTGATAATGACTACATAATCACCTGCATCAACGTGTGGCGTATAAACTGCTTTATTGCGGCCTCTTAATAAATTGGCAATTTGCACAGCCATGCGTCCGAGCACCTGGCCTTTGGCGTCAATTACGTGCCATTCTTTCTTGTGGTTGGTAGATGTTGCTAAAGTTGTTTTCATGATGAAGAAAAACGGATTAAGCTAGATTTAAGATCCTTTTTGTCAATGGGAATTTTAACAGTATTGAATTAATTTTGATTTTTTGTTTGCTTTTCATGCTAGAAATCAGTTCCTGTAGTGGTTTCACATATAAATTTAATACTTAAAGGAGATATTACATTGAGAGACGATTATTTAGCAGAAGCACAAAAGATTATCACCGATCCTATGATTTTAGTGAACGTGGTGTCTCGTCGTGCTAAACAATTAAAGAATGGATACAAACCGTTGGTTGAATCTCTTGAGCGTTTATCCGCTGAGGATATGGCTTTGCGTGAAATCATGGAAGGTAAGATTAATTACCAACTAGACGAGAACGATAGTTACTAGTTTAGTTTTTGCGTTTAGCACCAGAGAAAAGGTTCTTTCAGTTTGAGTTTGTTTCACCATTCTTAATATAAGATGGGCATGAACTAGTATGAGTGCGAAGAAACAGAAGAAGGGACCAGAACAAAGACAAATTCGTAATAGTAAGGCGAGTTTCAATTACACGATAGGCGATCGTTTTGAGGCGGGTATACAATTGTTGGGTACTGAGGTTAAGAGTGTTCGTGAGGGCAATATGCAAATCAACGAATCTTTTTGCCGAGTCGAAAAGGGCGAAGTATGGCTATTGAATAGCTACATTGCACCATATTCACACGGAAATGAGTTAAATCATGCGGAGCGTAGAAAACGAAAGTTGCTTATGCATGCTAAAGAAATCAGTCGTTTACTGGGTGCAGTTGATGCAGGTGGTAAAACTTTGGTTCCCTTGCGTGTTTATTTTAAGGATGCTCTGATTAAAGTGGAGATCGCTTTGTGTGTCGGTAAAAAAGTATACGATAAGCGTGAGACGATGAAGCGTAAAGTTGAGATGCGTGAAGCGGAGCGTGCGATGCGCTCTAAGTACTAAGCCAAGACTCAAGATCATTTGAGTTCTTAATAATAGTACCACTATTATACTCTTCTGCTAATAGATTCTTGTATTGAGGGCTCAAAAATCGTCTACAGTGCAATAAAATTTTTGCTTTTTGCCCGGGTGCTCTGGCTAATCGTCCTAAAGCTTGATGAATTTTTTGAAAAGCAGGTATGATGTATGTTTTCTGAAAAGCGTTATTCGTATTATATTGGAGAGCTTGATTCATTTTTGTTTCAGAAAGTAGATTAATTTGTGGTAGTGCTGGGCTTACCACTATAGCGCTTTCTATTTTACCGCCTAATGTATCAATTCCTTCGGTGAATGAGGAACCAAGTATTAAAAATAGTATGCAGTGTGTTGAAACGCTTTCTTCGATGAAAGCCTTCTGCTCATCGAGGCTTATTTTCTTCTCTTGAGTAATTACAGGAAGAAATGAGTCGATCTCATTCAAATAAGTTTTAACATCTTGGGCATATTGGTAACTTGGAAAAAAAACGACAATAGGTTTTTTAGAATACTGGAAAGTCTTTAGAATAGTCTCGGCAGTAATTAAATAATAATTCGCACGTTCTTTGTAGCGGGTATCAACTCTTTGATCAAATGCTACTGTGTAAGCGTCGGATCGCCAAGGTGCAAAGCCCTTTGCATAAGAAAGTTCACTTTTGGGGAGACCGATCTTCTCTTGATAGTAATCAAAAGGCTCAAGAGTTGCTGACATGTGAATACTAGATGCAAATGGTTTAAGGCAATTAGATATCCAATCCGATGGGTCTAGGCAACTGATGGTTAGATGTTCTTTTTGTGGGCTCCATAGTAAATAGTTCTCTTTATCATTTTTTAGTTTTTCAGCAATTTGAGGTATCTCGTAAAGTTTATTAATTTCATTACGATTTATTGAATCAGAATCGATATGAGTTTCTTTTAGTTCTGAGCTAAAATCATCCATCAAGTCTAGAAAAAGATAGGTATCAGTAGCCGATAAAAGTTCTTTTTCTTTAAGCTTTTTAAGAAACGCTAATATTTCTGAACCAATATTATAGAGGGTCATTTTTCCTTCAGAGAGAAGCGTATTTTCTATAATGTATTCCCAGCTTTTAGATGAAAGTTGGAAAGAAAGAGCGTCTGCTGTGCGTTCAGGTAAATTATGTGCCTCATCTATAATAACGAGAGTCTTTTGAGGGTTGAAGCCGTATGTTTCCCAAAAGACGTTGCGACTATTTGGCGCAAACAAGTAGTTAGTATCTCCAATCCAAATTTCAGCAAACTGTAGAGCCCACTTAGTTAATGCATATGGGCAGAGCCCAAACTCAATTCCTTTTTCTTTAGCTTCCTCCGTTGAAAAGTTACCGCTTTCAAAAAGAAATTCAGGATCTAATCCAGTCACATCCATTCGTTTGTTAAAACTCTCGTCACATTTCGTATCTAAGCTACATTGATGGGAATCACTATTGATACTCAGCTCGTTCCGATTCCTCATCTGAATATTTCGTAAAACACCTGTTTTGTTTAATTGTTTTAAAGTTTGTATCTGGCCTGTAGATTTTGAGGT
>NTJV01000019.1 GCA_002457235.1 Puniceicoccaceae bacterium MED-G32
TAGCTTTTTCCTTTATGTAAAATCACCTAAATCTGCGGAAATTAATGGAGAGATTTGTGATTTTAAAACTGGAGAAGATTTCTCGCAATGGCTCATCACTAATGAATTAATCAGCACTGTGCCTTGGGATAATTGCGGACATTTTGTTCGCTTTTCTGTGACGTTCCTTGCTCCTTCTGAAAGTGAAGAGACTTCGATTATTGAAGAAATCAATCGCCGTCTATCTCAATATAAGTTTCAATTTTAAGTGACCAGTTGCTTACATCGAATTACTTGTGGTAAGTAATCTAGCACCTCAGTTGTACGGACCATGATCTGTCCACGATTTCTCGCAAGATATTCACCTGCTGTTCCATGAATACTGACTCCTAGTGCAGATGCTACTGTTACATCGCTATAACCTTGTGCTAATTGAGCACCAATAATCCCCGCTAAAATATCGCCACTACCTCCTCTGGAAAATACAGGGCCTCCACGGGTATTAATATAAATTTTTTCTCCGTCACAAATACGAGTCATAGCTCCCTTAAGGACTACAGTAGCACCAATATTTTTTATTATTTTGATCAAATTTTCTGGATCGAATGAAAAATTTGCCAACTTAGTCATCCTTAAAAATTCTCCTAAGTGAGGCGTTAAAACAATTTGCTTCGCATTGTGTTTACCTTTTTGAATGATTTCTAAAATCCTCGGAACTAAAGTATCTGCATCCAGAAGAATGGGGACATTTGTTTTTTGAAGGATTTCTTGAATTACCATCTCAGTATCACGAGATCGTCCCAATCCTGGTCCTGCCATGATTGCTGTTGCATTATTTATATAACTTAAGATCACATCACTTGCCCGTGCACTGATTGTTCCAAAATTAGTCTCTGGTAAGGGAATCCACATCGCTTCCGGGACTTGTGCGGATAAAGACGGAATTATAGATCCTGGTGCAAATGCCGTAACCAAACCCGCACCTGATTGTATCGCTGCTTTCACAGACATCAATAAAGCTCCTGGCATCAGTGCTGAACCGGCAATAATAAACAAATGGCCATAAACACGCTTTTCAGCATTCACAGGACGCAATGTTTTAAAAACATCCAAACAATCACTATCTAGATAGTATTCCTTGCACGAATCATCTATGCCATAAACTCCTTTCATTAAACCAATATCGATAAACCGAATTCGAGTAATTGCAGAGTGTCTCTTAAACACAGCTAGTTTAGGAATGCCTGCTAAATAGCAAAAATCTGATTTGAAGTATAATTCATCATTTACTTGGAATTCAGAAAGTCCCGACGGAATATCGATAGATACACGTACATTGATCCCTTCGCTTTCGTTGATTAAAGATACTATCTTGCTCAATCCCTCTTTCATTGGAGGCTGAAATCCCAATCCTAAGAGTCCGTCTATACAAATATCAATGATTCCCGCTTCTCCAAATTCATTTTGGATTAAAGCATCTAAAGTACTTTGGCCTGACTCCTTTCCCCATTCATGGAGAGAAACTCTTTCTTCAATTTCCTTTAATGCTTTCTCGGTTAATGAATGTAATGCATCTCTACCACTACCAGCCAAAAGAACCACAACCTTAGCTCTTGGCATCTTTCGCATAATATAATCAGCAACTAATAAACTATCACCACCGTTTTTTCCTTTGCCACACAGCACTAATAAAGAGAGGTTATCTGGAACTGGCTTCAATTCTTGGAAATCTTTTAATACCTCCAAGGAGGTTTTGTAGCCAACTTGCTTCATTGCTGACCATTCATCTTCGCTTGAGTGAAGAGACTGCTTTTCTAGTTCAATTGATTGAGCAGCATTTAAAATTGGATAAATCCCTATGCCAATCAATGAACTAATATTTTTTATCATTCTTGTTCTGTCCTATTCACGCATTAGTGATAACATATTCTTTACGGCGACTTCAACACCCAGAAATAATGACTGACTGACAATAGAATGTCCAATGTTCAATTCATTCAGATACGGTAATTGCTTCACTTGCTTTATATTATCATAATTAATTCCATGTCCCGCATTCACGACTAATCCTAAACTGTCGGCTAGTTCTGCACCTGATTTAAGAATACCCCACTCTTTTTGCCAATCACCTAAAGCATACTGATTCGAAAAGGCGCCGGTATGTAATTCAATCCAAGGGGCCCCTAATTCAGCTGCCGCCTTGATTTGTTCCCTGTCTGGGTCAATAAATAAACTCGTTGCGATACCAACCGATTTCATTGCCTTAATGACTTCAGCGACTCTCTCATAATTTTTGATTATATCTAAGCCACCTTCCGTTGTTACTTCTTCCCTTTTTTCTGGAACCAAGCAGACTGAATCAGGTTGTAGCTTCAAAGCATATTCTGTCATCTCTTCAGTACAGGCCATTTCTAAATTCAGCCTTGTTTTCATTGAGGCCTTTACGCTTTCTATGTCAGCGGATTGAACATGACGCCTATCCTCCCTAAGATGCATAGTTATACCATCTGCACCAGCAGACTCGCTCAATAAAGCAAATTGCAAAACACTCGGTTCTGCTAAAGTAGACTCCGGATCATCTTTATAACGTGCCTGTCTTAATGTTGCACTATGGTCAACATTTACACCTAATAAAATTGTATTGTTAGACATATGGTATTTTCTTTCTAAAGGATAGATTTTTTCCAATCAACAAGAATTACTCGAGAAGTTTTTTTATTATTCCAAGTATTCCACTCTAAGCGTACAGCTAAATCTACTAACTCATTTGCTTCTGGCATATTTTTAAAATTCCAAGCAATTCCTTCAACCACTTTTTCTAACTTACCTTTTTGAGTTAAGCTAAATCGCTTATGAACGTTAGCAAAAGTCTTTGCCTCTTCTTTAAGCATCACCCCCTTCAATCCTAAAATTGGTTCAGGGTTCATTTGACCATAAGGCTCCAACAAAGATAGCTCATCCATTAATTCATCCCCTATATCTTCAAAATTTACCCAACCTGCAATATCCAACTCAGGTTCAGGAATGCCCTCTGGGTAGAAATCATTCATTGCTTGATTAAACGCTTTTGTAAAGGCACCTAGATTTTGTTGAGGTAATTTAACACCCACAGCCATTGGATGTCCGCCCCAGTGTTCTAGATACGATTCGCATTCTGTCAAAATTTTCACTAAGTCAACTCCTCCAACACTACGGCCTGATCCTTTAACCATTTCCCCTTCATTACCCAAAATAAGGCAAGGACGATTTAATTTTCGACTGATACGACTTGCAACAATCCCGACAACCCCAGGATGCCATTTTTCGCTGTGTAAAATATATGCTGATTGAGCTGAAGTGAAGTCCTTTATCTTTGACTCAGCTTCTTCGACTATCTTTTTCTGAATTGTCTGGCGTTCATTATTTAACTCACCTAACTGCTTGGCTGATTTTTGTGCAAATTCAGCTTGATCTGTTAACAATAATTCCACGGGTAAAGAAGCATCTGAAAGTCTGCCTGAAGCATTGATTCTTGGAGCTATTCGAAAGGATATATCTGAACTACTCAACGTTGCTAAATTGGACACCCTACTCTCTTTTAAGAGGGCTAAAAGCCCTAAGCGCTTATTGTTTCTCAGATGGTGTAAGGCATACCTAGCTAGTATTCGGTTTTCTCCTTGCAAAGGCACCAAATCCGCAATGGTTCCCATCCCAGCAAGGTCTATAATTTGACTCAATTTTATCTCATTAGCAATACGGTCATTCAATCCCTTCCGATGTTTGATAAGACCATGCAAAAATTTAAAAACCAAACCCGAAGCCGACAGATTAAACCAACCACTATCTGCTCGCCCAAGGTCATTCACGTGAGGATTAATTAAGAGACAATTTTCTGAAAGCTCAGTGGTTAATTGATGATGATCAATGATGACCACATAAATACCAAGGCTTTTTAAGTAATCAATCGATTCTTTAGAATTTGTCCCACAATCCACAACAATCATCAAATCTGGACGACTGCCCTTCAGCCCACGGTCAATTGCTTCGCGATTCAGCCCATATCCTTCTGATAAGCGATATGGGACACAATAGCTAGGATCTAATCCATAAATTCGAAGAATACTGACTATTTGGACAATGGAAGAAATTCCATCAACGTCATAATCACCGAAAACAAAAACCGAAGACTTCTTATCAATAGCTTGGCTTAAATGCTCAACTCCTTGTTTTAAATAGCTAACTTCAAAAGGATCGGATAAATTCTTTAAGGAAGGTTTTAAAAAAGATTCAGCTTGTTCTTTGTTACTAATTCCCCTCTGAGCCAATAATTTCGTAAGTATTTTGGAAATGCCAAATTCTTGCACCAAAGAGTCTAGGCAGTCAGAAGAGTGTCCATCATTAACTTTCCAAAGCATAAGAAAAAAAGATTGTTAACATAGGTGTAAAATAGAATGCCCACTTAAGAGCAATTAATGACTAAATCAGAAAATAACTAATGGAAAATTAACTTTCTTTCTGGTCCCAATCATAAGCCCTTGGCTTATGTTCAGTCGCTTCAACTAATCTTCTATCACCTTTATGCCAGTAGTAAAAAATCGGACTCGCAATAAAGATAGAAGAAAATGTACCAGTAAGAATACCCACGATAAAGACAAAAGAAAAGTCAGTGATAATACCTGCTCCGAAAATATATAAAGAAACAGCAGCAAGCAAAGTCGTGATACTAGTTAAAATGGAACGAGCAAATACACTATTAATTGCTAAGTTGATAATCGCCTTAAGATTCATTCCAGGATTCATTTCTAATTCTTCACGAATACGATCGAAGACCACAATCGTATCATTGATAGAATAACCTACGATCATCAGAATTGCTGCTAGCATAGGCGCAGTAAATTGTCCGCTGACAAATAAATCCAAGGACCCAAGAAGAACGAATAAACCAATCGTCATTAAAACATCGTGTATCGTTGCAACTACGGCACCGACTCCATACCCAATTTCAAAACGGAAAGCCACATAAAGCAAAATTCCCACTAAGGCACAAAGAACTGAGATTAATGCATTCATTTGAATCCCTTGTGAGACAGATGCACCGATTTGATTCACACCGACTTCAGAAAAATTTGCTTGTGGGAAGGCACTTTGTAAGATGCTCAAGACATCACGGCTTTGATCAAAACGTGTTTGTATTTTAAGGACTTCTTTATCTTCACCAATCAGTTTTTGATAGATTAATTTAACTTCACCTATTGAACCCAAATCTTCCGTTTCCAATAATTCTTCAGTCGAAATTTTCTCAGCATAAGCGATGGTCATTTCATCACCGCCTGTGAAATCAATACCTAAAATAGAATCCTTTTGAGACCAAACACTAGAAACACCTACAATCACAATAATCCAAGATAAAAGAAATGCCGGTTTTCTAAATTTGAAGAAATCAATTTTCTGCTTTGGCAATAAATTCAAACCGAGCAATTGTTTAACCTTAAGCTTGTTCACTAATAAATCTGCTAGAGTCCGAGTGACAAAGAGGGCACAAAATACAGATGCCACTATACCGATTGCCATCGTCAAACCAAACCCTTTGACAGGACCAGTACCAAGCCAGAATAGTATTAAGGCAGTGATCAAAGTCGTCACATTCGCATCCAAAATTGTCGAAATCACTTTGTTGAATCCATTGGTCAAACTCGACTCTGGAGATTTCCCAAGCAAACGCTCTTCACGGATACGCTCCAAAATTAGAATATTCGCATCCACGCCCATGCCTAAAGTCAATACAAGCGCTGCCACTCCTGGCAAAGTTAAGGTTGCTCCTAAACTAGCTAAAATGCCTAGAACTAATATAACATTTGTAACGGCTGAAAGAACCGCAATAACACCACCAAAGAAGTAGTATAATATCATAAAACCAATCACAAGGATGCCGCCTAATTGCACCGCTTTGATTGAACTATTTCTTGTGTCTTCTGCCAATGTAGGACCGACCTCGAACATCTCATCGACAACCAATTCAACTGATAAAGGATTGTTTAAAACATTGGCTAAATCAATTGCCTCTCTTTGAGAAAAACTCCCAGAAATTTGTGCATTTTTTGACAAAGGTTCATTAATCGTAGGAGCTGAGTACAGTTTCCCATCTAAAACAATTGCTAATGGCTTATTCACTAATTTCTCAGTCACCACACGAAAACGCTTAGCACCCTCTTCCGTCATCTCTAAGTTTATTTGGAAGCCACCCGTTTGAGTCTGAGAAGCAAAGGCCGTCTTAATAATATCACCTGTCGCTTCAGGGATCTTTTTTACAAATCGTGAAAGCTCATACACCTCGCCTGAACGTCGATCTTCAATCTCTTCATTAAGTACTTCATACCCTGCTGGATAATCTTCTTTTGCCGTTGTTTCAGGAATTAAACTAGGATGAACTTGCTTAAACTCAAGGCGCGCTGGCTTTTTCAAGGCATCGATTACTTCAGGGTTATCTTTAGTCGATAGACCTGCAATTTGAATTTCTATCGCATCATCTCCCACCGGACGAATGATTGGCTCCGCGACACCCATGCCATCTAAACGGCCGCCCATAATTTCTATAGCATCTTTTAACTGCTCGGTTTGCTCAAACCGACTTATGCCCTGGTTCGAACCTTCATCCAATTTTAAAGTGAAACCCACTCCACCTTTTAAGTCTAAGCCCAATCGCAAATTACTCTGTGCTTCACTTAATAAATATTTTAACAAAATAGAATTTCGCTTATTTTGATTAGGAATATCTTTTAAATTAATTTCTGGAAAAAATTTAGCATAATTTATGCTTTGTTCACGCCCTAGGTCTCTCAAGGCAATAAATAGAGTTGGCGACTTACCCGAACTGACTCGTGCATTTCCTGCCTCTAATAATGCATCAAATTCTTCCAAATTATCGGTAGCTTGGCTCTCGATGTAACTGCTAAATGGGCGATCCTGTATAGGCGATATACTGGCGTAGCACCAAAGCAACAAAGCGATGATAAAAGAAAATTTCCAAAATAATTTACCAGTCATTATATTTATTAATAAAATTTATTCGCTCTCTATCTTTTTAGAGACGAAATTTTTTGCTAATTCTACTTTTGTATTATCTGCAATACGAACGACCAAACGATCCTCTTTCACATTAGTCACAGTAGCAAAGATACCGCCGCTAGTAACCACTTCGTCACCTGACTTCAATTCAGATAACATTTTATCATGTTCTTTTTGGCGTTTTCTTTGAGGACCAATAATCAAAAACCACATCCCTAAAAATAATAGAATAAGTGGCAAAAATTGTGTAAAAATATCTGCAGAACCAGTTGCTTGGGCAATCAATATTGTCATAATAGTAGAATAAATTAAAATCTTTAAAAAATTGTTAAGGTAATTACCAAGTCAAATGGCTTGAAAATGGCAAGCTTTCACTGAAACCAAGAAAAAAATCTTTTCAACTTCAAAGTATTGACTCAGAACATATTTTATTATGGCTCATTTAAAATATTGGATAGAAGCTGCGCGCTTAAAAACTTTGCCTGCCTCCATCTCTCCTGTATTGATTGCTTCTGCCCTAGCTTACCATGAAAATGGATTTCAGCTCATGGTCTTTATTTACTGTTTAGCCTTTGCTGTACTCAGCCAAATCGGCAGTAATTATGCAAATGACTATCTCGACAATAAAAAAGGGGCAGATACTAAAGAGCGATCAGGTCCTCGACGATTAGTCTCTAGTGGCTTACTCTCAGAGAAAGCAATGCGGGCTGCTTGCATTCTTGTTCTCGCAAGTGCATTTTTAATCGGGCTAAATTTAATCCAATACGGCGGAAGCGGGTTACTCATAGTTGGGATTAGCTCCCTCTTTTTCGCTTGGTGCTACACGGGCGGGCCTTATCCCCTTGCTTATAATGCTCTGGGCGATGTTTTCGTAGTACTTTTCTTTGGTTTAATTGCTGTTTGCGCAACTTTTTATGTTCATACATTGACGCTGAACCCGCTGATTATCCTCAATGCTTTAGCCTGTGGATTATTCACGAATAGCTTATTAGTGATTAATAATATAAGAGATTTTGAGGAAGATACAAAAAGCGATAAACGCACTACAATTGTTCTATTCGGTGAAAGATTCGGAAAAAAACTCATCGCCCTATCATGCCTGTTTGCTTGTGTTACTGCTTTAATCAATGCCTTGGCAACATATTCGTTACTCCCAATCCTTGGAATCATTCCACCTTGTATTTGTTTAGGACAAATAAAAAATATTTCGACTCAGCAATCTAAAGAAACTATGTCCCGACTTCTTAAGAATACAGGTTTGAATGTTTTTCTTTATGGTATTTTAGTGAGTTTAGGATTTTTCTTAAGTTAAAATATGAAAACAACACTTTTAGTACTCGCGGCAGGAATGGGCAGCCGATACGGCGGACTTAAGCAAATCGATGCCATTAGTGATGACGGGCGAACGCTTTTAGATTATTCCATTGATGATGCGATAAGGGCAGGATTCACATCGATTGTTTTTGTTATCCGAAAAGATTTTGCCGATGAATTTGATGCAAAAATTGGTGTCCATTATAAAGCAAAAATTACAATTCAATACGCTTACCAATCAACAGATGATCTGCCTTCGTCTTTTCGCTCACCAGAAAACCGAAGCAAACCATGGGGAACTGCTCAAGCAATATGGTCAGCTAGAGATTTAGTTCATACCCCATTTGCCGTAATTAATGCAGATGACTTTTATGGTAGAGAAGCTTTTAAGCAAATACACAACTTTTGTGAGTCTATGCTTAAAGAAGCTGACCATCCTTTACTTGCAGGCTTGGCAACCTATGCACTCTGTAATACACTATCTGAAAATGGAACGGTGAATCGTGGCGTTTGCACACTCAATAAAAACCAACAACTGGAAAAGATTGAAGAGCACACTGAGATTCAATTTCTCGAAGATCAAAGTATTGAAGGGAAAAATACATCTGAACAGACTACAAAATTATCGTCTCAAGTACCTGTCTCCATGAATTTTTGGGCTTTCTCTCCTGAGATCTTTTCATTGATTGAAACTTACTTTACAGAATTTTTAGAAATCCATATCAAAGATTTAAGATCTGAGTGCTATTTGCCCAATGCAATCGATTCATTTATTCGGTCCGGTGTCTTGATCTGCGAAACTATTAAAACACAAAGTCAATGGCTTGGAATTACTTACCCAGAAGATAAAGTACTCGTAAAAAAAGCCTTAGCCAAGATTACTGAAGCTAGCCCCTATTTCGAAGATTGAGACTCAAGCTTAACCCCTGGTGCCTCCACCGCTTTTATAGAAAGCTCTATTACTGTATCCTCTCGAAGAATCTTAATAGGTGATAATCGATTGATGTAGGTTTTAAAAGTAGCACTAGGCAAATCTGAGATATGGTGAATGGAAACATCACAAAGTGATAGGATATTATCCCCAACCTTTAATCCTGCAAGTTCTGCGGGACCTGACTCGTTAATCTTTGAAATATAAACATTGTGCTTCTTTTGATCTGAAATATTTTCCCTCACTTCTAATCCGATCCATCCTCTAAGCGATTTACCGCCTACCATTAAATCTTCTTTGACTCGAGCTAATGCACTAACTGGCAAACAATACGATCCATTCATATCAGGAATTGAAGCAATCGTCATTCCTATCAATTGACCATTAACATCAAAAACTGGCGAACCACCTTGCCCTGAACCTATTGTTATTGATGTCCTATAATAAGATGTTGGGAAAATACTATCACCTAATTTCTTATCCACTCCACTTAGAATTCCAAATATAGGACTGACATCAAAATCTAATGGACAAGCTAATGAAAAAACAAAGGTTCCTAGAGCAATGTCTCGTTCCTCAAAAGTTAGTGGAATCACGCCAAATGCTTTAGGTATATTAATTAAACGTAATAAAGAAATATTCGTAACCGGATCATGCCCAACTGGCTCTGCTGGGTAAACTATCCCTTTATACTCAATTCCGATTTTGTAAGCACCCAATGCCCGACTTGCATTAACTAAAACATGTCCTTCCCTACTTACAAAAAACCCTGTTCCAATACGTAAATTTATTTTTGACGGCTTATCCTCAGTTTCTTGCTGACGGAATGCCGCTTTCACTCGAACAATTGCTGACTCATATTCTTCATAAATGCGATACAAGTCTTCTTGTAGTGCATGATTTGCCGAAAAGGATGAAACAGTCGATAGTAAAAAACTACAGACTATAACACTCAATAGATACACTGAAGTAAGATTGATGTGCATTTATCCGGAAGCAAACTAGAAAGCAAAACTTGCTAACTGAGTGTATTGTTTTGAGATTCTGAAAGTATCAGATGATGCATAAACAGGCGCATCTGAATAATCAACCGTATCGCCAATTGCTACAGATATTGCGTCTGCCTCAAAATCATAGGTTTCTGAGTCCCCTTGAATTGAAATTACCTCAACTGCATAATTTTTCTCCAGAGTGTCATTAACAACAACTGCATAATCGCTAAATTCTTCAGTAATCATCATTTCTTCAAAAATCATAAGACTCTCCTCTTGAGAATTTACATCCGATGTAAGAATATCAGGCTCAGGGCTCAAATTGATGTACAGGGCAGTACCCATTAAAAAAATGAGTGCACAAGCCATAGAGGTAGAAAGTGCGAATTGAGAAAACTTATTTGCCAAATTTCGATACCATGGCTCTTGCTCGATAAATGTTTGCAAGGTCTTTTCTTGTAAATCCCTGTCAAATTTTTCCCAAAATACATCATCGGGTTGTTCTGCTTTTTTTACTTTAAGCAGGTCTTCTAAATTAGGATGTTTGTTAATATTCATACTATATTAAATTCAAATAGGTTAGCCGATATACTCTTGCAAGTAAGCTTGTAGCATCTTTTTAGCATAATGTAAGCGAGATCGAACTGTTCCTTCGCTTGTCTTTGTTATATCAGCAATTTCTTTATGATTCATCCCTTCAACTTCGTGTAAAATAACTACGATTCTATGTTTAGGAGACAATTTTTGTAGCGCTTCGTTCAATTTTTCTTGAAGTTCCTTTAAAAGAGCACCCTTTTCCGTTTTCGTTTTTGCTGTGAAATACTCTAAAATATCACTACTCACTAGAGTTTCATCGATTGTTTCATAATTAATGAAACGTTGTTTTTTCGCTCTCTTAATAAATGTAATACTCGAATTAACTGCAATTCGGTAAATCCATGTATAGAAAGAAGCCTGCCCTCTAAATTGCTTAATCGACTGAAAAGCTTTAATAAAAGCTTCTTGAGCAATATCTGTGGCATCCTCACGATTGCCTGTCATGTTATATATGATAGAAAATAAGGATTGTCGGTATTTTTGGACTAATTGATTGAAAGCCGATACCTCTCCGTTTTGAACACGTTGAACTATAGCCCAATCTAAATCACGATCTGACACAACTGCATTGCCAACACCCTTTTTCGCGTCTGAAATAAACTCATTGGCAATAGTTTTGCTTATTTTCATGGTTTTTAGTAAAAATAAATTTAAAAAAATTGCAAAAGAAAAGATTTAGCCAATATACAATTAATTTGAACAACTGCATTAAACCTACTTTATAGAAATTAATTTAATCAATTGAACACTTTGTTTCAAAAATGAATCGCCCAAGAATCGTTATTACTGGAGTCGGACTGACTTCACCAAACGGAAATTCTATCTCGGAATTCCGAGATAATTTATTGCGTGGTGTCGCCAATATTCAAGAAATTGATATGCGCTACATGGGGAAAGTACCTGCTGGTGTTTGTGATTTTGAGGCGACCAAATATCAATCAAGAAAAGAATTAAGAGTCGGTACTCGCGCTGGAAGTATCGCCATTTACTGTGCCAGTGAAGCTATTGCTAATAGTGCTATTGATTTCCCGAACTATGACAAAGACCGGATCGGAGTTTACATAGGAACTACTGAGCATGGAAATGTGGAAACAGAAAATGAAATTTATAACATTTCTAAATTTGATTACGATACTCGTTACTGGACACATCATCACAATCCACGAACTGTTGCCAATAATCCAGCAGGAGAGATCACCATTAATTTAGGTATCACGGGACCTCATTACACTATTGGAGCAGCGTGTGCTGCAGGAAACGCTGGGCTTATTCAAGCTGTGCAAATGCTTCAACTCAACGAAGTTGACTTTGCTCTTGCTGGAGGTGTCAGTGAAAGTATCCAAACATTTGGCATATTCGCTGGCTTCAAAAGCCAAGGAGCTTTAGCTAAACATGATGATCCAAACAAAGCCAGTCGCCCCTTTGATATTTCTCGAAACGGTATCGTCGTTTCTGAAGGTGGTTGTTTATTTACTCTCGAACGCCTGGATGATGCACTTGAAAGAGGGGCAAGCATTATAGCAGAAATTATTGGCTATTGCATGAATTCCGATGCCAGTGATTACGTTCTTCCAAATCCAGAAAGGCAATCTGAATGTATGCTAAAAGCCGTCCGATCCTCAGGCCTTGCTCTGAGCGATATTGATTTAATCAGCACACACGCGACTTCGACTCCCCAAGGAGACATCCAAGAATGCAAAGCGATTCGAGAAGTTTTTCAAAACTGCCCATCTACCTATATTAACAACTCTAAAGGTTTTATAGGACATGCAATGGGAGCAGCTGGAGCCCTAGAATTAGCAGGCAACTTGCCTTCTTTTCGCGATAATACAATACATCCAACGATTAATATCGATACACTGGATGAAGAATGTACTTTAAATAATCTTGTTATAAATCATCCACTCAAAGTTGACTCAATAAAATATATCCTTAACAACTCATTTGGAATGCTAGGAATTAATTCAGCTCTAGTATTGAAAAAATATGACGAGTAATCATTTTTAAACAAAATTTTATGACCGAAGAACAAGTAAAACAAATAGTAATAGATATCATTAACGAGATTGCTCCTGATGAAGATACCTCCAATTTAAAATCAGAAGTGAACCTACGAGATCAAATGGATTTAGATTCCATGGACTTCCTAGACATTGTTATGGAGCTACGCAAACAACATGGCATCGAGGTTCCAGAAGAGGATTATCCAAAACTTGCTTCTCTCGATAGTTGTGCTGACTACTTAACCCCGAAATTCAACTCCTAAGTCCATCCATTCGGTTTGTGGCTAACCTATCAAAAAATAAAGTTTCTCCAAAAAGAGACTCTAAATTAAATGGAAAACATTTTGACTGTGTCATTATTGGGGCAGGAATGGCAGGACTTGCCTCAGGAATACGGCTTGGGCTTGCGGGCAAAGATTCAATTATTCTAGAACGCCACAATGCTTCAGGAGGACTTAATTCGTTCTACAGTATTGATGGTCATAAATATGATGTCGGACTACATGCTTTAACAAATTATGTACCTAAAGGTACAAAAGGCAGCCCACTGACCAAACTTTTAAGGCAACTGAGAATTCCTTATGATGCTCTAGAGCTATCGCCTCAGTTACAGTCCAAAATTCATTTTCCAAATTGCCAATTGAACTTTAATAATGATTTCAGCTATTTTGAGTCACAAGTAGCCGAGCAGTTCCCTGATGAAATTAACGGCTTCTGTCGCTTGGTCGAAACAGTAAAAAATTATGACGCTTTCAGCCTCGAGGCAAAACCGACCTCTACACGAGAGGCCCTAAAGCAGTATTTCAAAAACCCACTACTAGAATCAATGCTACTATGTCCAACTATGTATTACGGTAGTTCGACAGAAAATGACATGGATTTTTCTCAATTTGTAATCATGTTTCGATCACTCTTTCTTGAAGGTTTTGCTCGCCCTTTAGATGGTGTTCGAACCATCATCAAAGCATTACAAGATAAATACCGAAGTCTTGGAGGAACCCGTAAAATGCGTTGTGGTGTAGCAAAAATCATCTGCGATGAAAAGCGCGCTCAAAAACTCTTACTCGACGATGGTTCTGAAATCACCGCAAATAAGATTATTTCAACCGCAGGCTACACTGAAACTCTTCGCTTATGTGATACAAACAAAAACCAAGAAACTGAGCACAATGTAGGTAAACTAACTTTTACGGAAACTATCACTTTATTTAAAGAGCAGCCAAAAGATCTTGGATGGAAGGATACGATAATATTTTTTAACGAAGGCGAGAATTTCAAATATGAAGCCCCCTCTTCTGAACTAGTAGACCCTCAAAGTGGGGTGATTTGCTTGCCCAACAATTATGCATACCCTGATCAAGAGAATTTAGAATACGGCATTTTGCGCATAACTGCTCTCGCTCATAACCAAAAATGGTTTACCTTAGATGAAGCATCTTACCAAGAAGCAAAAAATTCTTGGTATACTATTTTGCAAAAAACAGCACTAGATATTTTACCCAGTTTAAAAAAATCACAAACAGAGTTTGCCTCAGAAATAACTGCCAAAGATATGTTTACACCGAGAACTGTTCATAAATTTACTGGGCATATCAATGGTGCCATTTATGGCTGCCCAACTAAAGTCAAAAACGGCCAAACACATCTAGACAATTTATTCATTGCTG
>NTJV01000002.1 GCA_002457235.1 Puniceicoccaceae bacterium MED-G32
GCCGAGGATTCTCTTCCAAGCAAGTGTTTTGTCTTTAAGAAAAAAACTGAAGGTTTTTACAAGGCCTCGCCCTGTTTCGAAAGATACAATAATTGACGATACTATCCACAAAGATCCAAATTCAAAGCTCTGATCGTACAGTCAAGGTATATTAATAATTAATCTAAATCTGGTAACGATGGGGTATATTCTTGAACCAAATTTTTGACGGTATCTTTTATACCATCAGCTTTGTGAAGTGTCATTGCTTCAAATAATTGGGATTCAATAGCTTCTAAAGAAATTGGAGTATCGTTATTCGTAACAAATTTAAAAATTCGCAGGTGGTCGGTCTGTGCATGAACTTCATCAAAATGTTGTACCTCTTCGTACAATTTTTCCCCTAACTTCAATCCCGTGTATTCAATATCAATATCTACGTTTTCCTTAAACCCACTTAACGCAATCATTTGCCGTGCCAGCTCAGCAATTTTAATAGGCTCACCCATGTCCAAAACAAAAATTTCTCCACCGATTCCTTGTGTAGCTGACTCAAGAACCAAACCAATTGCCTCACTGACAGTCATAAAATATCGAGTGACTTCTGGATCGGTAACCGTAAGCGGCCCACCTTTTTCAATTTGAGCTTTAAAAATATTAATCACACTTCCTGAAGAGCCTAAGACATTACCAAATCGCACGGCCATAAACTTGGTGCGAGTCCCTTCCCTAATTTGAATTTTCTGCATAGCAATTTCAGCAAGACGCTTACTCACTCCCATGACACTGGTAGGATTAATTGCCTTATCTGTTGAGATAAAAATAAATCGATCGACCGATAATTCACATGCCAGTTCCATCAACCTTATCGAAGCAAAAAAATTATTCCTTAAGGCTTCTTCAGGCTGATCTTCCATTAAATTGACATGCTTGTGAGCAGCCGCATGAAATATAATAGTCGGTTTAAAGTCACTTAAATGGTGCTTCAAATAATCTCCTTGCGTAATATCCAAAATGCAGGTTTTGACTCGCTCCTTTAATGGATGATTTTCTAAAAGGGTAAAATTTAAATTAAAGATAGCGAGTTCAGATTTATCGACACACATGAGAGACTCTGGATCATGCTCTAAGATTTGAGCCACTAATTCTCTCCCAATACTTCCACCTGCACCAGTAATTAGTATTCTCTGTCCCGTTAGCATTTTTCGAATATTATCAAAATTCAAATCAACGGTTTCTCTCCCTAATAAATCTTCGAGCTCTATTGGTCTAATTTGAGTGGCAGTTGCACGTCCACTCACCAAATCGGTTAAAGCAGGGACTATATCAACATCCATGCCTAAGCTTCTTGCATTTTCTGCAACTTCCCTAATTCGCTTCGAGGGTGCCGAAGGAAATGCAATGATCACTTTTTTAATTCGATATCGTGCTGAAACTTTCTCTAAGCCATCGACTGTATCGACCACGGGAATTCCATTGAGCAATCGACCTACTTTAGTATCTGAATCATCAAGATAAACAATGGGCTTCATCCCTAGCGACCTTTGTTTAGACAGTAAATCTGCACCAATAACTGCGCCGACTTCACCAGCACCTACAATAGCAACATAGTCGTACTCTTTGATCCCGGACAACCAATTTACGAAATTCTCACCACTGTATATTCTTAAAAATATTCGCATACCCGAAATCATAACAAAATATAATAACAAATTAGTGATGATAACGGATCGTGGAGGCACTCCATCCCCATTGTAGATATACCATAGAAAAAGCACATACAGGGAGCTCAAAAGTAAGCTTACAAATAAACGGAATAAGTCGGGTAAACGGAATTGTGAAAAAACGGCATCAAATTGCCCAAAGGCAAAAAGAAAAGCAATCTGAGTCCCTATGTACCATACATAAGCAGAATTTCTTCCTTCAATAAAAGTATCGGGTATTTGAAAATCAAATCGCAATAAATAAGCCATCGATAAGCTGATGAAAGCTAATACAACATAGGTAACAAATATCGCAGCAAATTTAAAATTCAGGTACGGCTGTAGAAATTTCATTGAAAATTATTTAAGTGCAGAGGTTAAGGTTGAAATGACTTTTTCTCGCTCTTCATCAGATAAACTCGAGCCACTGGGCAAACACAATCCATTATGAAATAAAGCCTCAGAAACTGACCCACCAAATATTTGTTTATCCTGAAATACTTGTTGCAAATGAAGCGGTTTCCAGGTCGGACGAACTTCAATAGATGCTTGGTCGCAAATTGATATTAACTCATCTCGAGTTACTTTTGTTTTTGAGGCATCCATAATCATACAACTCAGCCAATAGTTCGGAGTACCTTCACTCGATATAGGCATAAAAGAAACTCCCGGAAGATGTCCGATCGATTGTGCATACACTTCAAAATGTTTTTTTCGAATAGCGATTTTGTGATCTAAATCAGTGAATTGGCTACGGCCTAAGGCCGCAAGTAGATTACTCAAGCGATAATTGTAACCAATAGCCTTATGTTCGTAGTGTAATACCGGTTCTCTGGCCTGCTGAGAAAAGTAACGCGCGCGCGCGACCAATGCTTGATCATTTCCTAAAAGCATACCACCCCCAGAAGTCGTAATGATTTTATTTCCATTAAATGATAAGAAAGAAAGATCCCCAAAAGATCCTGCTGGCTTGCCCTGATAAGTTGCACCCAAGGATTCTGCAGCATCTTCAATTAATGGAATTTGGTGTGCATTACAAATTGCGAGTATCTGATCCATTTTTGCACACTGCCCATAAATTTGAACAACGATCACTGCCTTTGGTTTATTGCCCTGAGAAAGCAAGTTTTCTATAGCACTTTCCAATAAGTTCGGATCCATATTCCAAGTATCTGTTTCGCTATCCACAAAGATAGGTTCGGCACCACAATAATTGATTGGGAAAGCACAACCCGCAAAAGTTAAACTAGGGCATATCACTCGATCCCCAGGCTGAATATTCAAGGCCAAAAGTGCCAAATGTAAGGCAGAGGTTCCAGAATTCACAGCACAGGCATAGCCACGGTTTAATCGCTCTGCTACCTCAGCTTCAAAAGCATCAAGATCTGGTCCAATAGGAGCTACCCAACCAGAATCAAATGCCGACTCAACGGCAGATCGATCTTTCTTGCTGATGTCTGGAGGAGATAGATAAATTCGGCTCATACGATATGGATATTCTCATAGATTGATTTAAATCTTAGAAGAATCGACAAAAAAAAGCGTATTGTTTAAACAAGACGCTTTTCTTTTAAAAGTCGTATCAATACGTGAGATCAGTCTTTTTTTGCTGCTTCCTCCGCATCCGCATCTGCTTCAGCGACTTCAGCTTCAGGTTCAACTGCTTCAGAGGACTCTTCCGTTGCTTCTGCTTGTTCCGCATCTTCAACTACCTCTTCCACTACCTCCTCTGCTTCTGACTCAGCTTTTGCTTTAGCTTTTGTTTCAGACTTAGTTGCTTTTTTCTTAGGACGCTTTGGATATCCTTCGTCATTGGCATCGATCAATTCAATCAATCCCATTTCCGCGGCATCGCCTACACGCTGACCTAGTTTATAAATACGAGTATAACCACCCGCACGATTTGAAAATTCTGATACTTTATTGTCAAATAGCTCCGCTACGGCTTTTTTATCTCTCACACGAGCGATCGCCAATCGACGAAAGTGCAATTTTCTTGCCGCATCATTCGCTTGATCTGCTTTTTTAGCTAGTGTGATAATTTTCTCAATAAAAGGACGTAATGCTTTAGCTTTAGCCAAAGTTGTCTTAATTCGTCCATGTGTAATGAGTGCAACCGATAAATTGCCCAACATTGCAGAACGATGGGAACTAGAAACGCCTAAAATATGTCTTCTTTTGCTGTGACGCATGATCGTTTAAATTATTGGATTATCGGGTTATAGTTCAATTGGATTATCGAGTAATCGCTCGTCAATTTTCATTCCTAAAGATAAGCCAAGTTGCTCTAGTTTATCTTTAATTTCATTCAACGATTTCTTACCAAAGTTTCGATATTTAAGCATTTCTTGCTCAGACTTCATCGCTAATTCTCCTACCGTTGTGATGTTAGCATTATTTAAGCAGTTTGCCGCACGAACAGAAAGTTCGATTTCATTCACACTCATATTAAGGAGCTTACGTAAACGATTTTGTTCTTCACTAATTTCCTTAGTTTCATTTTCGAACTCTATCGCTTCATCAGATAATTGTTCAAAGACTTCTAAGTGATGTTTCAAAATCGCTGAACTCTGTTTAATCGCTTCATCAGGAGTGATTCTTCCATCTGTAGTTATTTCGAGAATAAGCTTATCATAATCAAGCTCTTGTCCAACACGTGTATTTTCTACTGAATATTTTACAAGCTTAACAGGACTGAACAAAGAATCGATAGGAATCACTCCAATTGGTTGATCTTCTTTTTTGTTCTCTTCACCAGGGCAATAGCCACGTCCTACACGAACTTCGAGTTCTGCAAAAAAGCGTTGTTTTTTATTTAAGTTACAAATGACGTGCTCTGGATTAACCACAGAAATACCATTTACGAGCTGAATATCACCGGCAGTAACAGCACCTTCTTTTTCAACATCAATGATTAAGTTGACTGTATCTCTGCCCTCGGCAACGAACAAAATCTTCTTCAAGTTAAGCACAACATCTGTGACATCCTCAACGATCCCTTCGATGCTTTGAAATTCATGCTGAACTCCTTCGATTTTTACAGATGAAACAGCAGCACCTTCGATTGAACTAAGCAACACACGTCGCAAAGCATTCCCAATAGTGTGTCCATAACCTGATTCAAATGGCTCTGCTTGAAAAACAGCAAATGTGTCTGTTGAAGTATCGTCCCCTTTGGATAGACGATTTGGTAATTCAAATTTCCCTAAACGTTTCGGCATAATAATAAATTGTTAAATATGAGTTAAAATAAAATAATTAAAATTGGATTTAATTAGCGACTGTAGTACTCAACGATTAGTTGAACATTGATACTCTGTTCTGTTTCATCAACAGAAGGAATGCGGTTCACTGTAGCCTTTAAACTATCAGTATTTAGATTCAACCATTCAGGTACGATTCTCGCTTGGCTTCCTTCCAAACTTTGTGTGGCCAACTGACGAGAGGACGTACGCTCACGCACTTCAATCTCATCGCCTTCTTTGACACTGAAACTTGCTATGTCTGTTTTTTTGCCATTCACAACAATATGTCCATGTCCAACAAATTGGCGAGCTGCTGCCCTTGATTTTGCAAGACCTAGTCGATATACAACATTATCTAATCGGCATTCCAACATTTGTAAAAAGATTTCACCAGTCACACCACGCTTGCTTTTCGCACGCTCGAAAGTCAAACGGAATTGTTTTTCCGTCATTCCATACATGTAACGAAGTTTTTGTTTTTCATTAAGACCAATCGCATAATCACTTAATTTGCGACGTAGTCTTGGCCCGTGTTGCCCTGGCAAATGAGGCTTACGCTCAAACGCTTTTGTAGGCGCAAAAATCGCTTGGCTGAAGCGGCGATTGATTCGAGTAGTTGGTCCAGTATATCGAGACATAATATCTAATTTTATTATTTAACTGCTTAAGAAGTATAAATGTATAGGTGGCAGTATCACCTTATACACGACGACGTTTAGGTGGTCTACACCCATTGTGTGGGACTGGAGTAACATCCATAATATCTGTTACAATAATCCCTAAAGATTGCAAAGCACGAACCGCTGAATCACGACCCATACCTGGACCGTTCAATTTAACAACGACTTCCTTCATTCCATGAGACACAGCAACTCGACCTGCATCCTGAGTCACGACTTGTGCCGCATAAGCTGTAGATTTTCTTGAGCCACGGAAATTACATTTTCCAGCACTAGACCAAGAAATCACATTACCTTTCGGATCGGTAAAAGTGACCTTTGTGTTATTAAAAGTTGCTAGGACGTTAACGATACCTGAAGTAATATTTTTACTACCCTTAGCCTTACGAATCTTAATTCCTTCTAAATCACTCTTCAATAAGTCTTCAGCGGTTTCTGCCTTTTTAGGCTCTTCACTAGCTTCCGCTGCATTTGCTGTACCTGCTTCCGCAACTACTTTTGTTGTCTCTTCGACTTCTTTTTCAATTTCCTCTTCGCTCATAATACTTAAAATGTTTTGATCGATTATTTACGCACTGGTTTCACTGCACCTTTTCGTGTTCTAGCGTTAGTCTTTGTTCTCTGTCCTCTCACGGGTAAACCTCTTTGGTGGCGAATACCGCGGTAAGCACGTATTGCCGATAAACGTTTAAGATTAGCCACACGATCACGACGTAAATCACCTTCAACAACGTACTGCTTCTCAGCAACAATGGAAGCTAATTGATTCACTTCTTCTTCGTTCAAATCCCCAGCACGACGATCTGGATCAAATCCAGAAATAGCAACGATGTCTTTCGCGCGCTTTGGTCCGATCCCGTAAATATAGCGAAGCGAGTATTCTAGCTTCTTATTTGCGGGTATATCAACTCCGAGTAAACGTGGCATAATGTTTAATTGTAATTTGTTAAAGTGTTTAAAATGTGTATTGGATTAGAGAAAAAGAGAAGACCATAGCAGTTAAATTGGACTTGAAAAGTTAATTCTTCACTTTTGTTAAAATTTTTGGATCTCCTTCTGTGACTAAAACCGTGTGTTCAAAGTGTGCAGAAGGCTGTTTATCAGCTGTTACGGCTGTCCATCCATCTTCTAAAAATCGTATATTGGGTGATCCGAGGTTAATCATTGGCTCTATGGCCAATGCCATGCCTGGTTTTAATAAAGGGCCAGTACCCCTTTTGCCAAAATTTGGAATTTGAGGCAATTCATGCATTGTTTTACCAACCCCATGTCCGACAAAGTCACGCACGATCCCGTAACCTTTTGGTTGAATAAATGATTCAATAGCATTTGAAATATCGCCGACACGATTACCTGCCCGAGCACACTTGATTCCTTTTAATAAAGCAGTGTGCGTATCTTCGAGTAAGTTTTCTAATTTAGGATTTACAGAACCTACAGCAATCGTTCTGGCATTATCTCCGATATATCCATTGTAACTCACACAGACATCAAGAGAAATAATGTCCCCATTTTGAACATTTCTATCGATACGACCGATCCCATGAACAATTTCTTCATTGACCGAGATACAGGTATGAGCGGGAAATATATTAGCACCATGACGGTAATTGTAGCAGGCGCTCTTAGCACCGTATTCAGCAATTTTAGCCTTACCTAGTTGATCAAGATCGTAAGTAGAAATACCTTCGGCTGTTGAATCAACTAAGTTTTGCAATACTAAAGCGGCAATTTCACACGATTCCGCTATAGCAGAAATTTCAGAATCCGTACGAATTGCTTTCATATTTTTGAAGATGAAGAGTCAAAGAACAAGTGTAGGAACCTATTTCCCGGAAGTTTAATTTAATTTAAACAACCAAGAAGCGATTCCTAAAATAAATAAAATTATAGAAAGAATTAATAAAGGACTCCAAGCACTCCAGAAATCTTGAAGACCCGCTGAGTCGATCAACTGTTTATTTCTGGCTGCAGAACGTCCGCGAATTTTACCTTTTTTCAAAAAGCCATCATAATGGCGTTGAAGTAAGAAAGTCTCGATTTGGCGCATCGTATCCAAAAGAACGCCAACTGTAATCAACATACCCGTACCACCAAAAAACAAGGCAACATTAAATGGGATATTGTAGCTAAAGAGCAAAATATCTGGGAACAATGCGATTAAAGTCAAAGACAGAGCACCCGCCATAGTCAAGCGAGTCATAATATGATCAAGAAATTTAGCCGTTGGGTCTCCAGGACGTACCCCAGGAATATATCCGCCATTTTTCTTAAGGTCATCAGCAATCTGAACAGGCTTAAACATAAGAGACACCCAGAAATAACTGAAAATGAAGATTAAAAGTCCGAAGATAAAATAGTAGGCAAATTCACCACGAGCTAAAGCCTCAGCAAAATCAGTAAAGAAACGCATTCCTGTAGCGGATCCTAAAATATTTAATAACTGAGCAGGAAACATTAAAATAGCACTGGCGAAAATCACGGGCATAACACCTGCATAATTAACCTTCAAAGGAAGGAATGAGGTTTGTCCGCCATAGACCTTACGTCCGACAACACGCTTTGCGTATTGAACAGGAATCTTTCTCTGGGCTTGTGTAATCGCCACCAATCCGGCGGTCACGATTAGCAATAAAGCTAGCATCAAGACACCTTGCACCACGCCTAAAGATTGAGTTTCAGAACCTACGGGTGCGACAAACATCTGATACGTTGAAACTACCGCGCCGGGCAATGCAGAAATAATACTTACGGTGATTAATAAAGAAATACCGTTACCAATACCTTTCTCGGTAATTTGTTCCCCCAACCATACTAAAATCAGCGACCCAGCAGTTAAGAAAATAGTTCCTGTGATTAAGAACTGTACCTTACTTGCGAGAACAATTTGCCCGTACTCTAGTGGATTAAATCCATAACCGATCAAAGTTCCTGGGTTTGTGGAAAGTGCGAATAGCAATAAGAAGCCTTGGACTGCACAAATAAGAATCGTCAAATAACGAGTGTAATCATTTAGCTTTTGTCGACCCACATCACCTTCTTGTTGAAGACGCGCAATCGATGGAAAAACTGCACCCATCAACTGCATAATAATTGAAGCACTGATGTAAGGCATAATACCTAAAGCAAATAAGGCACCATTCAATAAAGCACCCCCAGTGAACATATTATAAAAACCTAGCAGACCCCCTGCTCCGCCTGATTGCTGAGCAAAAAACTCTTGGATCGGAGCGGTGTTCATTCCAGGTAAAGGAATATTAGCTCCTACTCGAGCAATGAACAGCAAAGCCAAAGTAAAAAATATTTTTTGCCTTAGTTCAGGAATTTTTAGGGAATTAGTAAAAGCAGAAAGCATGAGTGTTTATCTCAGAAATTAATTGGTTTATTCGGCATCGCCAGCGGCTTCAGTCGCTTCAGCCTTAGCATTAGTGATAATCACCTTGCCACCTGCTGCTTCGATCTTCGCACGAGCAGAAGCAGATACTTTATCAGCCTCTACCGTAAACGCTTTTTCCACGTTACCATCACCTAGCACCTTAATGCCCTGTTTGTTATCACGCACTAAACCTGCTTCGATCAAAACTGAACGGTTGACTAGGTCGCCTTCAATTTTGCTCAATTCGGCAAGATTGACCACCTGATAAGAGGTACGGAAATTATAATTGTTAAAGCCACGACGAGGTAATTTACGATACAAAGGCATTTGACCCCCTTCGAAACCGATACGAATACCGCCACCTGAGCGAGCCTTCTGACCTTTATGGCCTTTACCGGAAGTCTTTCCGTGACCACTACCATGTCCACGACCCAAACGCTTTGTTGAATGAGTCGCTCCTTTAATTGTTGGAATATTATCTAAATTCATAAGACAAAAATTTATACCTCTGAGTTAGCAGTTTCTCCAAAGCGAAGTGTTTTAATTTCTTCGTTGGAACGTAATTTTTTCAATGCATCCATAGTGGCATTGACCATAGCCAAATGATTATTTGAACCTAGTGACTTGGATAAGACATTATGAACCCCTACTGCTTCAAGCACAGCACGAACTCCACCACCTGCAATCACTCCCGTACCAGTTGACGCTGGACGTAATAATACTTTACCCCCATCGGATTCACCGAGTACATGATGAGGAATCGTATCACCTCTAAGTTGAATATTGATGATATTTTTCTTAGCATCTTCTGTCCCTTTACGAATACATTCAGGAACTTCTTTTGCTTTACCGTATCCGATGCCAACGCCTCCTTTTTGGTCGCCGACAACTACGAGCGCAGAAAAACTAAAACGACGTCCACCTTTAACCACTTTAGCACAGCGGTTAATATGTACGACCTTTTCGATCATTTCAGAAGCATCTTCGCTAGCTTCTGAAGAAAATGTTTTTTTGTTATTACTCATAGTATTTTAAAATTTCAATCCTCCCTCTCTCGCTGCATCAGCAAATGACTTAACACAGCCGTGGTAAAGGCGTCCCGAACGGTCAAAAACAACGGTTTCAATTCCAGCTGCCTTTGCTTTTTCTGCAACTGAAAGACCTAAAGTTTTTGCACTTTCTGTATTCGCTTTAAGCTCAGAGGATTTAATCGAAGACACATGAATTAAGGTATGACCCTTCTCATCATCAATGCACTGAGCAGTGATATTTTTATTAGAAAAATGTACGGCTAAACGAGGACGCTCAGCTGTGCCATTTATTTTTTTACGAATACGCCAGCGACGTTTTTGTAATAGTGAAAGTTTTTTTAATGTTTTCATACAAATTAATAACTCCTTTATGCAGATTTCTTACCTTCCTTACGGCGAACATATTTTCCTTCAATGTGAACACCTTTACCTTTGTAGGGCTCAGCTGGATAAAATGCGTAAATGTCTGCAGTGACTTGACCGACCATTTGCTTATCCGCACCTTCTACGGTCAATTTAGTGTTTTCTGCAATGGTTACTTTAATGCCTTCAGGGATTTCTAATTCACATGGGTGTGAATAGCCTAGAGATAAATCGAGGATTTTGCCTTTCAATGCGGCACGGAAACCAACACCTTTAATTTCTAGCTTTTTAGTGTAACCATCTACGACTCCGACAACCATTCCATTAATAATAGAACGAGCAGTCCCAAACATGGCACGAGCGTGACGACTGTCTGAAGTGGGTGCTACTTGCACAACATTTTCAACAAGCTCAATTTTCACTGAGTTATCAAATGATTTTTTCAAAGATCCCTTCGGTCCTTCAACGGATACCGTTTGTCCTTCAATGGACACTTTTGCCTTTTCAGGAATGGGGATAGGTAATTTTCCAATACGACTCATAATAAATTTTCTCCGTTACCAAACTTTACAAATTAGTTCACCACCGACACCTTGCTCACGAGCATCACGAGCACGCATCACACCTTTAGAAGTCGTTAAAATAGCAACACCAAGTCCACCTAATACACGAGGAATATCCTTTGATCCATAATATAAACGGCGACCTGGAGTACTATGACGTTCAATCCCAGTAATTGCAGGTGTGTTTTTCACATATTTTAATTTAAGTGAAATCTGCTTAAAGCCTTTGTCGTTTTCTCCTTCAGAATAATCCAAAATAAAACCTTCTTGTTTTAAGATCTTAGCTATTGATAAACGCATTTTTGAAATTTGCGTAGTGCATACGTCTTTCTTAGCCATACTCGCATTACGAATGATGGTTAAGAAATCGCCGATTGTGTCATGAACTGCCATAGTATTAGTTAATTGTTTACTGCTGGGTTTTCGATTGTTGTGTTAAAATTACCAAGAAGATTTTGTCACTCCTGGAAGTTTACCTTTGCTAGCCAGTTCACGAAATGTGATTCTGGAAAGACCAAATTTTCTGATATGGGCGCGAGGACGACCTGTGATTGAGCATCGGTTCCTTGAACGGATGGGTGAGCTATTCTTAGGCAACTTAGTTAACTTAGCTTGTGCCTTGTAGAATTCCTCATCGGTTGTTTCAGGATTAGCAAGAATTGCTTTAAGCTCTGAACGCTTAGTTGCGAATTTTGCAATTAAACGACGACGCTTAAGATCTCTCTGTATTGCTGATTTTTTTGCCATAATAAAGTTTTTTGATAGTTATGCTTCTACGGTTGCTTCCTCTTTTTTCTCTTCTGATTCCTCTGCTTCATCTAGCTCAGAGCTTGATTTTCGGAAAGGCATGCCCAATAAACTGAGTAACTCTTTAGCCACTTCGTCCGTCTCGGCACTTGTATTGATAGAAATATCCATACCAATAGTCGCTGTGTTTCCTTCGGCACTCACTTCTGGAAAGATTGAGTGATCTGAGATTCCTAAAGTATAATTACCCTGTCCGTCTAGTTTAGCCGGCACTCCTCTGAAGTCACGAATGCAAGGTAGCGCAATATGAATCAAGCGAGCAAGGAAATCGTACATTGCATTGCCTCTTAAAGTGACCTTACAACCAATTGACTGACCTTCTCTGAGTTTAAAATTAGAAATACTCAATTTAGCTTTGGTAGTTACTGGATGCTGACCTGCGATCTTAGCAATTTCATCACTAACATAAGCTATATGGTTTTTATCCACACTCGCGCCATAGCCAGAATTAATGACCACCTTCTTAATTGAGGGCACGCAATGAATATTGTTGAAATTAAATTTTTTCTTTAATTCCGGAATTACAAATTCTGTGTATTGTTTCTTTAATATTGGAGTTTCCATAACCTAAATCCTTCTCTATATCTTGCTATTACTTTTTGCTTTTAACTTTTGTATCAAATTTTTCGGCAAGCATAACATTCGAGTAATGAATTGATGCTTCTCTTTGGATCGAAGAACCTTCTGGGTTTTCCTGTGTCTTACGCTCGTATTTGGTTATCATATTTACACCTTCTACAAGTACACGATCATTTCCCATGATCTCTAATACTTTGCCACGCTTACCCTTGTGAGATCCTGCGATTACTACGACTTCTTGTTCTCTTTTAATTGATTTTGCCATTTTATAAAACCTCCGGTGCTAGTGATATGATTTTCATATACTTTGCGCGCAATTCACGTGCAACTGGACCAAAAATACGTGTCCCTTTAGGATTACCGTCTTGATTAATAATCACTACAGCGTTGTTGTCGAAACGAAGATAGCTTCCATCACCACGACGGATTGGCGCACGTGTGCGGACCACCACTGCTTTTACCACCTCGCCTTTTTTCACAGACGCATCGGTTGTTGATTCTTTCACTGCACAAACAACGATATCGCCAACATCAGCCGTCTTTTTGTTTTGTCCAATTCTACGAATCATCTCAGCTGACTTTGCACCTGTATTATCCGCAATAAATACGCGACTGTTCATTTGTATCATAGCTTTATTCTCCGTTTAAATTCTTCTTTTTAGTTTAAATTTACTCGTCCCCTAATTTTGGTGCGACTTCAATCACTCGAGTCACTCTCCAACGTTTTAGTTTACTCAATGGACGTGTCTCCATAATTTCTACCTTATCTCCAAGGCCACACTCATTCTTCTCATCGTGGACATGCAACACAGTCTTGCGCTTAATTTCCTTACGGTACAGAGGATGAGGGATCTTATAAAAATAAGTTACCTTGATCGTCTTGTCACCTGAACGACTTGTCACAGTTCCAATTAGATTTTTTCTAGAATTACGTTTTAAGACAGTTTCCATTTTCTTTAATTTTATTAATTAAGCAGAAGTGCTCGCCAATTTCTTCTCCTTTAAAATAGTTTCCAAACGAGCGATATCTCTTCTTAAATTTTTTAGTTTGTGCGTTTCTTCGACTTGCCCTGTCTGTTTGCTCATACGCATTTTTACATGCTCATCTCTTGTATCACGAAGTTTCTTTTCCACTTCGATTTCAGACAGTTCATGAATATCTTTTGTTTTCATATCTTTATTTTTTAAATTCTTAATGTAGGATTAAATCTCATCACGGCTGACAAACCGGCATCTGAATGGCAATTTAGTATCAGCCAAACGTAAAGCTTCTCTCGCTGCAGTTTCTGAGCAACCTGCCACTTCAAAGAGCATTGTTCCAGGACGAATAACCGCTACCCATTTTTCAACTGAACCTTTACCTTTACCCATTCGAGTTTCTGCTGGTTTTTTCGTCACTGGCTTATGAGGGAAAACACGAATCCATACCTTACCTTTACGCTTAAGACTACGAGTCATTGCCACACGAGCTGCTTCAATTTGACGTGATGTCATACGACCACGACTCAATGACTGGATACCAAATTCACCAAAAGCAATGGTATTCCCTTTTTGTGCAGTACCATAAATGCGTCCTGTATGAACTTTTCTGTATTTTGTTCTAGAGGGTATTTGTGCCATAATTTACTTCCTTATTCCGTTCTCTAAATGATTAAAAATTTTGATTAAAGTGCGCTTTCTCCGTCAGGTAAACAGATCCAACATTTCACACCAATGATTCCATACACCGTACTTGCTTCACTGAAGCCGTAGTTAATATTGGCACGTAATGTTTGCAAAGGCACTTTTCCTGAACGTTGCTGTTCTGTACGAGCGATATCAGCTCCACCTAGACGACCTGAACATTGAATACGAATTCCTTCTGCTCCCAGTGAAGTGGTTGTCTGTACCGCACGTTTCATCGCACGGCGGAAAGCGATTCTTCGCTCAAGTTGTAAAGCTACGTTTTCTGCGACTAATTGTGCAGAAAGGTCTGGTCGTTTCACTTCTTGAATATCAAGCATCACATCCTTACCAACTTTTTTATTCAATTCAGTCTTTAACTTATCCAACTCTTGTCCTTTGCGGCCGATCACAATACCAGGGCGAGCGGTATAGATCTTCACACGAATGCGACCTGATGCACGCTCAATAAAAATACGAGGCACAGAGGCATAACGCAGTTTCTTCTCTAGAAACGTTCTGATCAGATAATCTTCCTTAACATACACAGGAAAATCTTGTTTATTGGCATACCAGCGTGAATCCCAGTCCTTTGTGACTGCGAGACGGAAACCTATTGGATGTGTTTTTTGACCCATAATATTTATTTTCTAAAATTAATTTTCGTCAGTTAAGACAATACGAATGTGACTAGTTCTTTTCTTATAAGGATGAGCAGAACCTCTTGCGGCAGGACGAAAACGTTTAAATGCAGGACCTTCTTCAATGATCGTTGATTTGATAGTCAATGTATCTGACGATAAATTGTTATTGTTCTCTGCGTTAGCAATCGCTGACTTCAATGTCTTACCAATAAGGCGTGCGGATTTACGAGGGATTAGGCTTAACATTTCCAATGCCTCTCCTGCATTACGTCCTTGAATCGCACGAGCAACCTTCCTCACCTTTAAGGGCGACATTCTTGTGTATTTTGTGTAAGCTTTAACTTCCATAGTGATAATAAATTAACTGTTTCTAAAAGTATTTAATTGAACATAATCTCCAGCTTCGATCACTCGATTGTCATTCAGTTCCAAAATCAGTGCCGCTGATTGATACTGCTCTGTTGCCACAAAGATGACCGAGCCTATTTTTTCTGATCCACGAAAGACGGAAGCAGTCATTCCAATATCTAAGCCTGCGTCTAAACCATTATCTAAATAAACTACGGCAATATTTGCTGAATCACTGACTTTGGTAACCTGTGCTAAATTTGGAGCATACAATCCAGATCCATCAGTCACAAAACTAGGAACGGAAGCCGATACTGCACTCACTGAAAGCAAAAACATCACACATAAACTCCCAATGAGTGAGTGTGTGAGGGTCATAAGACTGTTACGTTTAGCTTTCATTATTATTGTTTTCTAAATCAATTACTTCGCTTTACCTGCTGGGTGTCCTTTAAAAGTACGTGTTGGCGAAAATTCACCTAACTTATGACCCACCATATTTTCTGTCACATAGACAGGAAGAAATGATTTGCCATTATGTACGCTGAAATTGAGTCCCACAAAATCTGGAGTGATCGTAGAACGACGAGACCATGTTTGGATTGGCTTGCGATCATTAATCGCCTGAGCCGCTTCCACCTTTTTTACAAGGTGAACATCAACAAAAAAACCTTTTTTAATAGATCGTGACATAATACTTATTATTTGCGCTTCATTGGACGTCCATTGCGACGCACAAGAATTTGTGAATTAGTTGGATTAGATTTCTTACGAGTTGGGAAGCCTTTAGATAATTGACCCCAAGGTGATTGAGGGTGACCACCACCGGAAGTACGACCTTCACCACCACCCATTGGGTGATCGACAGGATTCATGGCCACACCACGAACACGTGGACGGCGGCCTAACCAGCGATTTCGCCCAGCTTTACCTAAGCTACGGCCTTCATGTTCATGATTACCCACTTCACCGATCGTTGCGCGGCAACGGGCATTTAAAAAGCGAATTTCACCCGAAGGCAACTTGATCGTGACACGCTCTCCATCGACCTTGATCAATTGAGCCGCCTCACCTGCAGAACGCACAAGCTGTGCCCCTCTTCCAGGGTGAAGTTCTACCGCATGTATTTTAGTTGCTGGTGGGATTAATGCTAGTGGGAAACTATAACCCACTGAAAATTCAATTTTTTTACTAGAGCTAATTAAAGTATCGCCTGCTTGAACACCTCTAGGTGCTAAAATATAACGCTTTTCACCATCCGCATAAGCGAGTAAAGCGATATTTGCGGAGCGATTTGGATCATACTCAATTGCTTGCACTTTAGCAGGAATATCAATTTTGTCTCTACGGAAATCAATCAAGCGGTAGTGCTTCTTATGGCCTCCACCTCTACGACGAGAAGTAATTCGACCGTAGCAATTACGACCTTTCTTTTCATGCTTAGAAACAGTGAGTTGTTTCTCAGGTCTTTTCTTTGCGACATCCGCTTTGTTTCTAATTAGGAAACGTTGTCCGGGAGTCAGTGGTCTAGATTTTACAAGTGGCATGGTCTTATTCTCCTAAAAATTATACGATTTCTATAGTGTCTCCGTCCTTTAAGCTAACGATTGCTTTTTTATACCCGCTTTTAGTTCCAGTCTTACCTCTACGGCTACGATCTGACTTCAGCTTCGGCTTTACGTTTAAAATATTCACACGAGTCACAGCGACGTTGAATAACTTTTCAATAGCACGTGCGACCTCAATACGATTCGCATTTGCTGCTACCTTAAAGGTATACTGATTGATGTTAGCGGAGAGATTTGCCGCTTTTTCAGTCACAATGTATGATTTGATGATTGTATCAGGAACTAACATTACTCGTCTCCTTTCCCATCAGCCGCACGGGCGATGATTGTTTCAATCGCTTTTGAACTCACGATCACGTTTTGAAATTTTACGATGTCTAAAACACTAAGGTCACCTGACTCAGCCAGAGACACACCTTGAATATTACGAGCCGCATAGGCTGTGTTTTCCTCAAAAGTATCATCTACAACCAAGACTTTACAGCGTTTTGGGTAAACATTCTTTAAGACATTATTGAAAATCTTTGTTTTTGGAGCTTCAACCGCTAAGTCCTCAATTACAGACAAGCCACCTGCTGATGCACGATCAAAAAGCGCTCTCTGCATCGCTAACTGACGCATCTTGCGATTTGTTTTTTGCGAGTAATCCCTTGGCTTTGGTCCATGGGCGACACCACCGTGTCTTTGGTGTGGGACTCGACGTGATCCTTGCCGAGCTGTACCGCTTCCTTTTTGGCGGAAGAGTTTCTTTCCAGAACCTGCGACTTCAGCACGAGTCTTAGTCGATGCATTCCCTTGACGCTTGTTCGCCTGCTGAGCAATGACCACTTGTCTTAAAGTTGCAATTCCGCGATCTCCTTCAAACTCTGGGAAATGAGGAAAGTCTTTTTCTGTGCTACTTGAGCCGTCTGCTTTAAATACTTTTAATTTCATACGTAATTCTTCGCTCCTTAATTATGCGTGTGCTCGCTTTTGTTTCACCGCAGTTCGTACCGTCACTAAACTGCCTTTATTTCCAGGGACACTGCCCTTAATTAAAATCAAGTTCTTATCAGCGATCACTTTCACCACTTTAAGATTTTGTACAGTACGCTGAACATCGCCCATATGACCTGGCATTTTCTTACCTTTAATCACGTGACCTGGCCATTGGCACATACCATAAGAACCACCACGACGATGGAACATAGAACCGTGTGATGCAGGACCCCCAGCGAAACCATAGCGTTTTACTACACCTTGGAATCCTCGACCTTTACTTGTCCCGATGATGTCAATCTTTTGTCCCGCTTCAAAGCGATCCACTGTTAAAACATCACCCACATTCAATTCTGTGTCTCCCGAAGTTCTGAATTCTTGCAAATTTGATATCGGCTCTACCTTTGCTTTATACACATGACCCAATTCTGCTTTAGATAAGCGATGGGCTTTCTGTGAACCGTAGCCGAGCTGTATCGCATCATAGCCATCAGTATCCACTGACTTAATTTGAACGACTGGACAGGGTCCAGCTTCTATCACTGTCACAGGCACGAGGCGATTGTCCTCATCGAAGACCTGAGACATACCTAATTTTTTTCCTAAAAGGGCTATATTCATAATACTAATTGGCAGGTGGAAAACCTCACAACTTATTACCTAGCTTATTAAGACTCTATAATAGTGTCACTCGGAGAACCGTTTACTAACCTGCTTTAGTGGTTAAAATTTAAATGTGATAAATAAAATTACTAAAGAGCCGAGGAAAAAAGAGCTTTTTTAACCTCAGGTCAACCCTTGATTTTGTTTTTTTTGTTTTTTTTGAAAAAAGTCATTCAAACTCAGCAAATTTCAGCTCCAAAGCCAACACATACCAGAAATCACTGACAGCGATACAGCCAATTGAAAAAAATTCATTTTTTTGGGAATATATTAGTCTTATAAGACATCTAACAAATCCCAAAACAAATATTTTATAGTTCATACTAAATCTGGAAAAATATCATGAAATGGAATCTATTATTCAAATTATTATCTGTCCGTTCTAACTTCAGTAAATGCGGATTCTTATTCTTAGGCTCTATTTTAGCTATTAATCATAGCTTATTCTCTTATAATTTATTTATAGGAGACATTAAATTTTCTGATCCAGTTCACCCAAACCAGACAGAAAATCTCCCTTTAGAAGAAGTCATTGATGGCGATACCTCTACCGCTGGTTGGACATTAGCAAAAGATGCTGGTGTTGGTAGTATAATAGCACACTCCATTGATGTGACTCTGGCTCAGCCCACTATACCGACACTACAACCCGGTGAGCGAGTGGATCATTACACCTAAAGCATCTCTTACCATTACGAGGGTATAAACTCGCCCAAAGACTATATGTTGGAGACGCGGTTTAATGGACAGGATGAATCACAAGCTCAGATTAATTTCGATAGCCTAAGCACGAATTATGGGGCAAATACCATTTCTGTAGGTCCTGCTCCAGCAGGCCATCCATTGGCACCACAAGGGTCCCCGGGTATGATAACCACGACCGATCCAGAATCGACTCCCCCCTCCATTGTTATTCATACACTAGTTTTTAAAGGCAATACTCCACTTGAATTTTTAAGACTTAATACAATTTTAAATTCAGGTTGGACTGATGGCAGTCTTGTACTCAATGAGGTGACTGGCATTGTTTCAGCAGAAATTGTCCCTGAGCCTTCAACCTATGCACTGCTCGCTGGTATTGTCGCGTTTGCCTTTATCGCTAAGAGAAAACGCACCAAAGCTTAATTTATCTTTAAACACTCAACTAAAAAACCTCGAGAGCAATGGCTTATCGAGGCTTTTTTATGGTTTGTTATTTTTTAAACCGTAAGAAATTTCTTACTTAAACATTGATGCTGATATCAACACCTGCGGGTAGGTTGAGTTTTTTTAACTCATCTACAGTTGCCGCAGTAGGCTCAAGGATATCGATCAATCGTTTATGTGTACGAACCTCAAATTGATCCATAGATTTTTTATCTACGTGAGGCGAACGATTGACAGTAAATTTCTCAATGCGAGTTGGCATTGGTACAGGACCCGAAACTCGAGCACCTGAGCGTTTTGCAGTTTCGACAATTTCACCTACTGATTGATCAATCACTCGGTGATCGAAACCTTTTAGGCGGATTCTTATTCTTTGTGCACTCATAATAGATATTTTATTTTAGTTATTTGTTTGAATAGGTTATTAAATTTTAACTGATGAAGTTGGCATTGAGAATTTGTTGGAGGATATTCTCTGGGACAGGTTGAAAACTCTCTGGATTCATACTGTAAGAGGCACGCCCCTTACTCAATGAGCGAACGGTCGTGGAATAACCAAACATTTCCGAAAGCGGAACACTTGCCGAGATAATGGAATACAGCCCACGTGTACTCATATTTTGTATCTGCCCACGACGACGATTTAAATCCCCTATGATGTCCCCTTGATATTCATCAGGCGTTTCAACCTCAACTTGCATCATTGGTTCTAAAAGCAACGGCTGTGAAGATTCCATCGCTTCTTTGAAAGCGAAGATTCCTGCCATTTTAAAAGCCATTTCAGAGGAATTGACTTCATCATGAGTCGCATCGTACAAGGAGATCTTAAAGTCGGTTACTGGATAGCTTGCGATTACACCATTATTGGCCGCTTCTCGAATCCCTTCGAGCGTTGGCTCGATATACTGTTTCGGAATAGTTCCTTCTGGAAGCTTGTTTTCAATTACAACACCGGCACCTCGCTCTAATGGCTCTACTCGAATACAGGCATGACCGTACTGAGGGTTTTCGACTGTTTCTCGTATAAAGCGACCTTCACCCGAGGCCGATGCTCCAAATGTTTCTCGATAAGCAATCTGCGGACGACCGGCTTCTGCTTGAACTTTAAATTCTCTAAATAGGCGATCACGGATAATCTCCAAATGCAATTCGCCCATCCCTGCAATTAAGGTTTGTCCTGTATCCTCATTGGTACTGACAAAAAAGGTAGGGTCTTCCTCAGATAAACACTTGAGCCCATGCTCTAATTTATCTTGATCCGCTGTTGTCTTAGGCTCTATTGACATAGAGATAACTGTTTCTGGAAATGTCGGTGGCTCTAATCGCATTGGATGGCTTTTTTCACAGAGCGTATCACCAGTCACTACATCTCTTAAGCCAACGATTCCACATATATCTCCCGAGTGAGCTACTTCAATGTCTTCACGGGCATCTGCTTTCATGATAAGCAAACGAGCAATGCGTTCGGTCTTTCCTGTCCTAGGATTAAGTAAGGCCATACCTTTTTTCAAAGTGCCTGAATAAATACGGAAAAATACCAGCTTACCCACGTAAGAATCGTTCATGAGTTTAAAAGCGAGTCCGCTTAATTTTGCTTGGTCACCAGGAACAACTGAGAGTTTTTTTCCTTTTAAGTCTTCTGCTTCAATAGCCGGCAGGTCGAGTGGGCAGGGCAAATAATTGATAACTGCATCAAGCAAGGCTTGTACTCCTTTATTTTTAAATGCCGTACCTGGAATTACAGGACAAAAATCGAGTGTTACGGTAGCCTTTCGTATCACGGATTGAAGAAACTCTGCGTCTATTGTTTGTCCTTCTAAATATTTTTCAGCGAGTGCCTCATCACAATCTGCTAAGGTTTCAACGAGCGATTCGCGTTCAAACTCAGCATTTTCAAGCAAGTCTTGAGGAATGGATTCGATGTGAAAAGAATTTCCAGAGCTATCCTTTTCATCAAAGATGACCGCTTCCATTTTTACGAGATCGATCATGCCGGTAAATATTTCATCACCCTCATTCTCCTTAATGATTGGAATAAAAATCGCTTTCGCCTTGGCATTCAATCGTTTCTTCATCGATTCAATCGCCTGAGAAAAATTGGCCCCAACCCGATCCATCTTATTAATAAAAGCAATACGTGGAACTTGGTATTTTTCCATTTGTCGCCATACCGTCTCCGATTGTGGTTGAACCCCTGCGACCGCACAGAAAACGGCAATCGATCCATCGAGCACTCTGAGTGAACGCTCTACCTCAGCGGTAAAATCAACATGTCCAGGCGTATCAATTAAATTTATTCGGTGCTCAATACCAGAAAAGATACCTGTGTCGTTTGTCCAATGACAAGAGATGGCTGCCGATGTGATGGTAATACCACGCTCACGCTCTTGTTCCATCCAATCGGTTACAGAGCTGCCTTCATGAACCTCGCCCATTTTATGGACAACTCCTGTATAATAAAGAATTCTTTCTGTAGTTGTTGTTTTTCCTGCATCTATGTGAGCGGCTATACCAATATTTCTCGTATATTCCATAGGGAATTTACGCTCTTGGGCATTCTGAGAAACTATTTTCTGGGCTGACATAAATAAACTGGAAAAGAACAAAAAGAAAAAGCGAAGAAAAGGTTAAACCTTTACCATCGCAAATGTGCAAATGCACGATTGGCTTGAGCCATACGGTGAGTCTCTTCTTTCTTCTTTACGACTCCTCCGGTGTTGTTGTAAGCATCGATGATTTCATCGGCTAAGGCTTCATCCATAGCGACACCTTTACGCTTACGTGCTGAACTGATCATCCAGCGAAAGGCTAATGTTTGTTGACGCTCAAATGCGATCTCAACTGGTACTTGATAGGTAGCTCCACCAACTCGACGGCTTTTTACTTCGATCTTTGGACGTGCATTTTCTAAAGCACCCATTACCAAATCAACAGGATCTCCTTTAGCCAACTTTTCGCTCACTCTTTGGAAAGCAGTGTAGACGATACGTTGTGCAACAGTGCGTTTACCACGCTCCATAATCATGTTCACTAAATTAGTCACTAAGGTACTGTTATAGCGAGGATCTGGAATTACTGGACGTTTAACGGCTTGGCGACGACGAGACATATTTCTTAAAAATTTTTTGGTTTATAAATGATAAATTGATTAGCTTATTCTTTCGGACGTTTCACTCCATATTTAGAACGACTACGACGGCGTTTTTCTACACCCACACAGTCAAGAGTTCCACGAACAATGTGATAACGCACACCAGGAAGGTCTTTCACACGACCGCCTCGTACTAGTACAATACTGTGCTCCTGTAAACTGTGTCCTTCATCTGGAATGTAAGCGATCACTTCCATACCGTTTGTGAGACGTACTTTAGCCACTTTACGAATCGCTGAATTCGGTTTTTTGGGCGTACGAGTCATCACTTGAACACAAACACCACGACGAAAAGGGTTACGGTCTAAAGCACGAGACTTAGACTTTACTTTTTGTATAATTCGAGGTGAACGAACGAGTTGATTGATTGTTGGCATTGTAATTTGTGTGTATCTAAATTGATTTCTTATATAAGGAAAAGTCCGCAAACCTAGCATTTACGCTATTGTGTGCAAGCTATTTGTTTAATTTTTCTATTTTTTTGTAAAACGAGCATATTTAACTTATCCGGCTTCTTCTGATTCAGCAGGTGCTTCTTCTGCAGGAGCTTGACCGTCTGCATTTTCTGGAGTTTCCGATAAACCAGGGACTTGGTTTAAATCAACCTCAGGTGTTGGAATAGCCACACCTTCGACATGCTTTGCTGCTTCTTCAGGTGAAAGTTGTTCCATATCTGCACCTAGTGTATCGATTCTCAAACGACGATATGCGGGTAAACCTGTTCCAGCCGGAATCAAGTGACCCATGATCACGTTTTCTTTGAAACCTTTGAGCCAGTCAACTTTACCGAGAGTCGATGCGTCTGTTAGAACACGTGTTGTTTCTTGGAAGGATGCTGCTGAGATGAAGGATTCTGTTTCAATTGAGGATTTTGTGATACCCAATAATACAGGCTCGCCTTCAGCTGGCTTACCGCCCGCTTCATCGATGGCATCATTTGATTTCATGAATTCAAATCGATCAACTTGCTCGCCCCAGAAGAATTCCGAGTCACCCGGATCGGTGATTCTTACCTTCTTGAGCATTTGAGCAATAATCACCTCAATGTGTTTATCGTTAATCGTCACACCTTGGAGGCGATACACTTTTTGAATCTCTTCAATCAGGTAATCACATACTTTCTCGCGACCTAAGATTTCTAATAATTCGTGTGGATCAGCGGCACCTTCTGTTAGGTGCTGTCCTTTGTGAACCAAGTCACCAATTTGCACGAGCAAATGTTTTCCATGAGGAATTAGGTGAACCTCTTCATTTCCGGTTTCTGGATCTGTCACTAATAATTTCTTCTTACCACGTAGGGTTCCATCAACGGATACTACTCCGTCAATTTTAGCCATTTCCGCTGCTTCCTTAGGACGGCGCGCTTCAAATAATTCGGCGACTCGTGGTAGACCACCAGTAATATCTTGTGTCTTAGAAGCTTGTCGCGGCGTTTTAGCCAACATAGCACCTTGTGTAATCGTGTCTTTTTCATTCACCACGATTTGAGCACCGGTTGGAATCGCATAGGTAGCAACGACTTTTTTACCCTCTAAGATTTCAATCTGAGGATTTAAATCATCTTTGTGCTCAACAACAACTGTTGCGATCTGGCCGGAAGAATCATCCATCTCGCGTTTGATTGTCACTCCAGGAATCATATCGCTGAAGCCAATCTTACCACCCTTTTCTGAAAGAATCGGAATGTTATGCGGATCCCACATAGCGAGAATCTCGCCTTTTTTGATACTACCACCATCTGGTTGAGTTAATACTGAACCGACTACGATTTTATAATCTTCAAGCACTCGACCATTATCATCTAAGATTAGGACTGAGCCTGTCTTATTAAGTACGATACTTGCACCATCAATCGTTTGAACGATTCTTAAATTTTTATACTGAACAGTACCGCCAGTACGAACTTTGATTTCAGGATTCTTGAAAACACCACTCGCAATACCACCAATGTGGAAAGTACGCATGGTCAATTGTGTTCCTGGCTCACCAATTGATTGTGCAGCAATGATACCGACTGAGGCACCTCGCTCAACCATTGAGTTGGTCGCTGGATTGATACCGTATTCAAGGGCTGTAATTCCAATCTTCTTACGGGTTGTCAGAGAAGAAAGTACTTTAACTTTCTCAATACCGACTTCATCGATCTTATGCGCTATCTCCTCCGTGATGATTTCACCATTTTTAACAATGATTTCATCTGGGTTTAAAGGATTCTTAATGTCATTTGAAGAGCAACGTCCCACAATTCGGTCGAACAAGCTGACGATTTCGTCATCACCTTCGTAAATAGCATACTTCCAAATACCAGTGCGGTTTTGATCATCATAGGCTTCAACGATGCAATCCATAGCCACATCACAAAGCTTACGAGTCATATAACCAGCATCCGCAGTTTTCAAAGCGGTATCGGCTAGTCCTTTACGTGCACCGTGAGTAGAGATGAAGTATTCTAAGACTGATAAACCTTCACGGAATGAAGAAAGAATTGGACGTTCAATAATTTCACCTGATGGTTTAGCCATCAATCCACGAGTACCGCACAACTGTCTAACTTGTTGTTTGTTACCACGAGCACCTGAATCCATCATTAAGAACACAGGGTTCATGGCTTCTTGTCCGGAATTTTCTTTCAACTCATCGAATACTGCTTTGGCGATTTCGTCCGTTGTACCCGTCCAAATATCGATAATTTTGTTGTATCGCTCTCCTTCGGTGATGATACCTTTTTTGTACTGACCCTCAACTTCGTCAATTTTCTTACGTGCTTGTTTGACGATCGCTGGTTTTGATTCAGGGATGATCATGTCATCAATACCGATGGAAACACCTGCTTTAGTTGCGATTTTAAAGCCAACATCTTTCAAGACATCGAGTGTCTTAACTGTTTCAGCTTTGCCCACCTTTCGGTAGGTTTCTAAAATAATATCCCCTAACTTGCCTTTCGCTACTGGAAAATTGATAAATCCTAATTCTTCAGGCCAAATTGTATTAAAAATAACACGCCCTACAGTCGTGCAGATAACTTTATCATTTGAATTACCGTAAGAAGTCGTTTCGTTACCAAAATCGGGGTTAATGAAATTAATCCAATCTTTGACATCTAGAGCGCCGTCAGCAACAGCTGTGTCGAGCTCGTCTTTATCAACGATCAATGGCAAACGTTTGCCTTTAGGTGCTTTATATCTTGGCTCACAGGTTAAGAAATAAGACCCTAAAACAATATCTTGTGAAGGAGTTAAAATTGGCTTTCCGCTAGAGGGCGAAAAGATATTGTGTGTAGCCATCATCAAAGTCTTAGCTTCCATGACCGCTTCCAAAGATAAAGGAACGTGAACCGCCATTTGGTCTCCATCAAAGTCAGCATTGTAAGCAGTACAGACGAGTGGGTGAACACGAATCGCATCACCTTCAATCAGTACTGGCTCGAAAGCTTGGATCGATAAACGGTGCAGAGTTGGAGCACGATTCAAAAGAACTGGATGCCCTTTTGTGACTTCTTCTAAAATGTCCCAAACTTCTGGTGACTGTTTTTCAATCATCTTACGAGCACCACGTACAGTGTGAACGAATCCAAGTTCTTTTAGACGACGAATAATAAAAGGTTCAAATAAAACCAATGCCATTTTCTTAGGCAAACCACATTGATTGAGCTTAAGCTCTGGACCTGTAACAATAACCGAACGTCCTGAGTAATCCACACGTTTACCAAGAAGGTTTTGACGGAAACGACCTTGCTTACCCTTCAGCATATCTGAAAGTGATTTTAAAGGACGATTGCCTGCACCTGTCACCGCACGACCATGGCGACCATTATCAAATAAGGCATCCACAGCTTCTTGAAGCATACGCTTTTCATTGTGAATAATCACGTCAGGCGTTTTCAACTGTAAAAGATTTTTTAGACGGTTGTTACGATTGATCACACGACGGTATAAGTCGTTCAAATCAGATGTAGCAAAACGTCCGCCTTCGAGAGGCACAAGTGGTCTAAGGTCTGGTGGTACTACAGGCAATGCTTCGAGAACCATCCAATCTGGACTAGACCCTGAACTGATGAAACCTTGGATAGTTTTTAATCGTTTTGAAACTTTCTTTTTGATCTGCTTCGAACGAGTCGCATGCATTTGCTCATTCAATTCGATGACTGTTGCTTGTAAGTCAACACGCTTAAGTGCATCACGAACTGCTTCAGCGCCCATTCCAGCAACAAATGAATCTTCACCGTACTCGTCTTGTGCTTGAAGATATTCCTGCTCAGTTAATAACTGGCGTTCTTCAAGGGGTGTCTTACCTGGATCAATCACCAAGTAGTTTTCATAATAAATAACACGTTCTAAATTTCTCGCAGTGATATCGAGTAATAGACCTAAACGACTTGGCATACTCTTTAAGAACCAAATGTGTGAAACTGGAACTGCTAATTCAATATGCCCCATGCGGTCACGGCGAACACGTGAAACAGTCACCTCAACTCCACAACGGTCACAAATAACCCCTTTGTACTTAATACGCTTATATTTTCCACACGCACATTCGTAATCCCTTACTGGACCAAATATACGCTGACAAAATAAACCACCTGGCTCGGGCTTAAACGTACGATAATTAATCGTCTCAGGGTTTTTCACTTCCCCTCTCGACCAATCACGAATGGCTTCAGGAGAAGCGACTGTGATTTTAACATGATCAAACGCTTTTGTTGCTTCGTAACCTAATATATCTCGTGCGACTTCTGTACTCATATTTTTAAAAAATTAATGGTTATTACTTATCCTTGATCGGCTATGCCACTTCCTAATTCAAATTTACCTTGAGATTCCAAACGGACATCTAAACATAAACTTTGGATTTCCTTCATCAAAACATTGAATGATTGAGGTGTACCCGCATTCAAGCTGTTATCTCCTTTAACAAGAGATTCATAAATACGTGTTCTACCAGTAACATCATCCGATTTGACGGTTAACAATTCCTGTAAGGTGTAAGCAGCACCATAAGCTTCTAGGGCCCAGACCTCCATCTCTCCGAATCGCTGACCACCATATTGGGCTTTACCCCCAAGTGGTTGCTGTGTGATCAAGCTGTAAGGTCCAACAGCACGTGCGTGAATCTTAGAGGCCACTAAGTGGTTTAACTTCAACATGTACATGTAACCAACCACAACTTCTTGGTGAATCTTTTCTCCAGAACGACCATCATACAAAACACTTTTACCTGTCTTAGGTAGACTTGCTTCTTCTAAATACTCACGAACTCGAGCTTCTGAAATACCGTCAAAAATTGGAGTCGCCACAGTGAGTCCGAGTTTCTTACAGGCCCAGCCCAAATGGGTTTCCAAAACTTGTCCTACATTCATTCGCGAAGGAACTCCAAGAGGATTCAAACAAATTTCAACTGGTGTTCCATCCTCTAGGTGAGGCATATCTTCTTCAGCAACAATCTTTGCGACAACACCTTTATTACCATGTCGTCCAGCCATCTTATCACCGACTTGCATTTTACGCTTTTTAGCAATGTATACTTTTACGCTCTTTACGACACCTTGATCTGCGTCTTCTCCAGTTTCTACACCTTCGATCTTACGCTCTTTCTCGTAATCTAGCTCATCAAATTTACCTTGGTAATTTTCCACGATCTCCATGATCTTAATGCGAACTGGAGAAGGATCGATTTCGATAAATTTAGAAACTGCAGCTAAGCGACGTAGTAATGTTTTTGTGATCTTGCGATTGGCAGGAATGATAATCTCATCCGTCTCGCTGTTTTTCACATCGAGAGGAATCTTTTCCCCAAGAAGAATATTGGATAATGCTTCTGTTAGGTCTTCTCGTAAGCGATCACTTTGTGAACGATACTCTTCATTGATCTTTTTGATCATTCTACGTTTATCTGAAGCAGACATTTGTTCTGATTCGCCATCCACTCGAGCAGATACTTTGACATCCATAATAATACCACGAATGCCTGATGGAACAACGAGTGATGTGTCTTTAACATCAGCAGCCTTTTCACCAAAGATCGCACGTAGTAGTTTTTCTTCAGGAGCTAATTCTGTTTCAGATTTTGGTGTTATCTTACCGACTAGAATATCCCCTGGTTTGACTTCCGCACCGACTCGAATCACGCCATCGTGATTAAGGTCTTTTAATGCTTCTTCTCCGACATTTGGAATATCACGAGTGATTTCTTCAGGTCCTAATTTCGTATCACGAGCGGTCACTTCAAATTCATCAATGTGAATTGAAGTAAAGATATCTTCTTTAACGATCTTTTCTGAGATCAAAATCGCATCTTCAAAATTATAACCATTCCATGGCATGAAAGCGACAAGGATGTTTCGACCAATCGCTAAATCACCCTTATCGGTTGAAGCACCATCGGCGATAACTTCTCCCTTTTTGACTGGCTGTCCTTTAACGACAATCGGCTTTTGATTGAAGCATGTACCTGCATTAGAACGCATAAACTTTCTTAAATTATACACATAAATATCTTTCTTATCATCGGTTTGGATATCATGTATTTTTGAAGGTAAGTTACCGTCTTTTGTTAAAATAATTTGATTTGCATCGACTGAGGCAATGATTCCATTAATCGAAGCAATTTCTACTGTCTTAGAATCAATCGCTACACGATTTTCGATTCCAGTACCCACGAAAGGTGCTTCAGATTGTAAAAGAGGCACACCTTGACGTTGCATGTTAGAACCCATCAAAGCACGATTCGCATCATCATGTTCTAAGAAAGGAATAAGACCGGCTGCCACTGAAACAAGTTGTTTTGGTGACACATCCATATAGTCAACTTCTTTTGCGGATAATTCTAAAACCTCATCTTGATTTCGACAAGTGACTCGTCCAGTTAACATACCTTTAGCATCAATTTCTGAATTTGCTTGGGCGATCATGAACGGTTCTTCTTGGTCGGCATTTAGATATTCAATATCATCCAATACTTTCCCGTTAACCACCTTTCGATATGGTGTTTCAATGAAGCCAAATTCATTAATTCGAGAGTAAAGACTGAGTGAATTTATCAAACCAATATTCGGACCTTCAGGGGTCTCAATTGGGCAAATTCGTCCGTAGTGTGATGGGTGAACGTCACGCACTTCAAAACCAGCACGTTCACGATTCAGACCACCGGGCCCAAGAGCGGATAGACGACGTTTATGTGTCAATTCAGCTAATGGGTTGATTTGGTCCATGAATTGAGAAAGCTGACTTCGCGCAAAGAAATCACGAATCACAGTACTCAAAGCCTTTGGATTAATCAATTTCTGTGGTGTAATTGAATCCACACTTTGATCATATAAAGTCATACGCTCTTTGACGAGACGCTCTGTTCGCGCTAATCCGATACGGCACTGGTTTGCAAGAAGCTCTCCAACAGTACGAACACGGCGACTGCCTAAGTGATCAATATCATCTAAAGTTCCTTCGCCTCTTTTGAGTCGAGTTAAATACTTAGTCGCTTGTACAATGTCCTCAGCACAGACCACACGGAAATCAAGATCAATATCGATCTTAAGTTTTTGGTTAAGCTTATAACGGCCGACTCGCCCTAAATCATAACGTCTTGGGTCTTGGAAGAGACGTTTGAGCAATGCTTTAGCATTTGCTGTTGTTGGCGGTTCGCCAGGTCTTAGGCGTTTGTAAATATCTTTCAACGCTTCTTCTTCGTTCTGCGTTGGGTCTTTTTTCAAGCAACGAATAATTGCACCGTCATCAACAGAAGTATCAATCGCTAAAACTTTTTTCAAGCCTGCTTTGGCAAATGAGCGAATGATAGTTTTTGTCAAAGGCTCAAAGGCTCTAGCTAAAACAACACCTTCATCTGCATCAACAATGTCTTCTGTAAGAATAAAATTTGAAACGGTTTCTAGTTTAAGTGCATTGGCCACTGAGATTTCTTCTAGGTTATAGAACAAGTTGAGAATCTCAGAATCTGAACTGTAACCCATGGCTCTCAATAGAGTCGTTAATAAAAATTTTCTTCTTCTACGGCGACGGTCTAAATAAACATAGAGAAGGTCATTTTGATCGAATTGTACCTCTAGCCATGTACCTCGATCTGGAATGATACGGTAGGCGTGCAAAATTTTACCACTGGTATGAACGGATTCTTCAAAGGCAATACCTGGTGAACGGTGCAATTGGCTAACAACTACTCGCTCTGCTCCATTAATAATAAATGAACCCCTCTCAGAAATCATCGGGAATTCGCCAAAAAAGATTTCTTCGTCTTTAATGTTTTCTCCTTCTCGCAAACGGAGTTTAACATAAAGTGCTACCGAATAAGTTAAGCCTTCTCGTATTGCTTCTATTTCTGACATTGCAGGCGGAGTGACGTTATAGCTCACGTACTCCAAATGGCTACGTCCATCATAACTTTCAATAGGAAAGACTTCAGAGAATACTGCTTCAAGTCCCACAGGCTTACGCTGAGTAGGAGCAGCATCCATTTGTAAAAATTCATTGAATGATTGGATTTGATTCTCAATCAGATTGGGTGGTTGAATCACTTCCTTGAGTTGACCGAAATTTTTGCGAGAAGACATAGTCGTTAGTCAGTTATTAGTTTTTTGAAAATTATTTGAATTGATTTCAGTTGGAATATTTTGAGAAAAACAACAAGGCGATCTTCCTCGTTTGACTGAGGAAGTCGCCTAATCGTTGAAATTATAAGATAGTATTAATATCGTTTATTTGGATTAAAGATTACTTTAATTCTGCTTTAGAACCAGCAGCTTCTAGTTTCTTTTTGATCTCTTCAGCTTCGTCTTTTGCCACACCTTCTTTAACTGGTTTTGGTGCACCTTCAACTAACTCTTTTGCTTCTTTAAGACCTAAGCCTGTAATGGCACGGACTTCCTTAATCGCAGCAATTTTGTTAGCTCCAGCTTCAGTTAGAATGACATCAAACTCGTCTTTTTCTTCAGCAGCGGCTTCGCCTCCACCAACAGCAGCACCACCGGCGGCAGCAACAGCAACAGGAGCAGCAGCACTAACGCCCCACTTCTCTTCGAGTTCTTTAACGAGATCGGCAACTTCCAATACTGTTTGGTTGCTGAGCCAATCGATTACTTGATCTTTTGTTATATCTGACATGTTTTTTTACCTTTCAATTGATTAGCACTCTTTATTCAGAGTATTTAAGGAGAATTTCCCCCTAATCGGATTATTAAGATTTATTTGTTTGTTTATTTTCCCCGAATATGAGGACTATAAAAATTTTATGCGTTATTGCCTCCTTCTTCTCGAACTTTTGCCTGCAATACATTCACAAGTCCTTGTGGTACTGCATTAATAATACGAACAAAACCAGTACTTGGTTGTGTAAGTAATCCAAGCAACTGGGCACGAAGAACTTCGAGTCCTGGAAGTTTAGAAAGTGCCTCAATTTCATCTTTAGATAAAGCGCGGTCGTTCAAGACTCCGGCTTTAAGCTCTACTTTTTCTTTCTTTTTGAAGAAATCAAAAACAATTTTTGCTACACCTGATGGATTGTTACCACCTACGATTATTGCTGTAGGACCCGCTAAGTGATCTCCAAGATCGGGTAATGAGCGCTCTTTCGCTACAACATTGAGTAAGGTATTTTTCACCACATGAAATTCTGCATCATGCTCGGCCAATTGCCCTCTCAACTCAGCGATTTCATCAACGGTGATTCGCTCGTAATTAGTTAAATACACATAGTCTGATTTATCTAAGTGTGTTTTTACTTCTTCTGTTAAATATTTTTTTTCAAGTCTCATATGCTTACTATCTTCTGGTTTTTATTTGATGTAAGGTGCTGTATCTAGGCTAATACCTGGGCTCATAGTTGCACTTAAGGTTAAACTTTTCAAGAATGGCCCTGCAATAGATGAAGGCTTAGCTTCAACTAAGGCTTTGATTGCAGCTTCTGCATTTTCTGTAATCTGCTCTTCGTTAAATGAACGCTTTCCTACGACTACAGCAACATTCGCTGTTTTATCCATTTTAAATTCTACACGTCCTGCTTGAACGAGTTTAATCGCTGCAGGGATATCATCACTTACTGTGCCTGATTTCGGATTTGGCATTAAACCTCTCGGTCCTAGTACACGTGCTACGGTACGAACACTTTTCATCGCACTTGTGGTTGATAAAGCGACATCAAAGTCTGTCCAGCCACCTGTTACTTTCTCGATAAGATCTTCTAGACCCGCTTCATCCGCTCCGTTATCAAGTGCTTCTTGAGGGTTTTCGGTAAAGACAATCACACGGACTGTTTTACCACTGCCATGAGGCAACTGTAATGTGCCACGTACCATTTGATCACTCTTTCGGGGATCTACGGTAAGATGAGCATATAATTCAACGGTTTCGTCAAATTTTGCTTTTGGTAATGTATTCAGTAACGCAGACGCATCTTGAAGTGAGTAAGATTGAGTTAAATCAACTTTACTGGCAGCTTCTTTGTAACGTTTGCTTCCCTTGATTTGCTGGGTGAGCATAATAATAATATTTCTCCTTGATTTTTAGTTAATAAATTAGTCGGCGATTTCGAGTCCCATAGAACGGGCGGTACCGGCGATGATATGAAAGGCTTGATCGTCATCGTTGGCATTTAAATCTTTACGTTTGATGTCAACGATTTCTAAAACTTGCTTACGAGTTACAGTACCCACTTTGTCTCGGTTTGGAACACCTGAGCCTTTAGCAATACCAGCTGCTTTCTTCAATAAGACTGCTGCTGGGGGGGACTTTAAGATGAAACTAAAAGAACGATCAGCATACACAGTAATCACTACTGGCAAAATCATCCCCGCTTGATCTTTAGTTTTCGCATTAAACTCCTTACAAAATCCCATAATGTTAACACCTTGTGCACCCAAAGCAGGTCCAACTGGTGGTGCTGGGTTCGCAGATCCAGCAGGTAATTGTAAACGAATTTCTCCAATTATTTTTTTAGACATGATAAATTAATTCTCCTCGGCTCTTTCTATTTGCCAATATTCTAGTTCAACTGGGGTGTAACGCCCAAAAATAGATACAGAAACTTTAAGTTTCCCTTTTTCTGGATCAATCTCTTCGATTTTCCCATCCAAATTCATAAATGGCCCATCATTAACTTTAACTATTTCACCAATTTCGTACTCAATCTTCGGTTTTTCTTTTCCTTCTGCATCTTCTACTTGATTTAGAATACGATCGATCTCGGTTTTTTTCAATGGACTTGGGTTATCCCCACCTACGAAATTAATAACTCCTTGTGCTTCTCGAATAAAGTACCATGGCTTTTGTAGTAATTTACCTTCATCATCGTAAAGGCGCATCTTTACAAAGATATAGCCTGGGTAAAATTTTCTTGTTTTGGTCGCTTTCTTTCCATTCTTTACCTCTGTGACAACCTCGGTCGGCATAAGCACTTCGAAAACAAGTTCTTCCATCTCTTCAATTTCAATGAATTTATCGAGATAGCGTTTAGCTTTCTGCTCTTGGTTAGAAAGTGTCTGGATGGCGAACCATTGCGGTCCGGTTACTGATGTAGCAGCTGACATAAATTGAGTTTTGAAAAAGCGAGATTAGCGAACAAGTGATGTTAAAAATTCTACTCCGTTAAGTAGTGAAAAATCGGATAAAGCAATAAAGGTTCCCAAAAGCACGGTTGCCAATAATACCACAATCGTTGAATCCCTTAATTCGACAAATGTTGGCCACGATGCTTTTTTTAACTCAGTGATCATTTCTGAGAAGAATTCTCGGATACTGCGAAATGGATTTTTCATAGATTTGTAATTTTAGTATTTTTAGCGGTAATAAAATGGCAGGAGAGGAGGGACTCGAACCCACAACTTACGGTTTTGGAGACCGTTGCTCTACCAATTGAACTACTCTCCTTTGAAGTTGTTTCGGGCTTTTTTTAATTACGAAAAAGAATTTTTAATATTTTAAATTATAAGACAGTTAAGCCGAGGATCCAATTAAAGATCCTCGGCATGAAAAATTTAACTTAAAGAGATTAAGAAATAACCTCTGAAATACGACCCGCACCGATTGTGCGTCCGCCTTCACGAATGGCAAAGCGTTGTCCGGCTTCCATGGCGATGTTTTTGCCTAAATCGATTTCAACAGTAATGTTGTCACCAGGCATAACCATTTCCACACCTTCTGGAGTTTTAATCACGCCAGTTACGTCTGCTGTACCGAAGAAGAACTGAGGACGGTATCCATCAAAGAATGGAGTATGACGACCACCTTCATCTTTACTTAAGACATACAATTCAGCTTTAGCTTTGCTGTGAGGGCTGATAGAACCAGGCTTAGACAATACTTGTCCACGCTCGATAGATTCTCTTTCAACACCACGTAATAAAAGTCCGACATTGTCACCAGCCATACCTTGATCAAGGTTTTTGCGGAACATTTCCACACCTGTGACAGTAGTCTTAACAGTATCTTTCATCCCGACGATTTCAATTTCTTCGCCAACTTTAACAAGACCACGCTCAATACGACCGGTAGCAACTGTACCACGACCCGTAATTGAGAATACGTCTTCAACAGACATTAAGAATGGCTTGTCCACTTCACGTGCTGGCTCAGCAATATCCTTATCGATTGCGTCCATTAAGTTAGAGATTGCTTCAACACCTTCTGGTTTACCTTCAAGTGCAGCTGTTGCTGAACCACGAACAATTGTGATATCGTCTCCTGGGTACTCATATTTTGAAAGAAGATCGCGAACTTCCATTTCAACAAGTTCAAGCAATTCTTCATCATCAAGAAGGTCTACTTTGTTCAACCAAACAACGATTGTTGGAACACCCACCTGACGAGCAAGAAGGATGTGCTCACGAGTTTGTGGCATAGGTCCGTCTGCTGCAGAAACAACTAAGATAGCTCCATCCATTTGAGCAGCTCCTGTAATCATGTTTTTCACGAAGTCGGCGTGACCTGGGCAGTCAACGTGTGCATAGTGACGATTGTCTGTTTCGTACTCAACGTGAGCAACCGCAATTGTCACAGTTTTTGTTTCGTCTCTAACAGTACCGCCTTTTGCAATGTCAGCATATGATTTAAACTGAGCTAAGCCTTTATCAGCTTGCACCTTTAAGATCGCAGTTGTTGTTGTTGTTTTACCGTGGTCAATATGACCAATTGTTCCCACATTTACGTGTGGTTTTGTTCTTTCGAATGTTTCCTTTGCCATGGTTAATTTGATTTAGTATTTAAATATTTTGTTGTTAAGAATGGAGCCCTCGAGCGGGATTGAACCGCCGACCTCATCCTTACCAAGGATGCGCTCTACCACTGAGCTACAAGGGCAGACCTTTTTCGGTATGGATTTAGTGAAGACTTTATCCTAAATTAGAATTGAGAAATAGAAGCCCGCGAATCTGCTCTTATACGCTTGCTCAGTCAATACTAATTTTAAAAAAATCTCTTTTTTCTTTATTTCTTAGCCTCCGTTTCCCTTAAGAGGTATTAATTATTGAAAATTTTCCTTAAAAATAAAGTCCTGTGTTCGGGGCATGCACCCGCTAATTTGATTTGTTCTCTGTGAAATTTTGTCCCATATCCCTTGTTTTTTTGCCAATCATAGCGAGGAAACCGTTTGCCAAGTGACTTCATAAAGCGGTCACGTTCAACTTTGGCCAAAATACTAGCACAGGCAATTGCTAGGGACTGGTCATCTCCACCAACAATAGCTTTATGTGTATAAGGAAAATCTTTCAGGGGCTTACCATCCATAAGAATAACGCTTTGAGCAAAAGAACGATTTCGCTCAAAGACTGCTTTAAGTGATCGCTCTAATGACAAACGAGTCGCCCCAGAAATATTTAATGAATCAATTTCTTCAACAGATGCAGAGGAAATCTCGAAATCAACCGATTCCATGTTTTTTAAATGAATTAAGTTTTGGTAAGCCTGTTCTCGCATACTTGCACTCATTTTTTTGGAATCTCGAAAACTAGCAGTTAAGCTTAAATTTTCTTTATTTATAAAAAAATCTGTTTTCACTAAGCAGGCCGCAGTGAACACAGGTCCTGCTAAAGCCCCTCGCCCGACTTCATCTAATCCAATGAGTGATCCAGTTTTACCCATCAATTTTGCATCGTATTCTTGTAATAAGGACTCCATTGTATTTATCTATTATATTTTATTGATGTAAAAATGAATCTTTTCAAACTTCTTTAATTCAAACAATGGACGAAAATAGTAGCATCTCTGTAAGCGATTTATCAAAAAGCTATGGCAAAGTATCCGCCATAAAAAATGCGAGCTTCCAAATAAACAAAGGAGAAATCGTTGGGCTGCTTGGGCCTAATGGTGCGGGCAAGAGCACTACTATGCGAATTTTAGGCGGCTTACTCAGCGCTGATAGTGGTAGCGCAACTGTGTGCGGATTACCTGTCGCTGATAATAGCCTAGCTATTAAGAGAAAAATAGGATTCATGCAAGAGAACAACCCATTACCTGAAGAGTTAAGGGTGATGGAATATTTAAAGCTTCGAGCTGAGCTTAAGGAAGTTGATCCACAAAAAATATCTAATGAGGTACGCCGAGTTATGGATCTTTGCGATTTATTTAGAACTGCCAGAAGAAAAATTATTCGTACTTTATCAAAAGGGTTTAAACAAAGAGTTGGTATTGCTGACGCCTTGATAGGTAGCCCAGAGATTATTATCTTAGATGAACCGACTATAGGTCTAGATCCTCATCAGATCCAAGGGATAAGAAAGTTAATTAACAGCCTAAGAGGACACTACACGGTCTTAATATCTTCACACATACTTTCGGAAATAGAGCGAAATTGCGATCGAGTCATTATTATCAACCACGGAAGAGTTGTTGCTATGGGAACACTGCATGAGCTCTCAGAAGAATTCATAAATGAGAATTATTTGAAACTTCAAGTATCAGGAAAGATTGAGCACTTAATTGACCATCTTAAAACAGCTGGCGAAGAGTATGAAATTGAAGAGGAAGCGAATGCTGAAAATGAAGCTTACACTATCTTAATCAAATCAACGAATGCACTTGAAATTGCTCACTATACAAAAATGATCGATCAAATTAGTCATTGCCAACTCAAGGGGATAAACATAAAACAGCCTGACTTAGAAGCAATTTTTCTTGCTGCGACAAAACGCTCTTGGGAAGAAGTTCGAACCAAGTCTTAATCTTATACATTTAAACATAGAATTTTCATCACATGAAATTTATGGGACATTTTTTTACTTTAGTTCGTCATGAGGTACGACTCCTCTTTATTGCACCTCCCACCTATGTCGCGAGTGTTCTATTTGTTTTACTTATGGGATTTATCTATTGGGCTATACTCAGGAGTATGACCTTGATGCCTCAAGACACTTCCTCCGTCTCTCAATTTTTTAGCCTGTTTTGGCTACCTGTATTTTTTACAGTTCCCCTTTTAACTATGCGTAGTATTGCGGAAGAAAAAAACCAAGCCACACTACAAACTTTGTTCTCAGCTCCAATTCCAAAATACGCTATTGTTTTGAGTAAGTTTTTTGCTGCATATCTTCTTTATCTCATACTTTGGGCATTAACTCTATATTTCCCAATTATCACTTACAATCTTCTTCCAGACAATTTATCAAACGCGAGCTTAGTTGATAGCTCTGCGATTTTGGGCAGCCTGCTCTTTATTTTTCTGAGCGGTATACTATTTATTGCGATTGGTATTTTTACTAGTAGCTTAACAAGAAGTCAGCTAGTTGCAGGAATGCTGTGCTTCACTTTTCTATTTATTATTTGCATCGGTGGGCAGCAACTTGAATATGCAACCTACAATTATTTCGCTCAAGGTAGTTTCTTTTTTGAAAGCATTCAATATGTGAATGTCATTCGACACTTTGAGGATTTCTCACTAGGAATTTTAGATACACGTCCATTTGTTTTCTATCTTTCTATTTCAGTTTTATTATTAAGCCTAACCGTAAACTTGATCGATTCAGAAACTTAATGAATACCGAACAGATCAATAACTTCAGTTATATGAATAAAGTAAAGTTCGTGAGGCGAATTTTGCAGGCTATTTTGTTGGTTTCACTTGTTATTGGAATCAATGCGATTTCTGCACAATATTTTAAGAGAATTGATATTACAAAAAATGGACTCTACTCTTTAAGTGCAGAAACCAAGGCACATTTGCGAGCCCTAGATCAAGCGACAAAGGTCATTGTATTAATTCCAAAAGATTCTAATCAACCTGAACTAGAGCAAATCCATTCTCACGTTGGTCGTTTACTGAGGTCGTATGAAGCAGAAGCGATTCAAAACGGCGAACCATTGCTCGAAGTTGAATACGTAGACCCTTTTAGGCAACGATCTAAAGTTCAATCTATTTACAATAAATTCAAAATCAAAGAAGAGAATATTTTACTAATCGTTCAAGAAGAACGATTTCAAATCATACGCCAAGCAGATCTATATTCTGTGAAAGATAATGAAATCATTGGATTTAAAGGCGAGAGTGCGATCACTTCTGGTATAATAAATGTAAATTCAAAAACCATTCAAAACATCTATTTTCTGGTGGGACATGGTGAAAAGGATATCAATGATAACGACCCACAAACTGGACTATCTTATTTAAAAACTTATTTAGAAAATAAAAATTTTAAAACAGAACGGCTAAATCTATATCAAGAGCCAAGTATACCTAAAGATGCTTCTTTGATTTTAATTGTTGCTCCACAAGGCAAAGTAGAAGCTTTTGAAGTTGAATTACTTCGCAGATATATGACTGAAAGAAATGGTCGAATCATAGCCTTAATTGATCCCGGTCGCGTCCATGGCTTAGACGAATTATTTTTTGATTGGGGAATCCTTTCTGAAAATAAATTTATCTTCGGCTCTGAACAATCCTTTGTTTCAAATTCAGAAGACTTTATCATTAACCAATTTGCCGACCACCCGATCAACCAACTATTGCTTGATTACAACTTGAATGCAATTTTTGGACAACCCCGACCTGTAAAGATGGACCCACTAGCCATTAACAATCCTAGATTATCGGTAACGGAAATTATTGGCTCAGGAAACACTACTTGGATTGAAAATAATTATGTAAATGAGACTCCAATAAGCTATGATCTTGAAACAGATATTCTCGGTCCAATCAGCATCGCCGCCATTTCCAATCTTAGCCATACCTCATCTTTAGGAATTAATATTCCAACTGGAAGAATGGCTGTCTTCGGAGATTCCACATTTATTACTAACAATCATTTTCAAATTTTTGGAAACCAAATATTATTTTATAATACAGTGAATTGGATATTAGATAGGATTCATTTTTTAAATATCCCAATAAAACCGATCGATACTTATCAAATAACTATGAATAAAAAAGATGCACAGTCGCTTTTATTTTATTATACGATATTACCGATTTTTATAGCCCTTTGGGGAAGTTTCATTCTTTATTTAAGAAAACGATGATTCAAAAATTTAGCCTTACTTTTGTTTTACTTATTTTAAATGCGATTGCATTTATTTCATTGTTTTTATTGTCCAATGGGCAATACAAAGATTACCAAGAATCACAAGGTCTCAATTATGAAATAACGTCTTTCACTCAAGCTCTAGAAAGTATTGAAATAGAAAGTAAACAATTACAGGAAAGCTTAAAGATCTTAAGGCAAAACAATAACTGGTTCATTGATGAACCAATACAATGGCCAGCGAATAATTTTTCCGTAAACCAAATTATTCACCAATTAAATTTACTTAAAGAGTCGGCAAAGTTTACTTATGATGAACTGATTGAAACAGATCAAAATCTAAAGGACTTCGGGCTAGATGAACCAAAACTAGCTTTCAATCTGAAAAAGGGTTCGCAATCCCTCAACCTACTTGTTGGCAATTCAACCCCTCTAGGAAATAAACTTTACCTATACCTACCTGAAAAAGAATCTGTTTATGTTGTAGAAAGTGATCTCCTGAAAGACGATTTTCTTAAAATCAATGATCTATACCGAAAACAAATTTTTGATATACCCAATTTTGAAATCGACGCACTCAACTATCAATTACAAACAAGCGAAAAGGATAATCGAGCTCAGCTTTCCGTACGCTTAGAAAAGAACATAAATGATCACTCTTGGCAGTTTAAATCACCTTTAAATGTAGAAGCGGATGCGCTTCTCGTTGCTAAAACACTTCAGGCCTTAACTGCAACCGGAGTAGAAAAATTCCTACCTCTAGAAATCGTTGATTCTACTATGCTAGGCTTTGATAACCCTTACATTAAATTAAGTCTTCAAGGGAACAAACGCAGAAATACTTTAATCTTGGGCAACACCCTTAGCGATCCAAGCAATAAGAAAAGTTATTATGCAAAACTTGAAGGCAACCCTACTGTATTTACGGTAAAGGGAGATCAATATGATCAATTCATCAAAGCTCATAAAGATCTTCGAGAAAAAAACTTTATAAAAATCAACACAGACTCTATTTCCACTGTAGATATTTCAGATTTAGAGCACTATACAAAATTACAAAAATTAGAAAATAGTGAATGGCAGGGCCTCTCCTTAAATGAAAATACGCCAACAAAACCATTTCTAGCAGACAGTGAAGTCATCATTGGTTTCATCAAACATTTAAATACCCTTAGGGCAGTCGACTTCTTTGCTGATAATCCTACAGAGGAAGATTTAGATACACTTAATTTTAATAACCCACTTCTACAAATACTAGCATTCAGCAATGAAGAAAATATTCTTACATTAAATGTAGTACAGCACCCAGATGTAGAAATGCTTTTACTAGCCAAAACTCAAAATGATCCGACCATTTATACAGTTGATAAAGCCTCGTATTTCAAAAACTTTAGCGCACAACCTCTCTTTTATAAAAATAGAATCATTGAAAAATTGCCCGAAGCCGCTCGAATTCTTTCAGTTCAAATAAAGGATATTCAAAATGATACCCTATTGCTTAATTATCCATCCGATGAGCTTACAGAAAATGACTCAAAAAATTTATTAGCATCACTCAAAGAATTTAAAGTAGCTCGATATGTCGACACTGCTATTCTCAAACAAAATAATGAAGATGCCATGATTGATTGGAACTATGAATTAAGTTTCAAAATAGCTCTGCCAGGAGACAGTGAAGACAAACTAGAAGAACGTATCTATTATTTTAACAAAAGATCTTCTGGCAGCTCACAACTTGCACGAACAGCCAACCAGAATCTTGTATTTGAGCTTTCGCAAAATTTAATTCAAATACTAGATCCATTTATTAATTCCTTTGAATTAACTCCTGAAAGCATGAACCAAGAGGTAGCTGACCCCACAATTATAGAAAAAATTTCCACCTTAAGTTTGCCAGAACAATAATCCACCTAAGTAGAACTATAGCCTATCTTTTTTAAAGTAACATGATAAGTAATTTTTTAAACATCTTTTACCAGACGTTACTTTTCATTTTGCTCTTTGTTCAAGCTTCATTGATTTACTTGAGTCTCAGTTTTTCAGGAATTCCAGTATCCAAAACGCTGATTCAAAAATATCTGCCGCAAAATGTAAATCTTAGTACTAAAGAAGTATTATTTTTTCTTCCTTATCACATAAAGCTGATTGAACCAAAATTTACCCCCAAAGCCGACAACCTATTTCAAATTGACTCCCCCGAAATATTTGTATCGTGGCAGCCTAGTCTAAAGAACTTAACCTTTAATGATTGGAGAATCCATAGCTACTCAGGCAAAGTAAGCTCTAAGCTTTATCCGAATCTGCTTGAAATAAATCGGCTGAATCTAGTCTTTAAAAGCGATCAGATTCAAAATGCAAGATTACTCCTAAGATCTGATGATAAAATAGTCTACTTAGATTATTCCGCTGATAAATACTTAGTACAAGGTGACAATACTTCGGAACTCGAGGAATCAATAAATTCAATAGAAGTTTTATCACCAATAATTGAGCAAGACAGTCCCCTCTATACTATAATCAAAGCATTACATGCTTCAAAAAATACCTACATTGAATGCTTTATAAATGGGACTGCTGATAGATCGCACACTTTATCTACAATACTTTCTTCAGAAGAAATAAACGTTTTCGGTAATGAAGTTCAATCCTTACAAATCCAGAGCCAACACAGTTTAGATTCCTTAAGTGACATCGTCTTTTTTCAAGCTGACAATTTATCCAATCCAAAACTAGACATAAACTTTGATTCAATAAGAGGAAAATTAATTTTAGATAAACAAATGCAGATTGATTCAATTGAAATCGATTCTGGCTCTACCCTTATAAAGAACGCAGTACTTGATTCAATTTCAGCTCAAGTATTCCCTAGAAATAATGGAAATTATCTAATTAATGGCATTCTATTTTCGAAAGACCATTTTTTGAATGTCCTATCTGACTACAATATTAATGCACACAAAAATGCATTTTTGATTAAAGCATATTTAGATATAAACGAATTACAAAAAGATTACATACCGCAGGTTCAAGATATTGAAATACAATCTCCAAGATCCATTTTTGCTAATACAGAAATCATCTTAGATAATAATTTACGTCTTCTCGAGGCACAAGGGCATATTCAAGGAGAAGTCATCACGGCTAACAAAACGCCTTTTCAATATTTAAGAAGTGATTTCCAATGGATTAATAAGCGATTCATAGCCAATACCATCTTACGAATTAATCAGAGAAAATCATCCATAAACACAGATTTTGATGCAGAATCGGGCGATTACATATTTACGCTCAATGGCTCTACCTTTTCGTCTGATTTTAATTCTATATTTCCAAAATGGTGGCAAAATACCTTTAAAGATTTCTCTTATACCAATAATACAAAATGTTTTCATGATTTTGCGTTTTACGGCACGAGCGAATCACCTATTCCCGACTACTTCATGGGCTCAGTTCATACAGAGAACATCGAGTACAAAAGTGTTCCTGTAAAATATGGGGATGTGCTAGTAAAAGGTAAAAATTATTGTACAGAGATCACATTAAGAGATTTGCAAACTCAAAAAGGTCATGCAGTGGGTGTGATAAAAATCACAATAAAACCAGATGGCTTTAAAAAACCAGAATCCGTTAGAACTAAGCTAAAATCCGAGCTTACTTTTAAAACAGCTGAAAAAATTTTTGGAAATGATATCAAGCAAATACTCTCCAATTTTGATTCGCCTTACATACACAAGGTAAACTTTGAAAGCGCCTTTTTTCACCCACACTACACTCAGCATAATAACAAGTCTTATTATAATTTATCAATCGACCGCTCCAACCCTATTTTATTTTTTAACAGACCTTTTAATCAATTATCCGCCAATATTTACGGAAGAAATTCCCAACACTATATTCGCTCAGCTAGTGCTGAATTTGCTGATGGTTTGCTTGTATTTGAAGCAGACATACTTGATACCTCAAATGAAGACCCACAGCTTAGAATCGACCTAAGCCTTACCGATTGTAACTATAGCCAAAGTATTAAAGATGCTTTCCAAAATGAATTTGAAAATACTTCCTTTAACGAGTCTTCGCCTCTTTCTTTAGACCTCACCTTAAAAAGTAAGGGTTCCCTGCTCGATTTAACCGAACATAATGGATATGGTAGCATAACTGTCAAAGGATCCGATTTAGGAAAAATTCACTTACTTGGACCACTTTCAAAAGCACTGGATGAACTGAATCTTTCAATCGGCGTTTTTTCGCTGAATCAACTTGAAAGCGATTTCCTCATTCAAAAGAAATGGATAAATGTACCTAATTTAGAAATTAATGGCGAGCAATCTTATGTTTTTGGACAAGGTAAAATATTGATTCCTGATCAAAGCATAAACTTCAAAATGAAAGTCGACCTTTTTAAAAACAAAAATTTATCTTTTTCAAATCTAGGAAGTCTGGGGAAAATTTTAAATCCAATGACTAAAATTTTTAACTTCAATGTGACCGGGACACTCCAAGATCAAAAATGGCTTTCTGTATTTGATCCAAGAAATCTATTTCAATGATTTAATCAATGCCTCTGCCGCAGACAGTCCTGACATAGCAGCCGATTCAACTCTAGAGGATAAAAAAGCATCACCAGCAATAGATATGTGCATATCTTCATCACTGTAGAATGGTATTTTTAAAGGGTTTTTTGCAAAAGCATACAGCCACCGATGAATATGCCAATCGACTACACTTGAACCGAGTAGTGGCTCGATAGATTTAATTATCCCCTCTGCAACTTCATTGTTTTCATCATTCCAAGTCTCGTCAGCATATTGGGGATTTGCATTCACAGTTATACAATATTGATCCGAAAATCCTTCTTTTTGAGAATTGTCTGCAATCCATGACACCGGCCCACTTTCTAATTTCAAACACCCAGGGTATGGTATCGTACAAGGCTTATCTAAAACTAGCAAAAGCGATAACCCTTTTTCATACTCAACCGATGTTAAGCTTGCACCCTCTTTTAGCTGATTTAAAAGATTTGACCCTTGTAATAAACTCACAACTTGGGGAAGCGGTGGAGTCAGCACTAATTCCTGACAAGAAAGAATTTCTCCTGATTTCATGACTAACTGCCAAATTGAATCCTCGTAGTGTAGCTTTTCCACACACATACTTTGATAGATATTAAGTCCCAATGATAAATGCTGAGGGATGGCATTCATCCCATTGATTCCAATATATCGTGCCTCTTTCTTTTCTGGAGATTGTCCAGGCAACAAATCAAACCATTCGCTAACCACTGCT
>NTJV01000020.1 GCA_002457235.1 Puniceicoccaceae bacterium MED-G32
GGACGACCTAGGTGACTGCACAAGATGACACGAGCTGATTGATCAACCAAATACTGGATGGTAGGAATCGCAGCATCTATTCGAGAATCATCGGTAATAACCCCATCTTTCAATGGCACATTAAAGTCACATCGTACAAGCACTCGTTTGCCTGACAGATCTACATCTTTGATAGTTTGTATAGACATAATAAAAGAAAATTTTGCAAAAAATTAGAAAAGAAAACAGTGCATCGCAATAATCTAATTACTGCGATGCACTGTTAGATTAAAGTGTCTTAAAATTAAAGAGACTTGCTGACCTTCTGAAGCAATTCAACCACTCTGTTTGAATATCCCCATTCATTGTCATACCAAGAAACTAATTTGAAAAATGTATCGCTTAAGCCGATACCAGATCCCGCATCAAAAACAGAACTCGCTTCATCATGAATAAAGTCTGAAGAAACAACCTCGTCCTCTGTATAACCAAGAATCCCTTTAAGTGATCCCTCAGAAGCTTCTTTCATTTTCTGACAAATCTCTTCATAAGAGGTGCTCTTTTCAGTTTTCACAGTAAGATCGACTACTGAAACAGTTGGTGTTGGTACACGGAAAGCCATACCTGTTAGCTTACCCTGAACTTCTGGAAGGACAAGACCCACAGCTTTAGCCGCACCTGTAGTTGATGGGATAATGTTCAAGGCTGCAGTTCTACCACCTTTCATATCCTTCGGTGAAGGCCCATCTACTGTTTTCTGTGTTGCAGTATAACTATGAACCGTTGTCATAAGTCCTTCTGCAATACCAAAGTTTTCAAGAATCACCTTAGTGATTGGTGCCAAGCAATTGGTTGTACAAGATGCATTAGAAATAAGCACATCTTCAGAAGTTAGTGTGTCATCATTCACACCCAATACCACAGTTTTTACGCCATCACCTTTACCTGGAGCCGAAATGATTACTTTTTTAGCACCTGCTTCAATATGCCCTTGTGCAAGAGTGTCTTGAACAAACAAACCTGTTGATTCGATCACGATATCCACACCGTGCTCTTTCCAAGGTAACTCAGAAGGTGACGCTCTTAACGCCAATGTTTTAATTTCATGTCCATTGACCACTAAAGTATCGTCTCCCTTAGTTTCAACTGTACCTTTAAATTTTCCTTGTGTTGTATCGTACTTTAAAAGGTAAGCAAGATTCTCAGCTGGAACTAGATCGTTGATTGCAACAACCTCGATCTCTGAGCCAAGAAGTCCTTTCTCAACTAATGAACGAAACACTAATCGGCCAATGCGGCCGAACCCGTTAATACCTATTTTTGTAGCCATATGTATAATTAATTTGTAATTAAAATGAAAGTGAAGGTATTATTATCTTGTATCGACAATGCAAGAGTTAAAGCAGAAAAATGAGAAAATTGCATAGGAATTGCAAAAAATTGGGAATAAATGATAATTTTCTGCATCCTTGCATTTTTCAACATTTCTGTTTCACTAAACGCAATTACGATGAAAACGACTCTATTGGATCGCAAAAATTTATAAATAACTAACATATGAAAATTCGCAACTGGCCTATATTTATCTTTGTGGCACTCTACCACATTGCCATCATAGCACTGATTCCAACTGCAATCGCAGTCTTTTCATGGGGTGCATTTTGGTTTTTCCTCGTGACCTATTTTATCGGAGGCATTTCTATAACTGCTGGCTACCACCGCTTATTTTCACACAAATCGTACAACGCTAACCCATTTTATGAATGGACGATTCTTTTCACTTCATTGTTAGCTTTTGAGATGTCTGCCCTTAAATGGTGCTTTGACCACAGACTTCACCACAACCACGTGGATACAGATGAAGATCCTTACTCTATTGATAAAGGCTTCTGGTACGCACACATTTTATGGTTATTTGATTACGAGAGAAAATTTGATCCTAGTTTAGTTCCTGATCTTATGCGTAACCCAAGAGTTATGTTTCAAGACAAATACTACATCCCCTTAGCAATTATAGTGAATACTATCCTCATTGGGGTCGCCTGCTTCTTTATGGATCCTATGGCTGCATTCTTCTACGGCTTTCTGCTTCGTATGGCTATGGTACACCATTGCACATGGTTTATTAATTCGCTATGTCATACCTTTGGTTCTAAAACCTATTCAAAAGAACTTTCAGCCGTTGATAACGCGGCACTTGCCGTTCTAACATTTGGTGAAGGTTATCACAACTATCACCACGCTTTTGCAGCAGACTATAGAAACGGCATTCGCTGGTATCACTTTGACCCAACTAAATGGCTCATTTGGATTAGCTCAAAATTTGGCTTCACGAAAAATCTCCGCTCAGTGAATTCTGTAGTACTTCTTAAATCTTTAGTCCTTAAGGATCGTAAAATTATTTTAGAAAGGCTCAGTCATGAAGTCGATGAAATCGCATCCGAATGGCGTCACAAAATAGAAACCCTTTCCTCTCAATTCGAAGACACTTCTCTCAATTTAAATAATAAAATTAGAGAGCTAAAAAATGTCAGCGAAGCCCAGAAGACACATTTAGAACTTGAAATCAAACAACTGAAAAAACACTTAAACAAAACATGGAACGAGTGGATTCAGTTGACTCAAGTAACCACTAAGAAATTCAAGTTAGCACACGCTCACTAATTTTCTTAGCTTATCCGTTTACAAATACTCGACAAACAGTGAATGAACGATTCACTTATTCTTAGATGCAGGGTTATTGTTTTATCGGGGGTTAAGAGTTATGAGTGAGTTAAAATTGCACATAGACTCGGCTTATTGGATTACCCCAGGTTGCGCTTGTATCTTACTCTCTGATAATTGGAATTTTGAAGCTTTACCAACCTTCAAACTGAATGATCCTGCTTTAGGGATACTGCGATTGCGTAGAATGCCACCATCGGATTTGGCTTATTTTACTGCGTATGAGCACATCGATGATGCGACACAATTTATTCTCGATCCCAATCGCCATCCCCACATCGATTTTCATAAAGATCCGGTTTCTGTTGTTGGTGCTTTTAACAATTGGGGAGATTGTCCAAACAGATCCGACTTTGAGCTGATCTCTGAAGCTCCACATAGTACTCAAGCCTTGTTTACAAAAACTATCAGTTCAGAACAATTAAATATCGATACTGAAAGCATTGAATTTAAATTTGTCACTCGCTCTGGACATTGGATCAACCCACTCAGTTCAGCACCCAATTTAAAAAAAGATGCCCGTGGTAATTTGAATTACTATCTAGACCCAAAGCGCAACGGCAGGCACGCATTCTTATTTAATCTCGATGGCCATAGAGGCTTAGATCGCTCAATATCTATCAGCCTAGACCAAGAAAATTTTACCCCTATTCTTCCTGGACTTTCTTTTTATGATTTAAAAACCGACCTCCCACTGGGTGCGGTAATTGAGTCGGATCAATCCACAACATTTCGTCTATTCGCTCCTAGAGCATCAAAAGTCAGTGTCGAAATTCAATCCACACTCGATCAACCGGCTACTCGCCACTCAATGAATCTCATGTACGACCAACTGACATGGGAAGTGAATATTCAAAATGATCTTACCGGATGTTTTTATAACTTATTTGTCGAAGGTCATAATGATTCGATCAGCACTCTGTTCGATGGGAATGTACCAATCTTAGATCCTTATGCGAAAGCGACCGTAGGGCCAAGCGGTCCAGCAATCATTATTAACCAACGAGCCACTGAGCCTCTAGAAAATCCTTTTCATCCTCCTCATTGGCATGATCTAAGTATTTTAGAATGCCATATAAAAGACCTAACTGCAAAGATTCCACCTGAATCAAATTCCGAAAGCCCCACTAATGGAACCTTTGCCGCAATATCTAAATATTTACACTCCAAAGATAACTATTTACTCACCCTAGGAGTTAATGCGATTGAACTTCTTCCCGTACAGCAATTCGACAGCCCAAATCAAGAAAGCTATCATTGGGGGTATATGACCAATAATTATTTCTCTCCCTGTGCTTGGTACACAGATACTCAAGACACTTTTAACCCAAACCAAAGCTTCAAGCAAATGGTTGAGGATTTTCACCAGTACGATAAATCGGTGATTCTTGATGTTGTTTATAACCATGTGGGTGAGCCCCCACACCTCGCCCGAATTGACAAAGCCTATTATTTTTACCTCACCGATTCAGGGGACTTTGAAAACTGGAGTGGTTGCGGCAATACCATACGTAGCGAATCTGCGATGTCGAAACGACTGATTATCGAAAGCTTAATACACCTCATCCAAACCTATGACGTTGATGGTTTTCGCTTTGATCTTGCAGAATTGATTGGCATTGAAGTACTCAAAGAAATCGAAAAAGCACTTAAAGCAGTCAAGCCCTCAATCATTCTCATTGCTGAGCCGTGGAGCTTCCGAGGCGAAATTAAAACTGACCTACGCCATGCCGGATTTATGTTCTGGAATGATGAATTTCGTGAATTTGCCCATGAATATGTTTTAGGGGAAAGCCATATCGATTCACTGGCTTACTTCATCAAAGGCTCTACCAATTATCTTGCCGCTTGGCCCTCACAAAGCATTAATTATATCGCATCGCACGATGATCGTACTTGGATTGATAAGATCACAGAAAATCCGAATTACCAAGGACAAGACCCCACCGAAAAAGATATCAAACGGACTCATATGGCTGCTGCTCTTATGTTTTTTTCTATGGGTACACCCATGCTCACTCAAGGACTGGATTTCTTAAAATCAAAATACGGTGAAAATGATACTTACTTAAGAGACGACCTCAATGCACTCGACTTCTCTGCAATAGATATTCATCTCCGTACTCATAATTATTTTCAAAATTGGATACAGTTCAGACAATCTGAATGGGGTAATTGCCTTCGCATAGAAAATACACCCAGCTCACATTATGTAAGAATATTTCGTTCAGAACATACCGAGCATTCCAGTGCCGTCATACTTATCAACGCCGATCAATCAAAAGGGTCTAAACAAATCCTACTTATGATCAACCCACATCAAGAAAATTCACACATTGCTCTAGGCCATGCCTTAGCAGAGGATTGGAAAGCCATTGCATCAATTGATCAATTCAACTTTTCAGGCATTGAAACTGACTTGGCTTTCAGAAATCAAGACCAAATAAACCTCCCGCCCATCAGTCTTCTACTGTGTGTAAGACCCGCTTGGAATGGTTGACCTAAAGATAAGTTTTCTTATTGGTTTAGAATATGGCAAAGATCCTCGTAGCACTTTCAGGCGGAGTCGATAGTTCCGTAGCAGCCTTGCTTCTCAAAGAAGCAGGACATACGGTTTCTACTGCCTACATACGAACCTGGCTCAACGAAGAAATGCCTCTGGCTGATTGTCCTGCACAACAAGATATTGAAGATTCCCGAGCGGTTGCACAGCATTTAAAACTCGATTACGAAATTGTAAATCTCGTCAATGAATATAGGGAAAAAGTCGTTGATTATTTAGTCGAAGGATACCGAAAAGGGCACACCCCAAATCCAGACACCATGTGCAACCGAGAAATGAAGTTTGGTATTTTTCAAGAATACGCTCTGAAACAAGGCTTTGATGCTATTGCGACAGGTCACTACGTGCAAAAAGTAGCCAACCTAGATGGCACTTATGATATCCTCAAAGGAGTGGATTCGAATAAAGACCAATCCTATTTCCTTGCATTACTCTCGCAGTCACAAATCAAAAACGCTGAATTTCCCATTGGTTCATTAACCAAGCCTCAAGTTCGTGAACTTGCCCAAAAATACAAACTACCCAATGCAGAAAAAAAAGATAGCCAAGGGATTTGTTTTCTTGGAGACATGAATATCAATCGATTCCTAGAATACTACATCGAAGACAACCCTGGACCGATCATCAACCATAAGCAACAAATTGTCGGTCAGCACAAAGGTCTGCATCGCTACACTACAGGACAACGTAGAGGTATTGGTGTTCCTTCAAATACAGACAATGAAGCTTATGTAGTCACACATTTAAACTTTAAAGATAATGCATTACATGTTGCTTTCGATCGAGAAGACTCCCCTCTTTTGTACGCTACAGAAGCAGAAATTGATTCTCTACAATTTATTAATAAACCAATAGAAGAGATCTGTGTAATTCAAGCAAAGCCACGCTATCGAGATAGCTCGAAGTCAATCACCTACACCCCTAAACCAAATGCTACCGCACATATTCACTTTAAAGAACCTCAACGAGCACTCGCTGAAGGACAAATTCTCGCTCTCTACCAAGGTAATCGCTTACTTGGGGGCGGACTCTATTCAAAAATAATTCCATCCATCCCATCTAATATTCATGACTAAAGCCAAATCCATACTCTCTTGGAATGTAAACGGTATCCGTGCTATCCTAAAAAAAGGATTCGAAGATTTTCTCGCCGAAACCAATCACGATATCATCTGTCTTCAGGAAACAAAAATCTCTGCTGACTTAGTTCACGATTTCAAATTTGAAAACTACCCGCACCTCATCTGGAACTGTGCCGAGAAAAAAGGCTATTCAGGGACTGCCATTTTTTCCAAGGAGTCACCGCTTTCCATACAAAAAGGAATCGGTATCGAAAAACACGATAAAGAAGGTCGTGTCATTTCTGCCGAATTTGAAGACTATTACTTAGTCACAGTTTATACTCCTAATGCTCAAAGCCACGATGAAAACCGCCGACCAAAACGCTTAGACTATCGCACGAAAGAATGGGATGTGGATTTTTTGAACTATATACTCAAACTAGAAGAAACTAAGCCTGTTATCCTGTGTGGTGATTTGAATGTCGCACACACCGAAATCGATCTAGCCAACCCAAATACAAACCGAAAGAATGCAGGATTTACTGATGAAGAACGTCAAGGCTTTCAAGCTATTTTAGATGCTGGATATAGTGATATTTTTCGAGAACTTCACCCTGATACGACTGATGCATATACATGGTGGTCTTATCGTGCGAATGCCCGTGCAAATAATATCGGATGGAGAATTGACTACTTCTGTGTCTCAGAAAAATTTCAAGATCGTACCGCCTCGGCAGAAAATCTGACCTCGATTCTCGGTTCAGATCACTGTCCCATAACGCTCAGCTTAAAATAAAAATGTTTCAATCGGACAGCCAAACACTGAAAAATTTCAATGAAATCCAAATCATTGAAAACATCAAGCAGTGGCTTGGAAGCACCACACCCCCAAGCCCGATTGGTATCGGCGATGACTGTGCTGTTGTCCCCCCTGAACCCTCAGCACAATCCTTAATTTCAACAGATACTTTAGTCTTTGGTAAACATTTTGATAGCTCAATAACAGCTGAACAAGCAGGACGAAAAATTGTCTTAAGAAATCTAAGTGACATTGCAGCAATGGGAGGCCATCCAAAATATGCAACGCTCTCCATTCTCAGTGGATCTAATCTTTCATTCAATTGGCTTCACCAATTTTATAAGGGCATTAAAGCCTCCTCTGACACTTACAATTTGAAAATTGTTGGCGGTGATTTATGTCAACTCCAAGATGACCACTTTCAAGCAGTCATGACCATAATCGGTAGAGCGCCAAAGCCTATTTTACGTCATTCAGCATCCATTGCGGATTCTATTTATGTAACAGGTCAACTCGGTGGCTCAATCCTAGAAAAACATTATAACTTCCAACCACGCTTAGCCGAAGGGCAATGGCTGGCTGAAAACAACTTTGCAAGTGCCATGGTTGATGTCACAGATGGACTCGCTAAAGAGCTCAACTTCCTCACAGATGAATCTGCATCGATCCAGATAGATCTAAAATCTATTCCTCTTGCTCAATCCGCGCGAACGCTTGCTGAAAAACATTCGGAGAACCCAATTGAAAAAGCTCTCTGCGATGGAGAAGACTATGAGTTATTATTCACACTCAAACATTCTATCCAAAGCGCACAATTTGAAGCCGATTGGAAACAACACTTTCCTCAAACACCACTAACAAAAATTGGTACGATTATCGAGCCGAATCCCACAGCCAATATCATCGACTCCAATTCCTTGAAACCGATCGATGGATTAAAAAGCTTCGATCACTTTAATCACAAATAAGTTTTTTACTCTCTCACCATGTCAGCAATCCTAGAAGCATTAACAAGAGGCATTCACACTTCCAATGCAGAAGAAACGATCTCCATTGGCGAACAATTAGCGAAGGAGCTACCCGCAGATGCCTGCTTAGCGCTGTATGGTGATCTTGGAGTCGGAAAAACTACCCTTGTTAAGGGCATTGCAAGAGGATTGCTGATTGAAAAAAATATCACAAGTCCCACCTTCAATATATTTTCTATCTACACAGGTGAAAAACAACTTATTCATCTAGATGCCTACCGCTTGAGTCGTGAACAATCGATTGAGAATCTCATGATCGAAGACTTTCTCCGCTCTCCCTATCTCTGTGTCATTGAATGGCCGGATAACGTTCCTGATTTAATCGATGAAAATACCATAAAGCTAGAACTGAGTATTGAAATAAACAGTAACGAACACTTCATAAAATACATCTAAAAAACTAGAATCACGCCCATTGAACGCTTGCAAGTTTTCACTCAATCACTACGGTCATTATAAATGCAAAAATTTACTTTTAAAAACCCTCAACGAAAACACCCTAAAGGATTCACACTAGTTGAAATCTTGATCGTTATTGCGATTATCGCCACCCTCGCCACAGTTGCTATTGGTAATTTAGGAGGCATCTTTAGCGGACAACAAGAAAAAGCCGCCTCTTTATTCATTAAACAAACAGCAAAACTTGTCTTCACCTCTTACAAACTCGATGTTGGTAGTTACCCAACTACGGAACAAGGCATCAAGGCACTCTTACAATCACCCTCAGGTAAAGAAGGTAAATGGAACGGACCTTACATTGATGACCTCCCAGAAGATCCATGGGGCAATCCTTACCAATACCGATTTCCAGGAACTAAAAATATCAATAAATCCAGTGGTTATGATATTTGGTCACTTGGACAAGACGGGGTAGAAAGTGCCGATGACATTGGTAATTGGAACTAATAAAAACGCACATTTTGCTGAAAAAGCTTTCTCTCTTATCGAGATAGTTCTTGTCCTAGCCCTCATCGCACTCGCAACCAGTGCCGTCATTCTAAACTTTGACTCATTTATCGGGAAAGGTGAAAAAATTTCCACACGCGAATCGCTTTCACAAGCTATACGCTACGCCCGTATCGAAGCCGCAAAAAAACAACACCTGACTGAACTTTATTTTGATCAAGAACAAGGTGCATTAATCGTTGCTTCGCAGTCCGGCACACTTAAGACATTTCCTCTCACTGATCCAAATTTTCAATCAACTGGTAGCGGAGACATTACCTTTTCTCTGATACCTTCTGCAGAAGGGCTTAGACCGTTCCCTAGTGCAAGAAATTCAAATTTCACTCTCGAAAAAATCCAATTTAATTCCGACCGAAGTTCCACCCCATTTATTGTCAGCATTGATGACGGAATAAACCCTGAAGAAACCATTGTTTACGACCCATTCTCGCATTTTCCAAGGCAACTGGACGAATGATGAACTCACTTAAAAAACAAGCTAGGCAGACCAAAGGATTCTCACTGATTGAAGTCCTGATCGCACTCGCATTATTTGCTATTTGTTCAAATCTAATCGCCTCAGCATTTATTAATGCTCTGCTCGCTAGAGAAAGAAACGCATCTTCAACCTACCAAGACATCGCAATTAACACCGTCCGCAAACAACTACTCTTAGAAAAGAATAGTGAAGATGCTGAAGAAGGCGGTACCCTTACCCTCTTGGAAAAAGGAGAAGCCTCATGGACTGTAGAAATTTACCCTACGGATGTCATTGATTTATTTGAATGCCGATTTGATATAGAATTTCTTGAATCCGACAGCCCAAATCAGGAAACCTATTCCGAAACACTTTATTTACTTAGACCTACTTGGTCTGAATCAGATGAACGCTCAAGCCTACTCCAAGAAAAAAAAGACGCCCTTCTCGACCAACGTACCTTTGAATCCTTTTAACAAAAAAGATGTTTAAAAACAAACAGAGAAACCAACACGGAATGAGCTTAATTGAAGTCGTCATTGCGATAGCTATTTCAGGATTTATATTAGCTTCTGCCGCTTCCTTTGTTGTTTCAATAACAGATATTTGGTCTAAGCGAGAACAACGCTATGCCTTTTACGAACACGCTGACGGAGTCAGTCAGTTCCTTAAAACCAATTTTCTTTCCGCACAAATCATCCCAAACAATGACAGCCTTACCCAAACTAATACAAGCGCTCAAACCACTCCTACAAACCCATCTATTCAGAACAATGCAGGAAGCATAAGTATACAAACAAATGCGACAAACAACCCAAATATGACAGCTGGGTCAGATCCTAATTCCGAGCCACAGAGTGATACCAACCTATTTTGGCAAAGCCCAGAATTTAACCAATCTAACGATGAGCCATTACTTTCATTTCAAATAAGAAACAATACCCCACTACTAACCAACTCCCAAGGTGTCATGCCTGTAGAAAATACCCTCTACCTCTATTTCGACACTGATGAAGGACTCAGTCTTGTTCACACATCATCTCTCAATCAAGACATAGAATCAGATGAAGATTACCAACGCACCATGCTTTCACCTTTTGTAAAAAATATGGAATACATTTACTGGGATACTGAAACCGAAACATGGGAATTGCTGGATGAACCTATGACTAGTCCTGAAGACGAATTCACCTACCTCATCCCCAACTTTCTTAAACTAAGCTTTGAATATAAAGAAACCCAAATTGAACGCATCATCCCTATTCCAAAACATTCAAAGCATTTAATTCTCTATTAAAAAGAACGAAGACTTCTCAATAAAAAGTATGCGCACTAAAGAACATAAAGTAGGAGAAAAAGGCAGCGTCCTCATCGCTGTCCTTGCCATAATTTCTCTACTCGCATTTCTCACCACCAAGTTCATTGATGATTCTGTAAAGGACTTAGAATACCAAGCACTCTTTAAACAACCCACCGATTTTCGTGCACTCGCCTATAACACTTTGGAAATCACCCTCGCTGTCATACATGAAATTGCGACCATAGATGATGGCAATATCCATCACTACGAACAAGGCTGGCAAAATCCCCTTCAATATTTTCAAATTCCTCAAAACAACGATTGGGAAATTGACATAAGGATTGTAGACCCTACGGGAAAAATTCCAATCAACGCACTCAGCGATGAGCAAATGAGTGATCTACTTGAGGAAGGTCTTGGCTTTGACTTTTCCACGACTCAGGAATTGAAAGACACATGGAGCGATTGGATTGATACAGATGAAAGTCGTTCGCTCAATGGAGCAGAATCGGAAGATTACGAATCGCTAGATCCACCCTACAAATCAGCAAACCGACCGATTGAATCTCTAGAAGAATTGAAACTCATTCAAACTTGGAACCAAGAATTTTTCGATGAGTCTGGCCAACCCAATGACCTATATTTCCGCCTCCAATCCATGGTCACAACTTTACACAACAAACCCGTCAACGTAAATTCAGCTACACCCATAGTTCTCGATTACTTGCTCCTCAACACAAGTTGGGACGCTAAAGCACTCTTTGAACTCGAAGATAAGCCCTATCTGACTCGACTCCCTGACAGCCTAAATAGCGAGCTCCTTACGACAAATACTGATACACTACTCATTCAAATTACCCTAAAGCGTGGTGATGTACCCTTTACCATCAATGCACTTGTTGAAAAAAACTTTTCTAATAACACCGGTGCAAGTAACCTTCCGGGCAAAGCGGTGAGTGAAGACCAAGCGATTATGAAAGAAGGTACAATCGAAGAACAATTAAAGCTAAACTTTCCCTTTAAGATTTTAAAACTCAGTGAAAATCGTGCAATCGACACAAATAGCCCATCTATTTATTCGTATTCAAATCTAGACATTGTACCGTAATACCTTTCAATAAAACTATTAAGACACAAGAAATAGAGCCCGATCAGGTAAATACAGAATTAGAGGAATCACTCGCTAGTTCTGCAGACCCTATTTGCCAAATCCCTAGTCAGTATTTTTTTGTTGAGTTCATTTCTTTTGAGCCTGAGGACACTCATCCAACCTCAGACAAAGAAACCTATCGATTCTTTGAGCTACAATTAGAATCTCTTTCCCCACTTCCCCTTGATCAATTACTCTGGGGTTACTACACCCCACCTAATTCTAATCAAAGTATTCTTTATGCTAGTTTGAAATCACGATTAGCACACGAAGGCTATGACTCACTTGAAGACTACACATGGGTCATACCAGAGTTTATTCCTCAACTAGCTCTTGGATTAATTCAAGCAAGCGACCTACACGACACAAGCAAGCTAGAAACCCTTGCAGATACTAAAACAAATTCACTTCATTTAGAAAACGATTTTCAAGTCAGTATCACTCAAATTACTGAGGATGAATCCTCAGATGTAGTACCTACTTCAATCATCTTAGATCCTCAATTATTGTGGTCCGCTGACATCCGCTCAGAAACATTTAAAGATCAAGAACAGAAAAACCGATCACGATTAGCTTTCGTCAATAAAAGCTTAAAACTCAGTTTATACTTTATCGCCTTTATTCTCCTCTCTGAGTTGCTTTTAAGCGGTGCTAATTTATGGCTAACGCAATATGCTTCAAAGATAGAAACTCAAGCACCCACTGTTCGCCGTATTGAAGACCAGCATACACTTATCAATAAACTTGAACAAATCTCTCAGAATGAACTACGTCCGATCGCACTTCTAGAACAAGCCAATCAAATCCGTTCTATGATCAGTTCGAATATCATCTATGATAATGTAGACATCACCAACGAAAACGAAGTCACCATCAAGGGGACCGCAGGCAGTGTTAACGATCTGAATAAGTATGTCTCACAACTCAACCAATCAAAAAACTTTAACGTCATAGAAGATCCCAAATACATTACACGAGGCGGTAAAACCACCTTCACCTTGAAAATGTATTTTCAATCCGAAAAATCCTCACTTTAGCTATGATTCAAGCACTCCTAAAGATTTACCAGCAAAGAAGCCTTAGAGAAAAATTTCTACTCCAAGGGTTCATTCTCGTGCTCTTTGTCATTTGGTCACAAAGCTTTCTTGGCAAAGTCACTTCTTGGAACAATCAAAGGCAGTCCACCTCAATTGAACTCATGACCCAACAACAATGGCTCAACCGTGAATCACAGTATGCTAAAGATTTAGCCATTGCCCTGGAAAAAGTAGAACCGAGTAAAACTTTTTCTGCGGCACAACTCTCCGGTCAAGTGGATGCACTTATTCGCGAAATACAACTCGAGGGAAAAACTGATATAGATCCTGTGCAAACTCGAACCAGCGAAATCTATAACGATCATATCATGCGACTACGCCTCAAAAATGTCTCCGTTCAAGAATTTATCAAACTCAACGACCGTCTCAAAACCTTCTCTCCATACATCGCCCCAACTTCCATTCGTATTACTAAAAATCAAAGACGCCCTCAAGAAATGAATATTCGTTTTGAAATAAACTCCTTTGACCTCAACCAACAAAGTATTTAGTACAAAAACTATACTATTATGAAAATCGCTTCATTTATCGCTTCTTCTTTCGCCTTAAGCATACTTTTCTTCGCTGTCCTAACCACCGCGTCTGCGCAAAATAACCTAAACCCTCTTTTGCCCATCGAGCCTACAGTTGAAGATCCCGATATGGTAATTGATTTACTCGTGCTCACTGACGAGACCGCAATACAAGTCATCGATTTACTCGAGCAACTCACGGATAAGATTATTCTTCGCAGACAAGATTTACCCGTTACTAAAATTAATTTCAATTCTCGAGGCCCTATTAAAAAAGCCGAAGCGATTCTCGCATTAGAAAGTTTACTGTCCCTTAACGGTATCATGTTGACGGACATGGGTGGTCGTTTCCTCAAAGCCGTACCTGCTTCTAATCCTAGTTCCCAAGTCCCTATGATGATTCATGGCTCCACCCTTTATGAGCCAGCCAGTCAGCAAATCTACGCAAAACTTTTCAAACTCAACTACCTCGTTGCCGATCAAACTACCACAAGCCTCATCACTCCTTTTTTATCTCCGAATCATAACCTGACTATTTACCCAAAGTCCAATGCACTTCTGATCACTGACGCATTAGTTAATTTACAACGCACAGAGTCTATTCTTAAAGAAAATGACCAACCCCAAGCCATCCGTGAAAGCGTTGAATTCATCAAACTCGAATTTGTACAAGCCAAAGACATGGAGGGGCAACTTCGCTCACTCATCGATGGTTCGCTAAAAAGCTATTTACAAGGCAATACCAATATAACCGTTGATGAACGCACCA
>NTJV01000021.1 GCA_002457235.1 Puniceicoccaceae bacterium MED-G32
ATCAATTGGCGCATGCTGCGAGTATTGCCGTTGCGAATGCACCAGGTAGAGCCTACAATCCATTATTTGTTTATGGTGCAACAGGTTTAGGGAAAACACATTTGATGCATGCAGTATCGCACCAAATGCTTAATGCAAAGCCAGATGCTAAGATTGCATATTTATCCACAGAAAAGTTCACCAATGAATTTATTCATGCGATCAGAGAAAATAAATTAGCAAAATTTCGTAAGCGCTATCGCACAGTTGATGCACTTTTGATTGACGACATTCATTTCCTCTCTGGCAAAGATAGTACCCAAGAAGAATTTTTTCATACATTTAATGACTTATTTGAATCAGGAAAACAGATCATTATTGCTAGCGATCGTCCGGCAAATGAGATCGATCGTTTAGAAAATCGTCTCATTTCGAGATTTCAGTGGGGACTCGTAACAGACATACAACCACCTGATTTTGAAACACGATTAGCCATTTTACGTAATAAAGCTTCTGCGATGAACCTAGAAATTAATGATGAAATACTTTATTTCTTAGCAGAACGTGTTTCTAGAAATGTGAGACGTATGGAGGGAGCTTTAACCAGAATCATTAGCTATGATGCTTTAATTGATCGCAAGTTAGATTTAGCTTCTGTTGAGAATCTGCTTTCTGACTTACTACAAGAAGAAGTATCTGCAGTGATTTCTATTGATCATATTCAGAAAAAAGTGGCCGAGTATTATCAAATTTCATTCAGCGAAATACTTGGTAGAAAAAGAACAAACAAAATAGCATTTCCTCGACAAGTTGCCATGTATCTATCTCGAACTCTTACCAATGTCCCGCTAAAAGCAATAGGTGATGCTTTTGGGGGTAGGGATCATGGCACAGTAATTCATGCCTGCAAACAGGTAGAAAACATGATGGAACAGGACGGAACTATTAAACGTTCAGTAGATTATTTAGGAAATTTGATCACTAAGAATAATTCTTAATTTATGGACTTAACGGACGAACAAAAATCAGTGGTCAGTCAATGGGTATCAGAAGGTGAGTCTATTGCAAAAATTCAAAATTTGCTGAAGGAACATTTTGATTTGGGATTAACCTATATGGATGTTCGCTTCTTGGTTGATGATCTAGGTGTTGTTTATAAAGATTCGAATGAGTCTTTAGAAGATGAAGACCATGCAGAATCAAAAACAGAAGATTCTACAGAAGAAAACAGCGATCCAGCTGGCGTTACAGTTGATGTTGATGCTGTGATTCGTCCTGGTTCATTAGTAAGCGGCAATGTACGATTTAGCGATGGAAATGTACTTGGATGGCAACTCACTAGTACTGGACAGTTAGGCCTAATTCCGGGCGATGATCCTGAATACCGTCCATCAAATGAAGATTTACAGTCTTTCCAAACTCAGTTGCAAGAACTCCTTAAAGAAAAAGGATTTTAATCCACAGAATACTTTAAAGGATACAATCTTACCCCCAGAAGATTATCTCTAAAACTGAAATCATAGTGTGTATCTGAAGTATTCTGCCCAAGATTTAACGCTGTTGCATCAGTTGTTGGTGAAAATGTTTTATTTTTCAGATGGGCGGGTATTACTTGAGTATGATAATCCTTTGAGGATATTTTTAGACGGTAAGTATTTTCTTGAAATTTATTGGTATCGATAGGGATTAAATTTCTTCCCATTACAAGCCCATCAAATCGCTCAACAATTTGACCCTTTGAATCGATAATTTCTAAAACCGCTCCCGGTCCGCCTTTAGGGTAACGTGTAAACTCAATACCAAACTCGTCAGCGTATCGAATTCCGAGATGAAAAACACCTGGATTTGTCTGTAACGCCTTAGGTCCCATGAAAATAAACAATGCTCCAACAACACCAGTTAGAACAATTAACGCAAAAACAATGAATTTACCACTAAACAACATTGACATTATATAGAAAGATAGAAAAAAAACTTACACGTTTTATTAATATATACATATTGGGGTTTAAATTAGTATACGACAAATTGTTTAAAAAATTTAATTAAAATTTGCAATTGTGTTCTAAATTAGCTCTTTTACTAACACTTTATAATGAACTTAAATAAAAGGATTACAAGAAAGTCATTTTTCAAAAAACTGGGACTCTTTAGCGGTGGTTCAGTGGTTGCTGGTTATTATACAAATAAAGGTTTTACCAGCAAATCATCGGCAATGACATCAAGATTAGATATGCGCTTCAAAAAGCCTTCAAATATTATCCAAAGCGACATCTTAAGCTAATATAGAAACAATCTGATACGAATCCTATGGCCAATATATTCCCTAAGTGGGTAAATACAGTCCCAATAAAAGTAATTGTAGCGTTATTGTTGATCAAAACAGCAATTGTTTTAGGAATTACCTACTACTTTAGCCCACAATATACAAGAGTAGGGTATGCACCAACCCAACCAGTAGCTTTCAGTCATGAATTTCATGCTGGTACCCTAGAAATAGATTGTCGTTATTGTCATACTTTTGTTGAGCAGTCAGGTCATTCAAATGTACCAGGTACAAATGTTTGTATGTCATGCCATAGTATGGTACTCAAAGACGATGCCCGCCTTGCTACAGTTCGTCAGAGTTATGATTCAGGTGAACCAATACCATGGGTAAGAGTGCATAAAGTACCAGACTATGTTTATTTTAATCACGCCGTTCACGTAAATCGAGGTATCAGCTGTGTTGAATGCCACGGTAAAGTCGATGAAATGGAAGTAGTTTATCATGCTAAACAATTGAGCATGGGGTTTTGCTTAGAATGTCATAGAAATCCTGAAGATTACATTCGTCCAGTCGAAGAGGTATATAATTTAGATTGGGAACGACCAACTGACCCAGGTGCGGTCAAAGAAATAGAAGAATTTGTGCACGATTGGGGTGTCAATCCTCCTCAAAGTTGCTCTGGATGTCATCGATAATATCAAATCATGAAAGCAAAATCACAAGAACATGGTGCTAAATATTGGAAAAGTCTTGATGACTTAGCTGAAACGCCAGCATTTAAGGAATGGGTGGAAAAAGAATTTCCTTCTGGAGCTTCAGAACTCGAAGGAGTAGGGCGTAGAAATTTCATGAAGGTAATGGCAGCTTCATTCGGTCTAGCAGGACTAGGAATGACTGGATGTCGTCGTCCAAAACAACATATATTGCCTTACGCTCAACAACCAGAAAACCTAATCCCTGGAGTTGCTAATTTCTTTTGTTCCTCAGTTCCTGGTCTTACTGCTAACACTCCAATTATTGTCGAATCTCATCAAGGAAGACCCACAAAGATTGAGGGAAACCCGTCCTATAAGCCATTTGGCGGAACAACAACTATTTACGATCAAGCATCCATACTTGATCTCTATGATCCTGATCGCTCAACCGCCTCCACAAATAACAATTCGAAAGTTACCGCTTACCAAGTCAAAGACTTTCTTTTAAGCTTAAAAGAATCAAATACAGATACAAAAGGAGCTGGACTGGCTATATTAGCTGAACCGAGTGTCTCACCCTCTAAGATTGCACTGAAAAAGGCTCTTGAGACTCGTTACCCTGAAGCAACTTGGACAGAGTATACACCTAGCCAATTTTTAAATTCTAAAAAAGCAGCAAAATCTGTTTACGGACAAACCGTAAAGAGTTCAGTCGATTTTTCTAAAGCAAAGCGTATTTTATCGATAGATGCAGATTTCTTATCTGAAGGAGATGATGCCCTAGCTAAGTCTCGTGGCTTTACTGCGAAACGAAAGATTCTTAACAAAAATGAGGTATCTAAAATGAATCGCCTCTATTCTGTTGAAAGTAACTTAACCACTACTGGGTCGATGGCAGACCATCGTTTACGGTTAAGTGTTTCACAAATGCCAGCGTTTATCGCCAAATTAGCAATCGAATTGATAAAGCTTTCCAATACATCAGGCGATATCATCAATAAGTTATCTTCCATTGCTAGCACATGCGAAATAGAAGACAAATGGGTCAAAGAATGTGCGACAGATTTATTCGAGTCTAAAGGACATGCGGTGATTCTATTGGGCGATCATTTATCCGTTGAAACGCATGCTCTTGGTTTTTACTTAAATGAGTTATTATCAGCACCTGTTACATTACTAGAGGTTGGTGATCCTGCTCCTGAGATTAACGATTTAGCAAATTCAATCAATTCAGGGTCTGTCAAAACTTTGATTATGCTAGGTGGCAATCCAGTTTTTGATGCTCCATCAGATTTGAAATGGTCTAAATTGCTGAACAAGGTTGATACAACTATTCACTTGAGTTATTCATATAATGAAACTTCTGCTGAATCTGACTACCATATTGCGCAATCACATTATTTAGAGTCTTGGTCAGATGGAAGGACTCCTGAGGGTCACATTGTTCCAGTTCAGCCATTAATAGAACCGTTGTTTGATACCTTTGATGAGCTAGTAATTCTTTCAAGCCTAGTCTATAATACTCCTAAAGAAAGCTACGCCATTGTAAAAGATACTTTTGCGAGTTTGGGCGGTACTGATTTTAATCAGTTTCTTAGACAAGGTATTTTAGAGACAGTTTCTTATTCTACTTATTCTGAAAATGTAAATGTTTCCGCTTTAGCTCAATTACTCAATCAGGCTTCAACTGATCTAGTAAAACTGGGTCTTTCTAATTTAGAACTTCGCTTTATTCCCAGCTTTCATGCTTTAGATGGACGATTTGCTAATAATGGATGGATGATGGAGTGTCCGGACCCTATTACAAAACTTACATGGGATAATGCTTTATTGGTCAGTCCACGTTTGGCTAAAGAATTAGAAAGCGAGTACGGCGTATCTATTTTCGCTACTAGTACCTCTATGAATGAAGAGAGTGCTTTCTTCAAAAGTGCCAAAGGAGAATTACAAAAGAACTCTTCTGTCTTTAAGAGAGGAAAAGAGTCCGCCGTCATCGCACAAATTAGTGTTGGAGACAATAATCTAGAAATACCTATTCATGTATTGCCTGGTTTAGCGAATTACACAGTGGTTTTACCTTATGGAATGGGTCGCAAACTGGTTGGACGAGTTGGTGAAAACGTAGGAATCAATACCTACGGATTAAGGACCTCTGCTGGAATGGGATTCGTTAGCGGAGTAAAATTAAAGGCCACAGAGAAACGCTTTTTCTTAGCAAATACACAGGAGCATTGGTCAATGGAAGGACGTGCAATTGTGAGAGAAGGTACTGTAGATTATTATAAAAAGAATCCAGATTTTGTAAATCAGATGGGTGTAGAGTCTCACGCTCCTGCTAATTATGGCTACAAAGACGATGCTTCTTTAGCCGATAAATCCCAAAATCAGTATCGAGGTAATTCAGCTTATGTGCATCCTAAATTTAATGTACCAGATCCAAATGTAAAAATCTGGAAGGGTAAAGAGGAACTATACCCAAATAGCCAACAATGGGGTATGACCATTGATTTGAATACTTGTACTGGCTGTTCTGCATGTGTTGTAGCCTGTCAAAGTGAAAACAACATTCCTATTGTTGGTAAAGATCAAGTTCTTCGAGGAAGAGAAATGCATTGGATTCGTTTAGATCGCTATTTTTCTGCTGAAAAATATAAAGCTTCTGAGGTACCCGAAGATGTTCAAGTATCCTTTATGGGTATGACTTGTGCACATTGTGAAAACGCACCTTGCGAAAGCGTTTGTCCGGTTAATGCAACAGTTCATGACAAAGAGGGTCTTAATACTATGGCCTATAATCGTTGTGTTGGAACTCGTTATTGTGCCAATAACTGTCCGTACAAAGTACGTCGATTCAACTTCTTTGATTGGAACAAACGTGAGATAGGTGAGTTTTATAAAGGCCCACTTGGTCCGGTTGAAGAGCCAGAACTTGAAAAAATGCGTGCCAACCCAGATGTTACTGTTCGTATGCGTGGTGTAATGGAAAAATGCACCTATTGCGTACAAAGAATACAAGCGGCTAAGATTAATCAGAAAAGTATTGCTGGTGCGAGCAATGATACCGCAGTTCCAGATGGGACAATTAAGACTGCTTGTCAGCAAGTCTGTCCTAATGATTCTATTTCATTTGGAGATATTTCTGATCCACATTCAGAGGTCTCTAAAATGAAGGCAAGCGATAGAAACTATTCTGTACTAGGATATTTAAATGTGCGTCCACGAACCACCTATTTAGCACGTTTGAGAAATCCTAATAAGTTGATGCCTGATTATTATAAGAAACCTTACGCCTATAAAGCTTACAAGGAACGATATGGTAACCCTCAATCAACTAATGGAGATCATTCTCATTACGATGAACCTCACTCAGCTCATTAATTTATAAAATATTATGTCCTCGGATACTACTAATAATTCAATAGATGCGGGCCAACAGGCTCTACTCGATAAGGTGGCGCCTGCTACTTTAGAAGAGCAGGTGTTGGTGACTAACAATCGTGATTTTAGTTGGGTGACTAACAAAATCTGCAGGATTGTTGAGTCCAATGCACCAAACTGGTGGTGGGTCTGCATGAGTGTAGCACTGGTTACAGCTTCTTTTACATTGATGGGGTTAATTTGGCTAGTCAGCACAGGAGTAGGTGTCTGGGGACTCGCAAACCCTATTAACTGGGGATGGGCGATTGTTAACTTCGTTTTTTGGATTGGTATTGGTCATGCTGGTACGTTGATTTCTGCCATCTTGTGTCTGCTTAAACAAGGTTGGAGAACATCCATTAATCGTGCTGCTGAAGCGATGACCATTTTTGCCGTTGTCTGTGCCGGTATATTTCCTTTGTTCCACGTTGGTCGTGTTTGGTTTGCTTGGTGGTTATTTCCACTTCCTAACGCAAATCTGATATGGCCACAGTTTAGGTCACCTTTAGAATGGGATGTTTTTGCTGTTTCGACTTATGGAACGGTATCCGTTTTATTCTGGTACATGGGTATGATTCCTGACTTAGGAGTATTAAGAGACCGAGCCGTTCAACGATTAAGTGCTGGTGTTTATGAAGAAACATCCAAACTTAGGGAATCTATGGCACGATATGCAGATGTATTTAGAAAGTATTTCTACGGTATACTTGCGATGGGCTGGAGAAATGCTGGAAATCATTGGCGTAATTATGAAATGGCCTATTTGTTACTTGCAGGCTTATCCACTCCATTGGTCCTTTCTGTGCATACAATCGTTTCTTTTGACTTTGCTGTTGCAGTTCTCCCTGGTTGGCATACGACCATTTTCCCACCTTATTTTGTAGCTGGAGCGATCTTTTCAGGATTTGGAATGGTGCTTACTTTGATGCTTCCTTTGAGAGCTCTTTACGGATTACATGACTTAATTACCCAAAGGCACATAGATAATATGTGTAAGATTTGTCTAGGTACAGGATCCATTGTTGGCTATGCCTACATTATGGAATTCTTTATCGCATGGTACGGTGCAAACCCATACGAAAGCTTTGCCTTCATAAATCGAGCATTTGGCCAATATTCTTGGGCTTACTACATTATGTTCTCATGTAATGTATTCACTCCTCAATTATTCTGGTTCAAGGCAGTTAGAGAAAATGCATCTTTAGTTTGGATTATGTCTATTTTGATTAATGTCGGTATGTGGTTCGAGCGATTTGTCATTACTGTTACCTCTCTTGCCAATGACTTTTTACCGAGTAGTTGGGGATATTATTCACCAACTATCGTAGACATATTTACATTCGCTGGCACCTTTGGCTTATTCTCAACTTTGTTCCTTATGTTTTTAAGATTTTTACCTCTTATGCCTATTGGTGAAATTAAGTTTGTTATGCCACAAGCGGATCCGCATGGGCATAGCGATGATGGAAAGGAGTCACAATAATGTCAGAAGAAATTTATGGTATGGTTGCTAGCTTCAAGGATACACCGTCCTTATATCATGCAGCAGAAAAAGTACGTGATGCCGGTTTTAAGTACTGGGACACTTACTCATCTTTTCCTGTACATGGTATGCCGGAAGCACAAGGACAAGCTCGCTCTAAGGTGCCCATCTTTACTTTCATTGGCGGCCTTACTGGATTAACACTAGGTACAGCTATGGTCTGGTATATGAATGCTTTTGATTATCCATTGATTGTTGGTGGCTATCCGTTCTTCAGCCCTGTATTTCCGTTTCCTATTATGTATGAATTGACCATCCTCTTAGCTGCCTTTGGTACATTAGGAGGCATGTTCATAATGAATTTATTGCCACAACATTATAACTCTTTATTTAATTGTGCAAAATTTCTAGAGGTCTCAGATGAACGCCTAATGATCGCAATTGAAGCGAAAGATGGGCAATATAATCATGAAGCAACTAAACAATTTTTAGAATCCATTGGTGGTTTTGATATAGAGGAGGTTAAGGCTTAATCAATTATGCGCTTATTTTTAACAATTTACGTTTTAGTAATAGTTGCTACTGTATCCATTTTAGGATTTAGAGGCTCTCTGACTGAAAAAGAACCGGTTGAAGTATTCAATGATATGGATCGCCAAGCTAAGTATAAGCCTCAAGCGGAAAACTCTTTTTATGCTAACGGACAAAATGATCGTTTGCCGCCGAAGCTTACAGTATCGCGGGGTAATGCTTTGGAAATAAAAGACGTTTTCAGTACAGAATTCACTTCAAGTACTTCCTCAGAGGAATTAGTGCTTTCAGGTAAAGATGCTAATGGTGAGTTTTCTGATTACTTTCCATATCCAGTGGATTTTGAACTCATGCAATATGGACAAGAAAGTTATAATATTTTTTGTATGACTTGCCATGGTGCCGCAGGTGATGGAAATGGAGTAACTAAGCAGTATGGTATCTTAGCCACCTCATATCATGACGATCGCTTGAGAGATGCTCCTGATGGATACATCTATGATGTGATTACCAATGGAAAAGGGTTAATGTACGGCTTAAAGGATCGCTTATCAAATGAACAGAGATGGGCGATTGTACTTTATTTGAGGGCTTTACAACGTTCACAGAGCGCACCACTTGAATCTCTATCCACAACAGAAAAATCAGAATTAGGGCTATAAATAGTATGAGCGATCAAGATATTAAAAATATAAATTCAACCGGTTTTTTTGCTTTGTTAATTGGTTTAGTGGCTTTGGCTTTTTCAATATATGGAATATTTTCAGGACTTGATTCAGAGGACCCAGCAAGAGGCTTTTTAAGTTGGTTGATTGGCTTATCCTTTTGGTTATCCATAGCTCTTGGGTTACTGTTTATTACTCAGATCTGGTATGTGTTTCATGCTCGTTGGCCGACAATTATACGCCGTCAATGTGAACATTTCCTCAGTGTTTTTCCTTGGTTGTTTATTTTATTCATTCCTTTATTTGTCATACCACAAATGATTGGTGAGCCCGGTATTTTGTGGAAGTGGCTCGATGGAAGTAATCTACTGCCTGGCGGTCACGGTACGGTTCAAGAAGACCCGCTATATCAATGGAAGTCGATTTACCTAAATTCAAATGCCTTCATCATACGTGCGGTTATTTATTTCCTAGTTTTCTTTGGACTGTCTTATTTTTTGAGAAAATGGTCGTTTGATACAGACAAAACCGGGGACATTCAAAATACCCATAAAGCTAGGCGTTTATCTTCAGTAGGGTTATTTTTACTGGCTACTGCATCGACTCTTGCAGGTATTGATTGGTTCAAGTCATTAGACTATCATTGGTTTTCCACTATGTATGGTGTTTGGTTTTTTGCTGCTTCCATGCGTGCAGCCTTGAGTGTAATTCTGATCTTTTGCATTGTTGTTTCAGCTAAAGGCTACATGAAAGGTACCTTTAAACAGGCTCACCGCTATGACCTTGGATGCATGATGCTAGCCTTTACTATATTTTGGGCCTACATTTCTTTCTCTCAGTATTTCCTGATCTATAACGCTAATATACCAGAAGAAACCTACTGGTATAATATTAGAGAACATGATGGCTACGGAGTTAAAAATACTTGGTGGGCGATTAGTCTTCTTTTAATTTTTGCACATTTTATAATACCATTCTTATTATTGCTTTGGTATAAGACCAAAGTTGTCGTGAGTCGTTTAGTCTTTGTTGCAATTTGGATACTTACATTTCACTTAGTTGACCTATATTGGAATTTGATTCCAGGTAAGGTTATTGATCTTACTGCATCTCATGGTTACTATATTAGACAATTTTCTGTTGAGATTTTTGACATAGCAGCAATCGTCGGAGTAGGAGGCATCTGCATTTGGTCCGTTTGCCGTAGTATGCTTAAAGCAGAGCCTATTCCAATTAAGGATCCAAACATTCTAAAGTCTCTTAACCATTCAGAATAAATTTCTTATATTATGAAAAAAACTGAGTTTAATTTTTCATCATTGCTCTCTTTTGTGTTTGGAGGGTTAGCCATTTTGGTATTTCTGCTAATACTTGTGGTAACTTATTTACCGAATAAACCTGAGGGTGTTGATGCAGCATTAAAGGAACAGAGAATCTATGAAGCAGATACTATTCGTGCCGAAGGAGTTAAAAAGCTAAACCTTCTCGAACTTAATAATACTGAATCGGCAAAGATCCCTATTGAAAGAGCAATGGAACTCATTCTTAATCAATACCGTAAAAACTAATTCAAATATTTAATTCCTAAGTTAATTCCGTTTATTATGTCTCAGCTCTCAACTGAAAGTCGCTATGATTCGCTTAACGCTATTGACAGCTCCATAAATAAAGCCGCCTTTTATTTTATTATTTCAGCCATCACTTGGCTAATATTGAGTTCCTTATTTGCAGTGATTGGAGGAGTTAAAACTATTAGCCCTAATTTTTTAAGTACTTACGAAGGCTTCACTTTTGGTCGTATTCAGGCAATGCTTAATAGCACTTTAATTATGGGGTGGTGCAGTAATGCAATTTTTGCAGTCGCCTTTTGGATAATGGCTCGATTATCAAAAACACCCATTAAGCATGGAGGAATTTTACTAATCGCGGGAATTATTTGGAATATTGCTCTCACACTTGGCTTACTAGGTATATTTATTGGCGATGCGACTGCCTACACTTGGATGGAATTCCCTAGATACACATCAGGTATCTTTCTATTAGCTTATACACTAGTAGCTGTATGGGGAATTATCGCATATCGTCATAAACAAAATGATTATTCTTATGTATCACAATGGTATATATTAGGTGGTTTGCTTTGGTTCCCTTGGATCTTTGTTATAGGACAATTTTTCATCAATTGGTTTCCAGTCAGAGGTGTACTTCAATCGATCGTTCATGCATGGTATATCAATAATGTCTTCTATTTATGGTTATGCCCCATTGCTTTAGGAGCTTGTTATTATTTCATACCAAAATTATCGAATACCCCAATTCGTAGCTATCATATGTCGTCACTTGCATTTTGGACATTTGTACTTTTTGCGTCATGGTCTGGAATGACTTATCTTATAGGTGCACCTGTACCTGTATGGCTTACAACGACCTCAATAGTATTTGCCATCTCCTTAGCTATACCCACCTTAATTTTTTATGTAAATCTTATCGGAACCGCTTTTGGTAATTTCAGTCAGCTTAAAAGCAACTTAGCGCTTAAATTCATCACTTTTGGTAGCGTTGCCTTTGTGCTACATCTAATAATAAAAATGGGGCTTTCGGTTTCATCAATCGATGCTGTAGCTCGTTTTACATTGATTTATGAGGCTCATCACTGGCAACTCATCTATGGATTCTTTAGCATGATTTTCTTTGGTGCATTTTATTACTTAGTCCCAACTTTACTGAATCATCCTTTCAAATCTTTTTTCCTTCCAAATCTTCATTTTGTACTTTCAGCTATAGGGATTGTTTTCCTCTTGATCGCTCTTTATTTAGGTGGCTGGCAACAAGGTACGCAGTACAATACTGCTGAATTATCCTTTCTAGAGATTGCTCAAAATTTATCTTTATGGATGCAATTAAAGTTAGTTGGATTAAGCATCCTTTTCATAGCTAACTTACTTTTTGCATTCAATATTACTGCATTACTTCTAAGTAAGCTACTAGATGCTCTGCCTAGTTTTTCAAAAGATAAGCTTAATCAAAATACCTAAATTAATATTATGAACCATTTCTCTATCCTATTATTTGGTATATTTATTATCTTAACATCCTCTTTTTTAGGATTAATTTCTTCGAGCCTTAATCAACTTGGCAATTTGAAACAATCAACTGAAACCTTAGAGTTGAATGATGCAGGTGATCTTATTCTAGTCGAAGGGGATCCTCTCTATCCAATGAAACTTTCCGGCTTATCAGAACAAGGGCATCTGGAATACATTAAACTCGGTTGTGTGAATTGCCATACGCAACAGGTAAGAAGGGAAGAATTAGGAAAGGATTTAGAAAGAGGCTTCGGACAAAGGGTGACTGTACCTAGGGATTATATCATGCAAGCTAATGTCTTACTTGGCTATTCGCGTATAGGTCCAGACTTATCCAGTGTTGGTGCAAGAAAGACTGACTTAAACTGGCATTTATTACATTTATACAACCCTCAAATTACTTCACCGGGTTCATTAATGCCTCCATTCCCATTTTTATTTGAAACCGTTGAAATCAGTGAGACTACTGCAACCGATAACGCATTAGTATTTCCTGAGGGTAATCCATATTCACCCAAAGACAGTATAGCCATTATTCCAACAAAAAGAGCCATTGCTCTAGTTGAATATTTATTAAATCTTGATATTAATTATAACTTACCTGAAGCAGTAGTAACAAAAAATGACACAGGAGAATAAAGATTTAGAAAATTCTAACGAATTACACGATGATGCAATTCAAGAGATTCATCAGAAATTAATTAAGGATAAAGAATTACCCAAGGAAGGGTTTTCTTTTCTACCCATAGCATTAATTTTCTTATTTGCAGGCGTTTGCTTTTGGGGTGGAATTCATATCGTAACGCAAGGTGGTGAATTTAGATGGGATGGATATCACCCAGATTATGTGGCAGAGGATAAAACCTTATCTATTCCACAAAAATCTTTGTTTGAGATAGGAGAAAAAATATTCCTTGCCCAGTGTGCACAATGCCACCAAAACGATGGTTTGGGAGTCGCAGGCGTCTATCCTCCTTTAGTTGATTCAAATTGGGTCTTAGGCCACCAAGAAGTCTTAGCAAGAATCCTAATCAATGGGATGAATGGTAAAGTTATTGTTTTGGGAAAAACCTATAATGGTAATATGCCTGCTTTCGGACCGTCTGGACTTAATTTAAAGCCCAAACAAATAGCCGGAGTTTTAACATACATTAGGCAAGAGTGGGGCAATGCAGGAACTGAGATCAGCGAAGACACCATGAAGAATTACATGGCTATGTATAATGCACGTACAACACCGTGGAGTTCAGAAGAACTCTATGTGGACTTGTCCCCAGAACCTGAAACTCCGTCTAAGGAATTAGACTCAGAAGTTCTCGATGAAAATAATATATTAGACACTCATGGTGAAGACCACCAGAATGACATAAAGCAAACTAGCTTAATTATGTCTGATAAAGAGCAAACCTAATACTTTATGCTTAAAGCTAACGATTTTTTTACCTTATCAAAAGATTTCCATTTCAAAGATTCTTTTTCTCTTAATGATGCACCTTGGGAATG